>NZ_JASY01000005.1:0-264238 GCF_000735715.2 Flavobacterium chungangense LMG 26729
AACTGAAAACTAATGACCTTAAGGTGGTTATTGCGGCGGGGCTCACCTCTTCCCATCCCGAACAGAGTAGTTAAGCCCGCCTGCGCAGATGGTACTGCATTTTTGTGGGAGAGTATGTCGTCGCCTTTCTTTGAAAACCCTATTCTATATGGATAGGGTTTTTTGTTTTACAAAATGTTGTGATTTTAGATTGTAATATGTAATTAAAACAAAATTGAATGTTTACTTTTGTTATAAATTCGTTTTAATTTATACATTTCAAACTTTATATTGATGAAAAGTTATATAATCATTTTTTTATCCTTTTTTCTAGTTTTTACCGCAAGCTCACAAGGACTTCTTAGTAAGTCACAGAAAGTGTTTACGCATCAGGACACGTTGAGAGGAAGCATAACAAAGGAAAAAGCATGGTGGGATTTAAAGTATTATCATTTGGATGTAAAGGTAAATCCGGAGGATAAGACTATTTCAGGTTCAAATACAATTCGGTATACAGTTTTAAACGAGTATAGGAAAATGCAGATTGATTTGCAGGAACCAATGCAAATATACAAAGTGACACAGGACGGAAAAGAATTGAAATTTGAAAGAGATGGAAATGCTTTTTTTGTTCAGTTGGTTGCAGATCAGAAAGTAGGAGAAGTTAAAGAGATTATTGTTTCGTTTGGAGGAAAACCTAAAGAAGCGGTTAATCCACCATGGGACGGAGGTATTACCTGGAAAAAAGATAAAAACGGGAAAGATTTTATAGCTTCATCATGTCAGGGATTAGGTGCCAGTGTTTGGTGGCCATGTAAAGATCACATGTATGATGAAGTAGAAAAGATGTTAATTAGTGTAAATGTTCCGGGAGATTTAACAGACGTTTCAAATGGAAGATTGCAAAGCGTCAAAAAACAAAAAGATGGTACAAAAACATTTAATTGGTATGTTTCTAATCCTATAAATAATTACGGTGTAAATATTAACATTGGGGATTATGTTAATTTTTCGGAAAAATATGAAGGAGAGAAAGGGAATTTAGATTGTGACTATTATGTTTTAAGAGATAATTTAGCATTAGCAAAAGAACAATTTAAAGATGCTCCAAGAATGTTGAAAGCTTTTGAAAGCTGGTTCGGGCCTTATCCTTTTTATGAAGATAGTTACAAATTGGTGGAGGCTCCTTATTTAGGAATGGAACATCAAAGTAGTGTAACTTATGGAAATCAGTACAAAAATGGATATTTAGGGCATGATTTAAGTGGCACCGGATGGGGCTTAAAATTTGATTTTATTATTGTTCATGAATCTGGACATGAATGGTTTGCAAATAATATTACTTATAAAGACATTGCTGATATGTGGGTTCATGAGAGCTTTACTAATTATTCGGAAAGCCTTTTTGTGGAATATTATTACGGTAAAGAGGCTGGAGCCGAATATGTGATAGGTTGTAGAAAAAATATTAAAAATGATATTCCAATTATAGGGCATTATGATGTAAATAATGAAGGATCCGGTGACATGTATCCAAAAGGTGCCAATATGTTGCATATGATTCGTCAAATAATTAATGACGATGCAAAGTGGAAGTCTATTTTAAGAGGGCTGAACAGTACTTTTTATCATCAGACAGTTACATCTAAACAGATTGAAGATTATATTAATACTCAGTCTGGAATTAATTTTAACAGAGTTTTTGCCCAATATCTAACGACGACTAAAATTCCGGTTTTAGAATATATTTTTAAAGACGGATCTTTTGGTTATCATTGGTCTAATTGTGTAGCTAAATTTGATATGCCGGTAAAGGTAAAACTGAACGGAGTTGACCATTGGTTAAAACCAACAACAGAATGGAAATCTGAAAAAGTAACGAATGATAATAGAAATATTGAAGTAAATAAAGATTTTTATGTAACTAGTTCTAATATTACAGAATAGTAAAAATAAACCCGATAATTAGTTGTTATCGGGTTTTTTATTTTATAAGTAATTAGATAGCTGTTACAATAGCAAGAAAATCATCTGCTTTTAAAGCTGCTCCTCCAATTAAACCGCCATCAACATCAGGTTTAGAGAAAATTTCTTTTGCATTTTCTGGTTTTACAGAACCACCGTATAATATAGAAACAGCATCAGCGATATCATTTCCAAAAGCTTTTCGAATTGTTTCTCTGATAAATTCGTGCATTTCCTGTGCCTGTTCAGGAGAAGCTGTTTCACCTGTACCAATAGCCCAAACTGGCTCATATGCCAAAACTACATTTGGCCATGATTCTTTTGAAATATGGAATAATCCATCGCGTAATTGATTTTCAACAATGTTGAAATAATTGTCTGATTGACGGTCTTTTAATTCTTCTCCAAAACAAAAAATAACAGTCATTTCGTGTTTTAAAGCTGTGTCAACTTTATTAGCAATTAAGGCATCAGTTTCATTAAAAATAGCTCTGCGTTCTGAGTGACCTAAAATTACTGTATCAACTCCAACACTTTTTAGCATATCAGCAGAAATTTCTCCGGTAAAAGCTCCGCCTTCAGCCTGGTGAACATTTTGAGCGGAAACTCCAATAGGAGTATTTTTTAATTTTGCAGCAGCTGCAGCCAAGTTGATAAATGTTGGTGCAACGATAACCTGTGCGTTTGTTTTTGCAGGAATTTTTGAAATTAACTCGCTTAGTAATTCTTCTGTTTGACTAGCATTTTTATGCATTTTCCAGTTTCCTGCAACAATTTGTTTTCTCATTTTGGATAGGTATTAATTTTTTGTTTTTTATGAATTTTAAAGGTTGTTTTAAACAGACATTAAGTTATTTAAGACTTTTTAATGTTTCGTTGATTTTATCAAAGTCAGTTTCTATGGCACGATATAGTACAATTTTTCCGGTTTTGTCAAGAATAATATATCTAGGAATCCAGTCTAAATCAATTGATTTTCCAAAAACACCTTTCATTCCGTCATTCATCATGTAATGATCACCTTTCAATTCGTGTTTTTCAATTCCGATTTTCCATTTATCAGCGGTTTTATCTGCTGATATGAATAAATAAGAGACATCAGGATTATTTGCTTGAAGTTCTTTTATTTTTGGCATTGCTTTTACACAGTCACCACACCATGAAGCCCATACTTCAATTACCAAAGTTTTTCCTTTGTATTTATTTAATATGTCTTTAAATGCAACCTGACTTTCATTCGTTGACAATAATTTTTCAGATAATGCTACTTCCGAAAAATTGTTCTTTTGAGCATTTGTACAAGAAAATGTAGCAAAAGCAATAAGTAATATAACTAATTGTTTCATTTTTATATGTTTTGAACAAAGTTAAACAAACAAATTGAAACAGAAATACAGAATATAAAAATTCAGGAAACAGTCAATTTTAGATTCAAAAAGAGAAAAATCGTTTATAATAGAAAAATTGAAATCGTAATAGTTATGTCCTTAAATTTAATTTTTTGATGATTCCTTAAAATAGAGATTGATGAAAAGTATTTATTTGTTTTTTTATTTGAATAATTTGCTTAATAAAACGACATAAATGCCTTAAAAAAAGCTTTTGATTTTTTTAAAATGTTAATTTTTAGAATATTGATACACATTCAAAACTATAAAAATGGCAACTTATGCTAATATCTCAAATGTCTTCAAAATTGACTATATTTGCATGTAATTTAAACTTAGAGTATGACGAGGATAATTACACTTTTCTGTTTCTTGATAACACAATTTAATTTCTCTCAATCGGCTGGAAATTATTTAGAAAAAATCAGAAACAATGAAGCTGCCTTAACAGCTTTTTTTCAGCAAATGCCAAAAGGTGGCGATTTACACCATCATTTTTCAGGATCTATTTATGCAGAACCTCTTTTGGAAAGGGCAATTGCAGAAGACTTTTATCTGAATTTAGAAACTATGGAAGTTTCTAAAATAAAACCTGCAAAAGGAGATTGGGAGACTTTTTCGTCGTTGAAAAATACAGGAAAACTGGCTTTTTATAAGCAGCAGATAATGCAAACCTGGTCAGCTAAAGACTTTAATGGTGTGACTGTTCCTTCTGATGATTTGTTTTTTGATTCTTTTCAAAAGTTTTCTCCTGCTATCGAAGGCCATTTTGCAGAAGGATTAACAGAATTAAAAAACCGTGCACTTTCTGAAAATGTAAGTTATATTGAAACACAATTGTCTACAATTCCATGTGATATGAAGGTAGATGATTTAAATGATTTTAACCTGAAACTTCGTCAGGCTGCCAGTCAAAAAGATGAAAAGACAGTTTTAAAATTTCTGGATGATTTGCATAAATCGATTCAACAGAAAGAGGGTAAAAAATATGCTGAAGATTTCAACAGTAATTTTATTGCGAAATTGCATAAAGATTTAAAAATAGATGACGAGCGTTTTACAATGCGTTATCAAAATTTCGTATTGCGTTTCATGGAACCTGTTGATTTGTTTAAAAATCTAACTATTGCTTTTATATCTGCAAACGAAAGCAAACTGGTTGCAGGTGTAAATATTGTTTCTCCTGAAGATGGAGAAACTTCCATGAAAGATTATTGGCTGCATATGGTGATGTTCAAATATTGCCATTCTCAATTTCCTAACGTAAAATATACGCTTCATGCTGGTGAATTGACATTGGGATTGGTACAGCCCGAAGAATTAACCTGGCATATTAATTCAGCGATTTATATTGCGGGAGCTAATAGAATTGGTCACGGAGTTGATATTGCTTATGAAGCAAATTCGTATGATTTATTGCGTTATATGTCAAAAAACAAAGTCCCTATTGAGATTAATTTGGCCAGTAATGAATTTATTTTGAAGGTAAAAGAGGGCAGGCATCCTTTTACACTTTATAAAGAGTTTAATGTGCCAATTGTAATTAGTACAGACGATGCAGGGATTTTAAGGACCAATATGACGGAACAATACGTGTTATTGGCTAAAAGATATCCCGATGTTTCATATGCTACAATAAAGCAATATGTTTACAACAGTATTAATTACAGCTTTATTCAGGATGAATCTGTTAAAAAACAATTGCTGAATGATTTAGATATTAGATTCAAAATCTTCGAAAATCAATTTTCTAAAAATTAACGAATGAAATGGATTACACGTGAACGTCCTAAAATAGATCGATTGGCCTGTCCGTGGCTTATTCAGAAATTTGTCGATTCTGAAGCAGAATTTTTTTATGTCCCTTTTGATAATGTTATTGAAGAAGCAAAAAAGCTAAATGCAATTCCGTTTGATATTCCAGGTGTTGAATATACACATTATGAAGATCAGTGTACATTTGACTATATAGTTAAAAAACACAAAATTAATGATCCGGCCATTACTGTAATTTCAAAAATAGTTCGGGGGGCTGATACAGACAGACATGATATTGCTAATGAATCGGCGGGGCTTTGGGCAATTTCCGCAGGATTGGCACATAATATTACAGATGATGCTAAACTTTTAGAAATGGGAATGGTGATTTATGATGCTTTATATAGTTGGGCTTCTCATTTATATCATCAAAAACATCTTCAAAATAGTCCTTTTGAAAATTTGCTCCATGAAGTGTATGTCAAGTTTTTAAAAACGAATAAAACCGAGAAAAAGAAAGTTCCTAGTTGGGTGAATGAATTAAAAGAAATGATTCAGGATCAGATTGATGCTCAGTTTACATTTGACCTCAAAAAAATATCAACTGATTTAGAACTGAACCCTTCTTATTTGTCCAGAGAGTTTTCTAAATATTTTGAAGACCTGAATTTTGGTGATTACATTAGGAAAATCCGAATAGAAAAAGCGATCAATCTCATTCAGAATTCAAATTACACTTTAACCGAGATCTCCTACTTAACAGGGTTTTCAGATCAAAGTCATTTTACCAGAATTTTTAAGCTTCACACAGGTGAAAATCCTTCTTCATTTAGAAAAAAAATAGCAAAAAGTAATTCAGATACAAAAGGTAAATAGAATCCTATTTGTTACTTTTTAAGCTCCGTAGCTTTGTTTAAATTAATTAAACAAACAAAAATGATACGGGGTACAAATTTTCTTTTTTTACTATTTATTACAACTGCTTATTCACAAACTACTTATCCAAAAATAAATGGATATGTAGGTATTATGCATCCAATTGTTACTTTCAGCAATGAAGAAACAACAACTAATTTTGATGGTCATTATGTTGTTGCTTTTCCAATGGGAATCAATTTATGGAAAACTTCTAAAATAGGATTTTCTTTCGAAATTGTTCCAACAATCAAAGACGATGATGGAGTAAGTAAATCAAGTAATTTAACCTTTCATCCGGGTGTTTTGGTTCCTCTGGGAAGCGGATTTTCTTTTGCAGGAAGAGCCGCTTTTGAAACT
The DNA here is from genome assembly GCF_000735715.2 of Flavobacterium chungangense LMG 26729. Classification (NCBI taxonomy): domain Bacteria; kingdom Pseudomonadati; phylum Bacteroidota; class Flavobacteriia; order Flavobacteriales; family Flavobacteriaceae; genus Flavobacterium; species Flavobacterium chungangense. The sequence continues at coordinate 6,366 of NZ_JASY01000005.1, forward strand.
TCAGGCAGGTATGGTTTTACTCCGGTTTTCAATAAAACACTTATTAAAAGTGAAAATTGCAGTTATTATGCTGCTTTGCCTTTACCTGCCCGATTTGGCAATGATAAACCGGCAACGTTTACTATTGGATTTCAATTCGGAGTTTTATTTTAAAGAAAATTGACATGATAAAAAAACCAATTTATACTTTAAGACAGCTTGTTTACTATTTTTTGAAACTGGGAACAACTGGATTTGGAGGTCCTGTTGCTTTAGTAGGTTACATGCATGAAGATCTGGTAGAAAAGCGTAAATGGATTTCAGAGGAGAACTATAAAGAAGGTCTGGCATTAGCACAACTGGCTCCGGGACCTTTAGCGGCACAACTTGGTATTTATTTAGGTTTTTTGCATTATAGAATTTTAGGTGCGACACTGGCTGGATTAGCTTTTATAATTCCTTCATTTATTATTGTTGTCTTATTAAGTATTACTTATACGATCTACGGAGGACTGTCATGGCTGCAGGCTATTTTTTATGGTGTTGGCGCGGCAGTAATTGGAATCATCGTAATGAGCTCATATAAACTTACACAAAAAGCTATTGGAAAGTTTACATTAGAGTCACTAAAAAACAATTGGCTTTTATGGTTAATATTTGGAGTGTCTTTGGCTATAACATTGGTAACAAAACGAGAGCATATTTTATTATTTATTGGTGCAGGTCTTATATATATGTTTTATAAATCTCCTCAAAAATTTTGGAGAACGAAAAAAACATACTCCTTGTTTATGCTACAAATTTTATTTTTTAATGATGAGCTGACAATTTTACAAAAAATAGCAATTTTCTTTATCAAAGCAGGAGCCTTTGTTTTTGGAAGTGGTTTAGCAATAATCCCTTTTTTATACGCAGGTGTTGTTACAGAAAATCACTGGTTAACTGAACAGCAATTCCTTGATGCTGTTGCCATAGCAATGATTACTCCCGGCCCGGTTGTAATTACAGTTGCTTTTATAGGATATATTGTTGCCGGATTTTCAGGTGCCTGCGTGTCTTCATTGGCGACATTTCTGCCGTGTTATTTATTTACAGTTATTCCGGCTCCTTACTTTCATAAAATTGCAAAAAATGAATCTATAAAAAACTTTGTTACAGGTATCACAGCAGCAGTTATTGGGGCATTAGTAGGGGCTGTAGTTATAATTGCATCAAGAAGTATTGTTGACGTATCGACCGCATTAATTGCAATTCTTACTATTTTTGCTTTAATATTTATAAAAAAAATAGCTGAGCCAATTATTATTTTAATAGCAGCATTTTCAGGTATACTAATAAAATTAATGCTATAGACTTCAAATCATTTTTATCTTTGCTGTTCAGAAATCAATTTAAAAATGAATATCAAACTTATCGCCATTGGCAAAACGGATAACAAATCATTGCAGACTTTAATCGATGATTATACTAAACGGCTGTCGTTTTATATCAAATTTGATTTAGAAATCATTCCCGATATTAAGAATGTAAAGAATTTATCTGAAAGCCAGCAAAAAGAGAAGGAAGGAGAGTTGATTTTATCTAAATTAACACCTACAGATCAGTTGATTTTATTGGATGAAAACGGAAAAAACTTTTCAAGTGTTGGTTTCTCTGACGAGTTGCAAAAAAAGATGAACTCCGGAATTAAAACGCTGGTTTTTGTAATTGGTGGACCCTATGGCTTTTCAGAAACGGTTTATAGTAAGGCTCAAGGTAAAATTTCACTTTCACTGATGACTTTTTCGCATCAGATGGTGCGGTTATTTTTTATAGAACAATTGTACAGAGGCTTTACAATTTTAAGAAATGAACCGTATCATCATCAATAAAACGAATTATTGATTATTTATTAATGAAGATTCAGTGATGTTTATAAGAAAAAATAAATAAATTAGCTCCTTCAAAACCATAACCATGACGAACTTACCAAAAGGGAGTAAAAAATTATTGAATGCCTGGGCCTTTTATGATTGGGCAAATTCAGTTTACACTCTTACAATAGCATCAGCTGTATTTCCTATTTTTTACGAAGCCTTATTTTCTGAACGAGGACACTATATAGAAGTTTTTGGATTGGAATTGAAAAATTCAGCCCTGATTAGTTTTGTAACCGCATTTGCCTTTGTATTTGTAGCCGTCTTTTCACCATTATTATCCGGTATTGCAGATTATGTTGGGAATAAAAAATCATTCATGAAATTTTTCTGCTATGTTGGAGCTTTATCGTGTATGGGATTGTACTGGTTTGATCTTGAAAATATTTACATCGGATTATTGTTTTATTTTTTGGGACTTATTGGATATTGGGGAAGTTTGGTTTTCTATAATTCCTATTTGCCGGATATTGCGTTTCCTGAACAGCAGGATAAAATTAGTGCCAAAGGGTATTCTTTAGGGTATATTGGAAGTGTAATTTTACTGATTATCAATCTGGCAATGATTATGAAACCAAAAATATTTGGAATCACTGGAACAGATGGTGAAGCAGCTATGAAAGCCATGAGGTTTTCTTTTATTATGGTAGGAGTGTGGTGGATTTTGTTTAGCCAGTACAGCTATTATTTTTTACCTAAGGGAAGCAAAGAAACCAATCAAAAGTTATCGAAAGATGTTGTGTTTAATGGCTTTAAAGAATTAAAGAAAGTTTGGGCAATATTACAGAATAATATTCCTTTAAAAAGATACTTAAGCGGATTTTTCGTGTCAAGTATGGCGGTTCAGACTGTAATGTTGGTAGCGACTTATTTTGGAGCACAGGAAATTCAGTGGGCATCTAAGGAAGAAAGCACAATTGGTTTGATTATCTGTATTTTGATTATACAGTTGGTAGCTGTCATTGGAGCTGTTTTGACCTCGAGAGCTTCGGAGAAATTTGGTAACATCCCAACTTTAATTGTTATCAATACGATTTGGGCAGTTTTTTGTGCACTTGCTTTTTTTATTACCTTGCCAATACATTTTTATGTAATGGCTACGGTAGCAGGATTTGTAATGGGAGGAATTCAGGCTTTATCACGCTCAACGTATTCAAAATTATTGCCTGAAACAGAAGATACAGCATCATTTTTCAGCTTTTATGATGTAGCTGAAAAAATAGGAATCGTAATAGGGATGTGTCTTTACGGAATTATCGATCAGATTACAGGAAGTCCTCGTTTGGCAATTGTATTCTTAGGATTGTTTTTTGTGACTGCAATTTTTCTTTTAAAAAGAGTGCATAAAAAATAATTAGTAAAATAATATTTCAGTCTAAACGCAATTATCATACATTTGATTCTTGCGTTTTTATTTTAAATTAAACAATAAATCTTTAATGACGAGCGAGTATTTCCTTGATAAAGAATATAATAATGTCATTTATGATAAGGATGGTGCTAATTTTAAGGAGTTTGAATGTTGTGTTTTTAATAATTGCAATTTTTCGGTCTGTACTTTTTTAGCCGTTACTTTTATTGACTGTATCTTTAATGATTGTATTTTTAATGAGGCAAAAATCAATTATGTAGCTTTTAGAACCGCAGCTTTTAATCGCTGTGAAATCAAAGATGTAAATTTTGCCATGTGCGACAAACTCATTTTCGAAATTCATTTTAACGATTGTATTTTAGATTTTTCCAAATTTTATACCCTAAAAATAAAAGGAACTACATTTACAAACTGCAGTCTGGTTGCAGTCGATTTTATGGCAGCCGATCTTACAAGTGTGATTTTTGATAATTGTGATTTGTACCGTTCTGAGTTTGATAAAGCAACCGCAAACAAAGCCGATTTCAAAACGAGTTATAATTATACAATTGATCCATCCAAAACGAAACTTAAGAAAGCTGTTTTTTCTTTGAATGAAGTAAAAGGTTTATTGTTTAAGCATGATGTAATTGTGAGCTGATTACAACTTTTTTTCCATCACATAATCCTCCATTAGGTAGCCATTTCCAATGTCAATATTGACTTCATCAATGATTTCAAATCCTATTTTTTTATAAAAACTTAATGCAGAGTTAAAACGGTTTACATTTAAAGATAAGCTTGTTGAATTATTTTCTAAAGCCAGTTTTTGAATCTCTTCAATTACTTTTTTTCCAATACCTTTCCCCTGTGTTTCAGGTAAAAGATATATTTTGTGAATTTTTGTTACTGCATCATTTTTGTAATGATGTTCAATTCCGATAAATCCGATTATGGATTCCTCATCCAAAATTAAATAAAATAATTGCTCTTTTTTCTCAATCTGATTGGTTAAGGCTTCATCTGAATAAATTAAATCCAGCATATAGTCTAATTGATTTTTCGTTAAAATTTGACCATAGGTTATGGGCCAGGTTATATGTGCAATATTTTGAATTTTAGCAATATCCTCAATTGAGGCTTCGGTAATTTGAATCATATTTATTTTGTAAAAACTTGGTTTTCCTGTTCGCTAACGCGAATAAAAGTGGTACGTTTTGTCAATTCTTTTAGTCTGGAGGCTCCTACATACGTGCAGGTACTGCGTAAACCGCCTAAAATATCAAAAACCGTGTTGATTACGTTCCCCTTAAACGGAACCTGAACTGTTTTTCCTTCGCTAGCCCTGTATTCAGCTACTCCGCCAGCGTGTTTGTCCATTGCGGTAGCAGAACTCATTCCGTAAAATTGTTTGAATTTTTTGCCTTCTATTTCAATCAGTTCACCACCGCTTTCTGTGTGTCCGGCTAACATTCCGCCAAGCATTACAAAATCTGAACCTGCACCAAAAGCTTTGGCAACATCACCCGGAGTTGTACAGCCTCCATCGCTAATAATATGTCCGCCTAAGCCATGTGCGGCATCAGCACATTCAATGATAGCCGAAAGCTGCGGATAACCTACACCGGTTTTTACACGGGTTGTACAAACTGATCCGGGGCCAATTCCAACTTTGACAATATCAGCTCCTGCTAATAATAATTCTTCTGTCATTTCGCCGGTTACTACATTTCCTGCAATTATAACTTTGTCAGGATATTGTTCGCGGATTTGTTTTAAAAACTCAACAAAATATTCTGAGTATCCATTGGCGACATCAATACAAATAAACTTCAGTAACGGATTTGCTTGAATAATTTCTGCAATTTTTGCAGCGTCTTCTTTTCCTATTCCGGTGCTAATGGCAATATAATTATAGAAATCAGGAGATACGTTTTTTAGAAAATCATTCCATTCCTGAGGCGAATAATGTTTATGAATAGCAGTAAAAAGCTTTTCTCTGGCTAAAACAGCAGCCATTTCAAATGTGCCAACAGTATCCATATTTGCTGCCATAATTGGAATTCCTGTCCATGTCTCTGTACTGTGCAAAAATTTAAAATTTCTTTCTAAAGATACTTCAGCTCTGCTTTTTAAAGTGGATCTTTTGGGTCTGATCATTACATCTTTAAAGCCTAATTTAAGATCGGTTTCTATTCTCATGATTTTCCAAATTTTTGTTACTTTCAAATATATTAATTTTGAAAATGAAAGGGTTTATAACGACACGAAAACTAATCCTTAGTTATTAACATCTTAAAAAATAAAAGTTCGGAAATTTGGGTGATGGTATGTAATTAATGTTGAAAGAGTTTGTAATCAGTGTTTTTTTCTTTTGGAAAAGGAATTTCTTTTTGTTTTTTAAGATAAAAACAGAAAACTGTTTATAGTTAATTACCTATATTTGTTGACCTAAAAAATTACCAGAATAGTGAATCATATCAATAAGTTAAAAATATTCAATGACCCGATTTATGGCTTTATTTCTATTCCGAATGAGCTTATTTATGATTTAATTCAGCACCCTTATTTTCAGCGTTTGCGTCGAATTTCACAGATGGGATTATCATATTTGGTTTATCCTGGAGCTAATCACACACGTTTTCATCACGCATTGGGCTGTATGCATTTAATGCAAAAAGCAATTGAAACACTTCGTTTTAAAGGTGTTGCTATTTCAAATGATGAAGAATGTGCATTATTAATAGCTATTTTATTGCACGATATTGGTCACGGACCTTTTTCGCATGCCATGGAGAAAAGTATTGTAGAAGATGTTAATCATGAATCCATTTCGTTATTGTTTATGAATCAGTTAAACAATGAATTTGATGGGAAATTGAGTTTAGCAATTCAGGTTTTTAAAGGAGAATACCACAGAAAGTTTATGCTTCAATTGATTTCGAGTCAGTTGGATATGGATCGAATGGATTATCTAAAGCGCGATAGTTTTTATACCGGAGTTGCAGAAGGAAATGTGAATTCTGAACGATTGATCCAGATGATGAATGTTGAAAACGATATTTTAGTTATAGAAGAAAAAGGGATTTATTCAGTAGAAAAGTTTCTGTTGTCAAGAAGATTAATGTACTGGCAGGCTTATTTGCATAAAACAAGTCTCGTGGCCGAATTAATTTTGATGAAAGTACTCAAACGGGCAAAAGAATTAACGTTGAAAGGAGTTAAACTGCCTTGTAGTGAACCGCTTTTATATTTCATGCAAAATAAAATTTCACTTGAAAATTTTGATGCTGAAAAGTTAGATTTGTTTTCTCAATTAGATGATTTCGATATCATTAGTGCTCTTAAAGCATGGCAAAAATATAACGATTTTATATTGTCTACTTTGAGTAGAATGATCATTAACAGGGATTTATTGAAGATTAAAATGAGTGCAGAAAAAATTCCGATGGAAGAATCGCAATCCTTAAAAGAAGAATTTGCAGAACAACACCATATATCAGCTCTTGATGCCGGTTACTTTATTTTTAGGGGAAAAATTAAAAATCAGGCCTACAGTAAAGAAGCAGAACCTATAAGAATACTTAAAAAAGATAAAACAATTGAAGATGTTGTTGAAGCTTCTGACCAGTTGAATTTGAAATCATTATCTAAATTGGTTACAAAATATTACATATGTTTTCCAAAACAACTTATCTAAAATTAACATTTAAAACCTATTTTTTATATTTTTGTCGGACATAAAAACAAATTAGTATATTTTTTTTGAATATAAGCAGAACGTTAATATAGAGTTCCATCTTATTCGTATAAAAAATAGAATCAAATAAGATGAAATTTACAGCAGAACAAATAGCGGGGATTTTAGAAGGCGAAGTAGTTGGGAATCCTAATGCCGAGGTTTTTCGACTGTCTAAAATTGAAGAAGGAGAGGAAGGATCACTTACTTTTCTGGCAAATCCTAAATATATCAATCACATTTACACTACAAAAGCATCAGTAACGATTGTCAATGATTCTTTTATGCCGGAATCTGAAATTACAACTACTTTAATTAAAGTAGAAGATGCATATGTATCCTTTTCTAAACTTTTAGAGTTTTATAATCAGGTAAAATTAAATAAAAGCGGAATAGAGCCGCAAGCTTTTATAACTGAAGGAACCAAATATGGTGAAAACCTGTATTTGGGAAGTTTTAGTTATGTGGGTCAAAATGTGAGTTTAGGTAATAATGTGAAAATATATCCAAACAGTTTTATTGGTGATAATGTTGTTATTGGCGATAATGTGTGCATTTTTGCAGGGGCTAAAATTTATTCTGAAACTGTAATTGGTAATAACTGTACCATTCATTCAGGAACTATTATTGGTGCAGACGGTTTTGGTTTTGCTCCAAATGAAGATGGAGAATATAGTAAAGTACCGCAAATTGGTAATGTTATTATTGAGGACAATGTAGATATTGGAGCGAATACTACAATAGACAGAGCTACACTTGGATCTACAATTATTAGAAAAGGAGTAAAGTTAGACAATCAAATTCAGATTGCCCATAATGTTGAGATTGGTAAAAATACAGTAATTGCAGCTCAAACAGGAGTTGCAGGCTCTACAAAAATTGGAGAAAACTGTATGATTGGCGGACAGGTTGGTATTGCAGGGCACTTAGTAATTGGAAATAATGTTCGGGTTCAGGCTCAATCCGGAATAGGAAGAAACATTAAGGATGACGAAGTTTTGCAGGGAAGTCCAACATTTGGTTATAGCGATTTTAGTAAATCCTATGTTCATTTCAAGAACCTGCCTAAAATTGTTGCGGAATTAGAAGAATTAAAGAAACAAATAATAAACCCAAAAAATGGAAATAATGGTTAAACAGAAAACCATCAAGAATGAAATTTCACTAACAGGAGTTGGATTACATACAGGAAAAGAAGTTGCAATGACTTTTAAACCTGCTCCTATAAATAATGGTTTCACTTTTGTTAGAATTGACTTGCAAGGCCAACCGGTAATTGAGGCTGACGCCAATTATGTAGTTAACACACAAAGAGGTACCAATCTAGAAAAATTAGGTGTAAAAATTCAAACTCCTGAACATGTTTTAGCAGCATTAGTTGGTTGTGATCTGGATAACGTTATTATAGAATTAAATGCTTCAGAACTTCCTATTATGGATGGTTCTTCAAAATATTTTGTTGAGGCTATTGAAAAAGCCGGGATCGAAGAGCAGGATGCAAAGCGTAATGTTTATGTAGTAAAAGAGGTAATCTCATTTACAGATGAAACTACAGGAAGCGAGATTTTGGTTATGCCAAGCGATGATTATCAGGTTACAACTATGGTAGATTTTGGTACTAAAGTTTTAGGTACTCAAAATGCTACTTTGAAAAGTATTGCTGATTTTAAAGATGAAATTTCAAATTCAAGAACCTTTAGTTTTTTGCATGAATTAGAATCTTTATTAGAAAATGGATTAATAAAAGGTGGTGATCTTAATAATGCTATTGTTTATGTAGATAAAGAGATTTCCGATGCTACAATGGAAAACTTAAAAAGAGCTTTTGGTAAAGATGAAATTTCTGTAAAACCAAATGGTGTTCTTGATAATTTAACTTTGCATTATCCAAATGAAGCGGCAAGACATAAACTTTTAGATGTTATTGGTGATTTATCTTTAATTGGAGTTAGAATTCAGGGAAAAATTATTGCTAATAAACCTGGACATTATGTGAATACACAATTTGCCAAAAAATTAGCAAAAATTATAAAAATTGAGCAAAGAAACCATATCCCTGTTTACGATTTAAATCAGGAGCCATTGATGGATATCCATAAAATTATGGCTGTTTTGCCTCACAGACCTCCATTTTTGTTAATTGACAGAATTATTGAAATGTCATCAAGTCATGTTGTGGGATTGAAAAATGTTACCATGAATGAAAATTTCTTCGTTGGGCATTTTCCTGATGCTCCGGTTATGCCGGGTGTATTAATTGTTGAGGCAATGGCACAAACAGGTGGAATTTTAGTTCTAAGTACAGTTCCGGATCCTGAAAACTATTTGACTTATTTCATGAAAATAGATAATGTTAAATTCAAACATAAAGTTTTACCAGGTGATACTTTAATATTTAAGTGTGATTTGATTTCTCCTATCAGAAGAGGGATTTGTCACATGCAGGCCAACGCATATGCTAATGGAAAATTAGTTGCTGAAGCAGAATTAATGGCGCAAATTGCAAGAAAACAATAATTAATCAAAATTATTGTTTACGTTTGTTGCCCAAATTAGACTATTTTAAATTAAAATATAAAAAATACAGATGAATCAACCATTAGCATATGTTCATCCTGGCGCTAAAATCGCTAAAAATGTTGTAATTGAGCCTTTTACAACAATTCATAATAACGTTGTTATTGGTGATGGTACCTGGATAGGTTCAAATGTAACCATTATGGAAGGTGCCCGAATTGGAAAAAATTGTAATATTTTTCCAGGTGCAGTAATTTCAGCAGTTCCTCAGGATTTAAAATTTGGAGGAGAAGATTCTTTGGCTATCATTGGTGATAATTGCACGATAAGAGAATGTGTAACTATCAATAGAGGAACAATAGCTTCAGGTCAGACAGTTATAGGTAATAATTGTTTAATAATGGCAACTGCACATATTGCTCATGATTGTCATGTAGGTAATAATGCTATTATTGTTAACGGAGTTCTTCTAGGAGGCCACGTTACTATTGGTAATTATGCAATTATTGGAGGATTATCAGCAGTTCATCAATTTATCAGTGTGGGAGATCATGCTATGATTTCAGGAGGATCATTATTAAGAAAAGACGTTCCACCATATACTAAAGCTGCGAAAGAACCATTATCATATGTGGGAATAAATTCAGTAGGACTTAGAAGAAGAGGTTTTAGCACTGAAAAAATAAGAGAAATACAGGATATTTACAGAATTCTTTACCAGAAAAATTACAATACAACACAAGCTTTGAGTATTATTGAAGGTGAAATGGAAGCTACTCCGGAGAGAGATGAAATTTTAGATTTTATTCGAAATTCATCAAGAGGGGTAATGAAAGGATATTCAGGAAATTATTAAAATAGAGTTTAATTGTTTATTTGTTTAATCGTTCAAATCGAAAAAACAGTTAAACGATTCAACGATTTAACCAAAGTAAATAAAATAAAAAACAAATGGCGTCTACATCAGATATTAGAAACGGATTATGTATTAAATATAATCACGATATTTATAAAATTATCGAATTTCTTCACGTAAAACCAGGAAAAGGTCCTGCTTTCGTGAGAACAAAATTAAAAAGCTTAACAACAGGAAAAGTATTGGACAATACCTTTTCTGCAGGACACAAAATCGAAGACGTACGTGTAGAAACACATACGTATCAGTTTTTATATGCTGAAGGAGAAGAGTTTCATTTCATGAATGCTGAAACTTTCGAGCAAATTTCTTTGAATAAAAGTATTTTAGATGCTCCGGGGTTATTAAAAGAAGGAACAAACGTAATGGTTCAGGTTAATACAGAAACAGATTTACCTTTGTCAGTTGATATGCCGGCTTCAATTGTTTTAGAAGTAACTTATGCTGAACCTGGAGTGAAAGGAAATACAGCTACAAATGCTACAAAATCAGCTACTGTAGAAACAGGAGCAACTGTAAACGTACCGTTATTCATCAATGAAGGTGATAAAATTAAAATTGATACCGCTTCAGGTTCTTATATGGAGCGTGTAAAAGAGTAACTTTTTAATTGAGATAATTAGAAAATGAGTCAATTAGATAATTTGTGAATTGTTGTAATTTTGTATATTCACATTCTAATTGACTCATTTTCTAATTAGCACATTTTCTAATTATAAAATATGAAATTTCCAAAAGTTCACTCTTTAGAAGAAATTGCGAATTTGCTTAATTGCGAATTTATTGGTGACAAAGACTTTGATGTTTTAGGCATGAACGAAATTCATGTAGTTGAACCAGGTGATATTGTTTTTGTTGACCATCCCAAATATTATGACAAAGCTTTACAGTCAGCTGCTACTATTGTTTTAATTAATAAAAAAGTAGATTGTCCTGAAGGTAAAGCTCTTTTAATTTCTGATGATCCTTTCAGAGATTTCAATACTTTAACCAAACATTTTAAGCCTTTTCAATATGCGAATGTTGCTATTGCTCCATCTGCAAAAATAGGAGAAGGGACTGTTATTCAGCCAAATTCTTTTGTTGGAAATCACGTTACTATTGGTAAAAACTGCCTGATACATTCTAATGTTTCTATTTACGATCATACTGTAATTGGTGATAATGTAATTATTCATTCCGGAACTATTTTAGGGGCAGATGCTTTTTATTATAAAAAACGTCCTGATGGTTTTGATCAGTTAATTTCCGGAGGAAGAGTAGTTATTGAAAACAATGTTGGTATTGGTGCTCTGTGTACAATTGACAAAGGTGTAACTGGCGATACGACAATTGGTGAAGGAACCAAAATCGATAATCAGGTACATGTTGGGCATGATTCTGTAATAGGAAAAAAATGTTTAATTGCTTCTCAAACAGGTATTGCCGGATGTGTTATTATTGAAGATGAAGTAACTATTTGGGGACAAGTTGGGACAACAAGCGGTATCACAATAGGAGCGAAGGCTGTTATTATGGGGCAGACAGGCGTTACTAAATCGGTTGAAGGCGGAAAATCTTATTTTGGAACTCCAATCGAAGAATCAAGAGAAAAGTTGAAACAATTAGCTAATATCAAAAAGATTCCTGAAATTTTAAGTAAATTAAAATAACTATGTCTATTAAAGAATTTGTTCAAAAATTTTATAAATCGGATGCCCTGATTGATAGTGAAATTTTTAAGACCTATCTGCATCCCGATGTAACTATAGAGTGGAATAGCAGTAAAGGATTAATCCATATGGATTACGATTCGATAATAAACATGGCAAATGAATTAAATCGAGCTTATGTGCGTTCAAAAGTTAGAATTAGCCATATAATAGCTGAAGATGATTTGGTTTCAGTACGTTATTCTCACTTTGTAAAAACGATTGAAAATCCTCGTGAAGAAATGTTGTTGGCACATTTTTTTACGATTTGGCAGATAAAAGACGGTAAATTGTATAGAGGTTATCAAATGAGTCAATTTTCGTGATATTTTTTGCCGATAAAAAAGGTGAAAATAAGTTACAAAACCTTACTTTTGCATCACAATTTTAAAAACTACATAAAATATATATCATGAGTGTTTTAGTTAATAAAGATTCCAAAATAATTGTTCAGGGATTTACAGGAAGCGAAGGAACTTTCCATGCTTCTCAAATGATTGAGTACGGTACTAATGTTGTGGGTGGTGTTACTCCTGGAAAAGGAGGGACCAGTCATTTGGACCGTCCGGTTTTTAACACAGTAAAAGATGCTGTAGATCAGGCCGGAGCTGATACTTCTATCATTTTTGTACCGCCGGCTTTTGCTGCTGATGCAATTATGGAAGCTGCTGATGCCGGAATTAAAGTAATTATTGCAATTACAGAAGGAATTCCTGTAGCAGATATGATTAAGGCTAATAATTATGTTAAAGAAAGAAATTCAAGATTAATTGGTCCAAACTGTCCTGGTATCATTACTCCGGGTGAAGCTAAAGTTGGTATTATGCCAGGTTTCGTTTTCAAAAAAGGAACTGTTGGTATCGTTTCTAAATCTGGAACTTTAACTTATGAAGCTGCTGACCAGGTTGTAAAACAAGGTTTAGGAATTACTACTGCTATTGGTATTGGTGGAGATCCAATCATTGGAACTACTACTAAAGAAGCTGTAGAATTATTAATGAACGATCCTGAAACTGAAATTATCATCATGATTGGTGAAATTGGAGGTCAATTAGAAGCTGATGCTGCTAAATGGGTTAAAGCTGATGGTAACCGTAAACCAGTTGTTGGTTTCATTGCCGGAGAAACTGCTCCTGCAGGGAGAACAATGGGTCACGCAGGTGCTATTGTTGGTGGTTCTGATGATACTGCTGCTGCTAAAAAACAAATCATGAGAGACAACGGAATTCATGTTGTTGATTCACCAGCTGAAATTGGTAAAAAAGTAAAAGAAGTATTGGGATAATCTCCAATATTTAAAATAACAAATTCCAAAAAAGTCTCAATATTTTGTTGAGACTTTTTTATATTTTTAAAATGGCTGGAATATAATTAAAAACTTGGCTACTGAAATTCTCAAATAGCAGTAGCTTAAAAATAAGAAAAATGAGTAAAGAATTAAAAAAATTTAAAGTAAGCAATAGTTTTACTTTTACGATAGAAGACAGTTTAGAGCAAGTTTGTAATGCTCCCGAAGGAAGCGCAGGGATTTTTGTTGTGTATGCTGTTGAAGCTGAAGCAAAAGAATTAATCATGGTAGCTTCTACCGGAACTGTTCAAAATGATGGGACATTGAAAAGCAAAAATGGCGGGTTATATGATAAAATTGTAAACGGACATCAATTTGCCAAAACCGGAAGAAAATACTCTTGGCCGGCACAAATGAAACTGGAAAGTATTTCAGCTCTTGAAGTTGTTTGGTATGAAACTTTTAATGCAGATGTTAAAGCTATTCCAACTGCAGTTGAAGGACAAGTTTTGCAAAATTTCTTAGATGATAATGGTAAATTACCAAGATGGAATGTAGCTTTCTAAAAGCTTTTTTAAATAAACTTTTCGTAATAAGCCTTACTAACTTTAGTAAGGCTTTTTTTGTGCTTTTTTGTACTTGTTTCTTTGTTTTGTAAATAAAACATTTCTTTTTTGTAAAAAAATTGTTTTTAAACTTTGGGCTTCATATATTTATAAAACAAAAACACAAAATAATGTTAAATTATATTTTTGTTTTTGTAAAAAATAACTCACAATATTGTGTTTTAATTATTATTTATTAGTTTAAAATATTTTTTACATAATTTATTGAAGCAAAAAAAATGATAAATTTTAAAAGCACGTTGGGTGGTTGTTTCTAATATAAATACTGAATATTTATGAAAACCCAAATCTTAACAATAAAAACCTACGATGACCATAAACTTTGGAGTAAACTGAAGGCAGGTGATGAAAAATCATTTTCGTTACTTTTTGAAAAGTACTATGCGGATTTAATTAATTATGGAAATTCATTTTCGCCCTTTGCAGAAAAAGTACAGGATTGTGTTCAGGATGTATTTGCTGATATTTGGTTGTATCGGGATTCATTGCAAGAACCTAATGTGGTAAAAGCTTATTTATTGTCAAGTGTGCGAAAGAGAATTGCAAGGTTGTATGAGCGTGATCATATTTTTAAAAAAATTACTACTACTGATTCAATTGAATTTCTTTTTGATTTTTCAGTAGAATATGATTTTATAGATGATGAAGCAACTGCAGAACGTGTATTGTATCTCAATAAACTTTTAAATGATTTGCCTTCCCGTCAAAAAGAAGCACTTTTTTTAAGATATAACCAAGGATTGTCAGTTGAACAAATTGCAGAAATGTTAGACGTAAATTATCAATCAGCAAATAATCTATTACACCGCGGTTTACTTAAGCTTCGTAAGGAATGGAAAGGAAGTTTTCCTCTTTTAGTATTACTATCTTCATGCATTTTTAATATTTAGTTAAAAAAAATAAAAAAAAATCATAAATCAGTGAGTATATAATAAGAAAACTGTCCTCTATGTTTTTGTAACCTTATTTCATAGATGCAAAAACGTAATTATTATATCGAAATTGAAGATTTTTTAGCCGATCAATCATTTCAATTGTGGGTTTTGTCTAAAATTGATGAGCAAGGCTGGGAAGAATGGACTTTAGAAAATCAGCAACGAGCAAAATTAGTAGAAGATTCCAGGCTTTTGTTGCTGGCGATGAAAGTACCTGTTAAAAAAATTTCTTCATCAGAACTTACTGATGCACTGCAATCGACCTGGGTTAAAATTGAAGAAAAAGAAAAAGACAATAAAACCACTAAACATTATCCAGTTAAATATTTAAGACATTACTGGCTTGGAATTGCTGCTACTTTATTTTTTGGTTTTTTATCGATTTGGTTTTACCATGTTCAATTCGATGTAAGCCATACAGTGGTTACCTATAAAGAACTTATTGAAGATAATAGCGAAGGACTTGTTGAACAGACGAATAATTCTGACAAACCGCAAATAATAACTTTGTCTGATGGCAGTTCGGTTTTATTACAGCCAAATAGTAAATTAAGTTACCCTAAAATTTTTACAGGAAACGAAAGAAAGGTTTATTTATCCGGGGAAGGTTTCTTTGAAATTAGTAAAAATCCCCAAAAACCTTTTCTTGTTTATGCTAATGAAATTATTACAAAAGTCGTTGGTACTAGTTTTCGGGTAAGAGCTTATTCAGACCAACCAAATCTTGAAGTTCTTGTTCGCACCGGTAGAGTAAAGGTAAGTTCAAATGAGTTGATAGGAAATTCAAAACAAGAAATTGTTTTACTACCTAATGAAGCTTTGCGTGTTTTAAGAAAAGATTTAATTTTTAATAAGATAACCAATATTACTGAAGACAAAACATTGGTTAGCAGTGTCGGTAATATTGAACAATTAAGTTTTGAATTTACGGATATTCCAGTAGAACAGATTTTTAAAACAATAGAACAAGCATATTTAGTTGAAGTTGATTTTCCTAAAGATAAATTAAAAGATTGTCATTTAACAACTTCATTAAGTGATCAGCCATTATCAGAGAAGCTTAAAATTATTTGCAAAAGCATTGGAAATGATACCAGTTTTGAAATGAATGGAAATCAAATTACAATAACCTCACAAGGCTGTAATTAAATTTTTAATAACCAGATTTAATAGTAAGTATAAATAAAATTCATTGTTGCCTATGTGAAAATATATAAAAAGTGCCGAAATGCTGTAACATATCCGACACTTAATAAAGTTAAATGACTCTCTGTAAAGAGTTATTTATTGCGTTTCTAAAATACCCTTGAACAGTATTAATCAAAACAAACCAAAATTATGAAAAAACCAGTTGTTAAACAACGATTACTCCATCGAATCATGAAAATAACGCTATTTCAGTTCGCCTTAGCACTTGTGTTTTCAAGTGTTACCATGGCAAACAGTGTGAATGGACAAAGAAAATTAGATACGAAAGTTACCATTGCAGTTGAAAATTTAAGTTTGGATAATACATTGTCTAAACTTGAAAAGTCTGCACACGTAAAATTTTCATACAATTCCAGATTACCACAGCTAAATCAAAAAGTTAGTCTTGAAGCTAATCAGGAAACTTTAGAAAGTATACTTAGCCGAATTTTAAAACCATTCAATATTACTTATTCAGAAATAAGTAATCAGATTATTTTACAAAAAAAAACAAAATTAGATGGTTTTAGCAGCGATGAGTCTCGTAATCCATTATTCGAAATTTTATCGGCTGGTCCTATTATCAGAGGTAAAGTAACAGATTTAAGTGGTAGCCCATTACCTGGAGCTACTGTACTTGCAAAAGGATCAAAGATATCGGTGCTGACTGATTTTGATGGAAATTTTTCTATTGAGATGCCAACTAACAGTAATAGGTTACTAATTTCTTATGTAGGTTTCGAAACTAAAGAAATTGGAATAGAAAATACTTCTCCAACAATTGCCTTAACAGAAGAAGGACAAAACTTAAAAGAAGTGGTCATTACTACAGGTTATGAAAAAACTTCTAAAAGAACTTTTACAGGAGCTATAAGTAAAATTTCGGGTTCTGAACTTAAAGTAGACGGTGTAGTGGATATCAGTAGAATGATTGAAGGTAAAGCAGCGGGGGTAACTGTTCAGAATATTACAGGTACTTTTGGAACAGCACCAAAAATTACAGTACGTGGATCATCATCTATTTTTGGAGATACTAAACCATTATGGGTTATTGATGGAGTTGTTCAGGAAGATATTATTAATGTTTCTGTAGCAGACTTGGCCTCTGGAAATTCCGAAACATTATTAAGTTCTTCGGTTGCGGGTTTAAATTCGAATGACATACAAAGTATCGAAATTTTGAAAGATGCATCGGCAACTTCTATATATGGGTCAAGATCATTAAACGGTGTTATTGTTGTGACTACAAAACAAGGACGAAGAGATTCTCCATTAAAGGTCACTTATTCAGTTGAAAATTCAGTAAGAACTGTGCCAAATTATAATCAATATGATATTTTGAATTCTCAGGAAACAATGAGTATTTTAAAAGAGGTTGAAGCAAAAGGGTTCTTAGAAAGACCATTAACAACACAAGGACGTTATGGCGGGGTTTATAATATTCTAGAAAGAGCTGTTTCTACCTATATACCTGAAACAGATAGTTATTTAGTAAATAATGATCCGGCTAGTCGTAATGCTTTTTTAAAAAAATATGAATTAGCAAACACAGATTGGTTTAAAACGTTGTTCAGACCTTCAATTACCCAAAATCATTCCTTAAGTTTTTCAGGAGGTGGAAAAAACAATACATTTTATGGATCATTAGCCTATTATACTGATCCGGGTTGGAGTATTGCGGATAATGTTAAACAACTTTCGTCCAATTTAAAGGGAACTTTTTATGTTAATGACAGATTGAATGTTACGCTAACGACACAAGCTTCTATTAGAGATCAGGGGGCTCCTGGAAGTTATGATAGTGAAAAGGATGAATATTTTGGAACAACTACCAGAGCTTTTGATATTAATCCGTTCAATTATGTGTTAAATACAAGCAGAACTTTAAGACCTTATGATGACAACGGTAATTTAGAATATTACAGAAACAATTGGGCACCAATAAATATCTTAAATGAATTACAGAATAATTTCATGGAGATTAAGGTAAAAGATATACGTTTTCAAATGGATTTAGATTATAAAATAAATCCTTATTTGACCTATAATCTGACTGCAGCTGCCCGATATGCTAATACAAGCAGAGAACATAAAATTCTTGAAAATTCGAATATAGTAGGTGCTTATAATGCTGCCGAAACAACAGTTGTCAGAGATGAAAATATTTTTTTATATCAGGATCCTGATGACCTGACTGCACCAAAAGTTTCAGTTCTGCCAAATGGGGGAATGCTTAGAAAATTTACAAATGATTTAACATCTTATAATATTAGAAATAGTGTTAACTATAGACGTACATTAAATGATAAACATGAATTAGAAGGTTTGTTTGGTACCGAATTAAGGTCTTTAGACAGAAACAGTGATAATTTTACTGCTTTTGGTGTGCAGTATGATAAAGGTCTTACCGGTTTTACAGACCCAAGACTATTAGAAAAAATCATTACAGAAGGGGGCTCTTATTTTGGTTTTAATGAAGAAAGAGAAAGAACAATGGGATTTTTTGGAAAAGTAGGATATACTTATGATCGTCGTTATACAGGATCTCTTACAGGGCGTTATGACGGATCAAACAGACAAGGAAATAGTGATTCTTCAAGATGGCTTCCTACTTATACTTTTAGTGGAAAATGGAATGTGAAGGAGGAAGATTTTATGCAAAACGTTTCTGTAATAAATAATCTTGCTTTAAGAGCATCTTATGGACTTACCGCTACAGCGGGGCCTGCTACAAATTCATTGGCTATTTATAAAAGTTTTATTACTGACCGTTTAAATTTAGATGACAGAGAATCTGGTATTGAAATAGATGAACTTCAGAATGGAGATTTGACTTGGGAAAAACAATTTGAAACCAATTTAGGTTTTGATCTTGGAATGTTTAATAACAGGATACAATTAACAACAGATATTTACAGCCGAAAAGCATTTGACCTGGTAGATTATGTAGTGACATCCGGAATAGGAGGACAAAAAATAAAACAAGGAAACAATGCCGATATGGAAACAAAAGGTCTTGAGATTAGTTTAACAACTACTAATATCAACGCTAAAGATTTTAAATGGTCAACTAATTTTAATTTCTCAGTTTACAACCAGGAAGTTACAAAGTTAGGAAATCAGCCTACTGCTTTTGATTTGATTGAAGGAACCGGAGGAAATGCATTAGGACGCCCAAGAAACTCACTTTTTTCGTATCATTTTACAGGTTTAAATAATCAGGGTTTACCAACATTTCAAATGAAAGAAGGAGAAACTGATAATATTGCAGGTGCTAATTTTCAGGACACTGAAAATGTTACGGACTATTTAAAATATGAAGGATCAATTGAACCAAATAAATCTTTCGGTCTTTCAAACACTTTTACTTATAAAAACTGGTCATTATATGTTTTTGTAGTAGCATCTGCCGGAAATAAAGTCCGTTTAAATCCGATATTTGATAGTGAATATGATGACTTAACAGTATTTACAAAAGATTATACAAACCGTTGGATAAATCCTGGCGATGAAAATGTTACTAATATACCTGTAATAGCAGATAAAAGATTAATTGCTAATTATGATGAACAGTCAAGAGATCTTGAAATTGCTTATAATACCTATAATTTTTCGGATGCACGTATCGCAGACGGAGATTTTGTCAGATTAAAAAATGTATCCCTAAGTTGGGAATTTCCTAAAGATTTCAAGAAAAAATTAGGATTATCGACTTTCACGTTAAAAGGTTCTGCGGTTAACCCATTATTGATTTATTCAGATAAAAGACTAAATGGTCAGGATCCTGAATTTCGTAATACAGGAGGTGTGGCATTACCGGTTACAACACAATATACATTTACATTAAACATTTCATTATAATTTATAGTATTATGAAAAAAATAAAAATAACACTATCACTATTGTTACTTATAAGTATCAGTAGTTGTGATGAATTCTTATCAGAAACTCCGGATAATAGAACACAAATAGATACACCAGAAAAAATAACTGAATTGCTTGTTAATGCTTATCCAAAAGGTTCTTATATGGAGTTTGCAGAAACAATGTCGGATAATGTTTTTGATAGTGCTGATCCAGGTTTGTTTGAGCCCAATAACACGCAAAATTATAATTGGGAAATGAATGAGGCAGTGGATACAGATACTCAGGCAAATTATTGGGATGCTTGTTATAATGCCATTGCACATGCAAATAAAGCCTTGCAGGCTATTGAAGAATTAGGCAGTCCGGCTAGCCTTAATCCACAAAAGGGGGAGGCATTATTAGCAAGGGCGTATGCACATTTTATGTTGGTTACTTTTTGGGCTAATCGTTATAATCCGGCTACTGCTGATACAGATTTAGGAATACCATATGTAACAGAACCAGAAGATGTATTGATCAAAAAGTATAAAAGAAATTCTATGGCAGAAGTTTTTTTATACCTGGAACAAGATATTGAAGAAGGGTTAAAATATGTGACAAATGAATATAAACAACCTAAATTTCATTTTAATGTAGAAGCAGCGAAAGCTTTTGCATCCCGTTTTTACTTAATTAAAGGAAATTGGGCCAAAGTCGTTTCGCTTTCAGATCAATTAGCAGCTAACCCTGATGGAAAGCTGAGAAATTACGAGTCCTATTTAGCATTTGACTTTAATACACGTCTTAGGGTTTATGGTGAAGCAACTGAAGAAACCAATTTATTAGTAACCTCTGCTCAATCATGGTATAAAAGATCTTTTTACCAAAATAGATTTCAGCTTACAGGAGCCAGACAAGATGAAATTGTAGGAGCTTCGACTAATCTTTTTAATAAAAATTGGCTTTTCGATATTTTATCGTATAATGGCCAGATTACAGTTTTTGTGCCAAAATTTGATGAATATTTTAAATATACGAATCCGAATGCAGGTATTGGAAATGGTTTTGTTTCACAAGTATTAATAAGCAACAATGAGTTTTATCTCAACAGAATTGAAGCTCTTGTTATGCAAAATAATTTTGCCGAAGCAAATATTGAATTACAATATTACTTATCGACAATCACTGAAGGATTCAATCCTGCAACAGATATTGTAACAAATGAGTTAGTTGTTGATACCTATCCTGTAATTCAAAATGAATATACACCGTTTTACAATACTTCAGATGAGCAAAAATCATATATAAAAGCAATTGCGCAGATTCGTAGAGTAGATTTTATTCATGAGGGAATCAGATGGTTTGATATTAAACGTTTTAATTTAGAAGTTAGACATGAAATCTATAATAATCCAACAAATATCTTGACCAAGAATGATAAGCGCAGAGCGTTACAAATTCCATTACATGCATCATCAAATGGTGTTGAAAAAAATCCAAGGTAATATAAAATATAAAATATGAAAATCATCAAAAAATATAGAATTGCAATTTTAGCATTAGCTTTTATTGCCTTTAGCGGATGTTCTCATGAAGATTTGCTAAAAGAGAGTCAGTTAGATTTAAGTAACCCTGTTCAAACTGATTTAGATAAATGGATTACAACAGCTTATTTGAATCCTTATAATATGAAGGTTCAGTATAAGTGGAATCAAAATACAGTTGATTTTAATCGTTATTTATATCCACCTCAAGAAGATAAGGTAAAACCGGTACTGGAAATTATTCAAAAAATTTGGTTAGAGAGTTATAAAACCATTGCAGGACCGGATTTTGTTAAAAAAATAGCACCCCGAGAAATTGTATTGGTGGGTGGTGTGAACCTAAATTCAACCGGAACCATTACTTTAGGTTTGGCAGAAGGTGGACAAAGAGTTACTCTTTTTGAAACAGATTATGTGGATAAAACAGATAGAGAAAATGTAAAAAGGTTTATTCATACCATACAGCATGAATATATTCATATTTTAAATCAGACCAAGCCTTACGATGAAAAAGCACTGTCTAAAATTACACCTTCCGGGTATACCGCAAACTGGTACGCATCTAATGATGCCGTAGCAAATGAAGAAGGCTTTATAACTGCTTATGCAAGATCCAACATTAATGAAGATTTTGCAGAAATGGCCTCTATTATGCTTATTAATTCTAAAGCTGAATATGATGCAATTTTAGCAGGAATTGATAGTGATGAAGCAGTGGCGGCAATTAGAGCTAAAGAAGCTATTGTAGTTAAATATTTCAAGGAAGCCTTTAATTTAGATTTTTATGCTTTAAGAGATGAAGCTGAAAAAAATACCACAGCGGTTGTTAATGGTAATTAAAATTAGTTAAAAAATTAATTTAACAAGAAACATCATGAAAATAAAAAATATATTTAAGTTTCTAATTTTTGCTTTTATAGCAGTACAATTAGGTTCTTGTACCAATACAGATGCAGAACAAAAGTTTGATCAGACGCCAACGGAAAGATTAAATGCTCAGAAAAAAGAATTGAGTGATTTATTGCTGACATCACAGTATGGCTGGAAAGCAGTATATTTTACAGATAATACGCAATTGGGAGGTTTTACCCATTTATTCAAATTCTCTAGTGATGGAAAAGTAGAAATGGCTTCTGATTTTGATGAAGATACAGATTCGTATGTAAGTGATTACAGTGTAGAACTTAGCAGTACGGTAAGTTTATTGTTTTCTACAAAAAACAGAATTCATCTTTTATCAGACTCAAATAATTTTCCAACTGCAGCATTAGAAGGTAAAGGATACAAAGGTGATTTTCAGTTTTTGTATTACGGCCAGGAAAATGGGGACATCATTTTTAAAACCAATAGAAGTTTTCAGGAATTAAGATTCGTAAAAGCAACCGCTGATGACTGGAATAATTTATCTGAGAACATTATTATGGCAGAAAATGTTGTAGGAGGAGATGATCGTCCATTGTTTAGAATGTTAGAAACGAATGATGGTACAACAAAACACCAATTAGATTTTGTTTTTGATGAAGCTCCTCGATTCGCAACAGCAAATTCTGTAGAAACAGGTTACAATATGAGCTACAACATGGGGATTGCTTACACGCCAACAGGAATCACTGTTAGTCCGGCAGTAGTAGTTAAAGGTCAAAACTTAACTAATTTTGCTTATAATGAATCCGATGGAAGTTTTACTGCGACTGGAACTGGCGGAGTGAGCGCAACTATTAAATATACAAATAAGCCACTCATCCTGACAGATGATTATAAGGTATTATTAGACGGAAATCCTTTCAAGGTCTATGGATATATTTCTCCTTTTTTAACAAATGCTCCTACAACATCTACTTTATGTAGGTCTTTGTTAAATGAGATTAATGCAAACTTGCCTGCTAATCAGCAATTAACAAGGGTACAGCTTTATTTTAATGATGGAGGATGGAATTACATTGAATACAGATTCTCAGGAGGAAGACCAACACTTTACCACAATGTGACTACGAGCGAAAATGCTGTAGATAAAACAATAGTGTTAACTCATGATTCATGGCAGACTGCAACAGCATTAATTCCGGCACCAGCCTTATTGAAAAAAATTGATGATGAATTAACAAATTCTAAAGGTTTATATGTTAAAAGAGAAAATTTTAAAATTACTTACAGCAATGTTATTTGGACATTTACCAGTGCTAATAGTAATTTTAGAATTACTACATATGCATTAAATTAAAAATATAGTTTAATTTTTATATAGGAAAAGCAGTTCATTTTGGACTGCTTTTTTGATTTGTATCACATTTAGGAAGATTTGTTTTTTTATGATATTAAAATGTTATTGTAATTGTTATTTTTTTAAAAAAAGGAATTTTTCTATATTTGACGAGTCGTTTTTAGCCCTGATAGAAGCGGTATCCTTTTTTAGCCGCTTTTTGCGGATAATAAAGATATAGCGGATAGCAGGATTAGCTACAAATAATTATAAAATTAATTTTTAATATGAAATTACTAGAAGGAAAAGTAGCCATCATTACAGGCGCAAGCCGTGGAATAGGTAGAGGAATTGCTGAGGTTTTTGCTAAGCACGGTGCCAATGTGGCCTTTACATACAGTTCATCTGTAGAATCTGCTCAGGCTTTGGAGGCGGAATTGAACGGTTTGGGAGTTAAAGCAAAAGGGTATCAGTCGAATGCAGCAGATTTTAATGAAGCGCAGACTTTTGTTGATGCTGTTCTGGCAGATTTTGGAACAGTTGATATCTTGATTAACAATGCCGGTATTACAAAGGATAATCTATTGATGCGCATGTCTGAAGCTGATTTTGATCAGGTGATTGATGTCAATTTGAAATCGGTTTTTAATATGACAAAAGCAATTCAGAAGACTTTCTTAAAACAACGTGCAGGTTCTATTGTGAATATTAGTTCTGTGGTTGGAGTTTCAGGAAATGCGGGACAAACGAACTATGCAGCTTCAAAAGCAGGTGCAATAGGTTTTACAAAATCAGTAGCTTTAGAGTTGGGTTCGCGTAATATTCGTTGTAACGCAATTGCTCCGGGATTCATTGAAACCGAAATGACGGCAAAATTACCTGAAGATGTAGTAAAAGGATGGAGAGACGGAATTCCGTTAAAACGTGGTGGAACTACTGAGGATGTTGCTAATGCATGTCTTTTCTTAGCATCTGATATGAGTGCTTATGTTACCGGACAAGTGCTCAATGTTTGCGGAGGAATGCTTACATAATAAGTTGATTTTTGATGGTTTGTTGTTTATTGTCCTGCAGCCATAAACTATAAACAAAAAACTATAAACCATAAACAAAATAATATATGACTACAAACACGATTCTATTAGTATTACTTTCTTTAGTAATAGCTGGTGGATTGTCGTACTTTCAATATTTTTATAAAGCCAAAAGTTATTCGAATGTGAATATGCTTTTGGCTTTTTTGCGTTTTTCAATCATTTTTGGATTATTGATTTTACTAATTAATCCTGTAATGACTAAGAATTCGCTGGAAGTAACCAAAACCCCTTTGGCAATTGCGGTAGATAATTCGAGTTCTATTACCGCTTTGAAATCTGATAAAAAAGTTACTGAATTGTATCAGAAACTGATTTCGGATCCAGCCCTTCAGGATAAATTTGAAATCCAGTCTTATCAGTTTGATACCGATTTTAAGCCTTCGGACAAGTTTGATTTTAAAGGAAAACAGACCAATCTGGATGAGGTTGCAAAGAATTTAAAAAGCATCAATAAAAACCTGATTTTTCCAACGGTTATCATCACCGACGGAAATCAGACTACAGGAAACGATTACGTATATCGTTTTGATCCTGTCAATAAAGTGTATCCTTTGGTTGTGGGAGATACAACCACTTTTTTTGATTTAAAAATCAATCAGTTAAACGTAAACAAATACGCTTTTCATAAAAATAAATTCCCGGTTGAAGTTTTTCTGCAATATGCAGGTAATAAAGCAGTAAACGCCGATTTTACAATTTCGCAGGGAAATTCTGTTGTAGCAAGAGAGAAAGTTTCTTTTTCTCCCTCTAAAAAAACAGCATCTTTAAATCTATTGTTACCGGCTGATAAAGTTGGGCTGCAAATTTTCAGAGCCAATATTTTATCTAATGTAAAAGAGAAAAACAGTTACAACAATATCAAGAACTTTGCAGTTGAAGTAATCGATCAAAAGTCAACTATTGCGATCGTTTCCACTATAAATCATCCGGACATTGGAGCTTTGAAACGTTCAATTGAAACAAATGCACAGCGCAAAGTCATTCTGGCAAAACCTAATGAAATTGATAAATTAAATGATGTGTCAGTTTTGGTTTTATATCAGCCAAATGGATCCTTCAAACCTATTTTTTACAACAATAAACTGGCCGGAACAAATAGTTTTATCATTACCGGAAACAATACCGACTTTAATTTCCTAAACCAAAAACAGAATAATCTGGTTTTTAAAATGAGCGGTCAAAGAGAAGATTATTTAAACGAATTTCAGTCGCAGTTTAATTTGTTTGCGATTGAAAATATTGCTTTTGAAAACTTTCCGCCATTACAAAATCTATTTGGAAGTATTACAACCAGTGGAAATGTATCGGTTTTGCTTTCGTCTAAAATCAGAAACGTTTCGACCAATGCGCCTTTATTGGCTTTCGCCGAAAATCAAGGCAAAAGAACTGCTTTTCTTTTAGGAGAAAACAGCTGGAAATGGCGTCTGCAAAGTCATATTGACAATCAGTCGTTTGAAAAATATGATGTTTTTGTAGACAAGATCATTCAGTATTTGGCAACATCGGCTTCAAAAAAATCATTGGTTGTAACGCATGAAAGTTTTTACAATTCGGGAGAGGCTATTGTAATCAATGCGCAGTATTTCAATAAAAACTATGAGTTTGATGAAAAAGCCAGATTAACCATCACGGTTACAAATGCAAAAACGAAGAAAATCAAAAATTATGATTTATTAAAAGGGAACAATTCTTTCTCGGTCAACTTAGACGGTCTGGCTGCCGGAAAATATAATTTTACGGTAAAAGAACTAAATTCAAATACTTCGTATGCAAGTCATTTTGAGATTTTGGATTTTGATATCGAAAAACAATTTGTAAATCCGGATGTTCAAAAACTGAAACAATTGGCATTGCAAACCAATGGAAAAGCCTTTTTCGAAAATCAGGCAGATGATTTGATTCAGACACTTTTAGAAAATGCAGCATACAAATCGATAGAGAAAAACATCTCTACTAAAACACCAATTATTGACTGGGTTTGGTTGTTGGTTTTAATTGCTGTTTTATTGACAACGGAATGGTTTATTAGGAAGTATAATGGGATGTTGTAGTTTATATTTATTTTATCTCAGTGAAACTTTTCGAAAGCTCTGTGAATCTCAGTGAAATAATTATAACACAAAGTTTCTCAAAGATTTCACAGAGATTCGCAAAGAATTTAAAAATAAGTAATAATGGATTTCAGGCTAAAAGTTTTCTATACTGTTGCACTCCGCCTTAATTTTACTAAAGCGGCAACAGAATTGTACATTACCCAGCCAGCCGTTTCAAAACACATTCAGGAACTCGAAGAAACTTATAAAACCAAGCTTTTTGAACGTAACGGTTCTAAAATAGCCTTGACTCCGGCAGGAAAAATTCTTTTAGAACATACCAAAAAGATATTCGAAGTTTATCGCGAAATCGACTTTGACATGAGTTCGTTTCACAACGAGCGTCAGGGGTTGCTGCGTTTAGGTTCAAGCACCACCATTTCACAATATATTATTTCGCCTGTTTTGGCAAGATTTCATCAGAAACAGCAGGACATTAAAGTCAATTTGCTGAACGGAAATACCGAACAGATTGAAAATGCCTTAATCAACAAAGAAATCGAAATCGGAATTGTAGAAGGGCAATCTAAAAATCAGTCGATTAAATATGTTCCGTTTATAAAAGACGAACTGGTTTTGGTTTGCAATACCCAAAATCCTTTGGTAAAGCAAAATGAAATTTCACTGGAAGATTTAAAAGAAATGAAATTCATCACCCGCGAGCGTGGTTCAGGAACACTAGAAGTTATTGAATATGCTTTGAAACAAGTAGGTGTAAAATTATCCGATCTGCAAATCGAAATGCAGCTGGGAAATACAGAAAGTATAAAATCATATCTGTTGAATTCAGACTGTTTTGCTTTCATGTCAATACATGCGGTAGACAAGGAGCTTAAAAATAATGAATTGATAGTTTTAGATGTAGAGAATTTAACGATCGAAAGATACTTTTACATCATTACATTACTCGGGAAATCAGATGCTTTATCGGAACTGTTTATTCAGAATATTTCGTCTTATTATAACCTGAAGTTATAGTCGATTGTATTTTACGATTGGTGTTTTTAAAATAAAGGGCAGAACTTTGCAGGGTAAATATCAAGTATCCTATTTTGAAAACACAACAACATACAGCGTCCCATTTAATAGATGTTAATCTTTTTCTTCAGCAAATTATTTTTGGTGCAGTAATCCTGTTATGTGTGTTTTCAATTATTTCACCGCCAATTGCTTTGCTGTTAGGGGTTTTTATTGTAAATGTTTTTGGAAACCCGTTTTTAGAATTCAATCATAAAGCAATCACTTTTTTATTGCAGTTTTCTGTAGTAGGCTTAGGTTTCGGAATGAACACTTCATCAGCGATTTCAGCTGGTAAAGAAGGTTTTTTGCTGACAGTCCTGTCTATTTTTAGCACATTAATTTTCGGTACACTTTTAGGGAAATGGCTTAAAACCGATAAAAAAACTTCTCACTTAATTTCGTGTGGAACTGCAATCTGTGGAGGCAGTGCCATTGCGGCTATTTCGCCAACAATCAAATCAAATGAAAATCAGACTTCTATTGCATTGGGGGTGATTTTTATTCTGAATTCAGTTGCTCTGTTTGTGTTTCCGTTCATTGGGCATCAGCTTGATTTATCCGAGAAAGATTTTGGATTATGGTGTGCTATCGCGATTCATGATACCAGTTCGGTAGTAGGAGCGGCCAATAAATATGGTACCGAAGCCTTGCAGATTGCTACAACTGTAAAATTGGCAAGAGCGTTATGGATCATTCCTATTTCGATTCTGACAGCAATTATTTTTAAAAATAAAAACTCAAAAATTAAGATTCCGTATTTTATCGGATTGTTTATTTTGGCAATGCTTTTAAATTCTTACGTGCCTCAAATAGCTGTTTTTACACCAAATGTCGTTGGAATTGCAAAAATCGGTTTAATCATTACTTTGTTTCTGATCGGGGCAACTTTAAATAGTAATGCTTTAAAATCAGTAGGAGTAAAGCCATTATTGCAGGGCGTGTTGCTTTGGATATTCATTGCAGGTTTAGGTTTGATGTCGATTTTATATCTTAAATGATTTTTTTCATTTACTTACTTTAAATTAAACTTTTAAAGTTAGGGTTGAATGGAGTATTACTTAATATTATAGTACTTGACAACAGGTTTACCAACAATAGTGTACCATTTACCATCAAATGAAAGGCGTTTTTCAATAGTAAAATTAAATTGTTTTTTCGTTTTAGCCATTTCGCTTAATTCCTTTGGCATTTCTACTTCAAAGTCTTCTTCAGTTCCTTTCGCTTTTTTATAAAATCCGGTGGTTGTAATGGTAAAATCCCTAAAAAACTTTTTCTTGCCATCATTGACAACCTTGTATGTACTGGACCATTCGGTACTGCCTTCCGCATTATTAGAAAGTCTGTAATCTCCCAGTTCCATTAAAGTCTGGTATTTTCCATTAAAACCTACGATAAGATATAGGTAGGCATTATAAGGTCCGCCAGCGCCTCCGTTGGCATGTATCAACGAAAAAGCATATTGATCTTCACCAATTTCAACAAGTTTCAAAGCAGGTATATGAGAGAAAGCACCAAAGGCAGCAATTGCTGGTTGATACGACTTCATTTCCCAGACACTTCCATTTTTTGCAAATTTGGCTAATCCTAAAAGGCCTCCGCTAAAACGCCCTGTCTGTGATCCATCGGCATCATAAACAGAATGATTAAAAACCAACATTTTGAATTGATTTCCTTTTGAATCTGTATAATTAATTGTAGTATCAAGTCGTGTTGCAACACCTTCCGCATAAGGAAATAATGGATCTTCTTCAACTCCATTAACATCCGTGTAGGTTGTGGGTTTACAGGTATTGCATTTCCAGCTTATAAAAGTGTTGTATGAAGACTTCTTGTATAATCTTCCGGGAAATAACTGCTGCATGGTTTTTATTCCATTCAGAGGATCGGATATTTTTAATGTTCTTTTAGGATTTAGAATCGTATCACTAACATTTTTTAATTGTACAATATCATCTTGTGCAGAACTAATTGAAATGAATATCAGTGAAAAAAGAATAGAGTGAATTAGGCGCATACAGCAATTTTCAAGTAAAAATAGTACAAAATTATGAAATAACTTCATCGTGAGTTAAATGTAAATTTATATTATTTAAAAGGTTTTAAAAATCATAAAAATTAAATTAACACAATATTAATTAGTATTTTTTTGAATTATCTTTAAAAGAAATAAATTTGCAGTTCAAATAAAACTTCAAATGAAAAATTTTAAAATGAAACCAAAACTAATTGCTTTTTTTGCCATTGGAATTGGATTTTTGACCTTATCCTGGGGAATTGTGGGACATGAACGCATCAATAAAGCTGCTGTAATGGCACTGCCTCAACAATTACAAGTCTTTTTTTATAATCATATTGATTTTATTACACAGGAAGCTTCTGTTCCCGATATTCGCAAATATGCCTTAAAGTATAAAGATGAAAACCCAAGACATTATATTGATCTTGAAAACTTTAAAACACCAATTGACAGTTTACCTAAAACACTGGACGAAGCAACTAAAAAGTACGATATAAAATTCCTGAACGACAACGGAATTTTACCTTGGTACATTGAAGACATGATGACCAAGTTAACCAAAGCTTTCAAAGAAAAAAACAGAGCCGAAATCTTATTTCTTGCTGCAGATTTAGGTCATTACATAGGAGATGCGCACATGCCATTACATACTTCTGCCAATCATGATGGTCAGTTAACAGATCAAAAAGGAATCCATTCACTTTGGGAAAGCAGGCTGCCTGAGCTGTTCGTTAAAAATTATAAATTAAATGTTCCTGAAGTGCAGTATTATGATGATGTTCACAAAGCAACCTGGGACATGATCAGAGATACACACAACTTGGTTGAGCCACTATTGACAGTTGACAAAAAGCTAAGAACTTCAACTCCAGAAAACCAGATTTTTGTTGTAGATGCTGAAGGCAAAATTGTAAAGAGCAAATACAATTCGGCTAAATTCTCAGACGAATATGCTGCTAAATTGCACACGGAACTAAACGGAATGGTAGAAAACCAGATGAAAAAGGCCATCACAGCAACTGCCAGTTTTTGGTACACAGCGTGGGTAAATGCAGGAAAACCTGATTTAAGCGATTTAGATTCGAACGAACTTACAAAACGTAACAGCAAAGCTTTAAAGCAGGATTTGAAGTTATTTCAGAAAGGAAATCTTTTCGGAATGCAGAATCAAAATGATTAAGGATTTTATCATAATTCAATAAAACAGAAAGCCTGTGAAATAGAACTTCACAGGCTTTCTGTTTTTAATTAAGACTCGGTGATCCCGGAATTTTAATATTTCTTTTATGCTTTTTTATAATCAATAAGTAAAAAGTAATTCCACCCAAAATAATCAGCAAAGCAATCTCCAGCTGCCCAAGTGTATTGTTACCGCTATGCATCGCATTTGCACTTGCGAGTTTGACTTTTCCTTCCTTTACCTGAATTTCCGAAAGCTGATTCAGTGTGTTTAAAGCCTTGTCGCATAGAGGTACAATATGATTCCAGTTTTTATTTTGCACATCTCTACTAATTGCAGAACAGGAAGCCAGAAAATTGTCAAAATGAATTTTTTCCTTCGGGGTCAAAACCGTTTTAAAGTACAAATCATCAATTGTATGTATTATTTTCAGGGCATTTTTTATTTCGTCATTTTTCGTTATATCATTTAAATTCTCTTTCTGTGCTTCCGCTTTTATATAGTGAAGCTCATTTGCATATTGAAAAATATAATAGGCCACAACGAGTCTGTCATTATAAATAGTGTTGATATTTTCGTTGACATTTTTAGAATTTCGAAGCGTATTAAAGTTACTTAATACAATAATCAGCATTACAATCAGTAAAATAAAAGCGGCTTTTGCCTTGTTGCTGTATTTCTTTAAAACCTTCTTCATTATAAATAATGATAATGATTGATGTATAGCTGTTATCTAAAAAGATACATAAAGATAAGGTTTTAGAATACAGTAATTTAGAATATATAAAACATTTTTTTAAGGAGATGTTCCTGCTGTTCGCTGTGTTTTTTGCACAACCGTCTCAAAAAAAGGGTACACAAAAGGATGTCGCTTTCATCCGGGCTTCGGGTTTCATATAGTAAGAAGATTTATTGAAATTTCTGATATTCTTTTCGTTTCAAAATATCAGAAGCTGTCTGGTAAAATGAAATGGTTTGATTTATTAAATCGGTTCTTTTGTTTTTTAGAGGTTTCTCTTCGTAATGAATCTGATATTCTGGCGAAACACCTTTTTTAGGAGTTAAAAACAGTTGATATTGTTTTACCTGCTGTTTTGGTGATAAAATAGTCAGGACATTATCCCTGATCATTCCTAAATCCTGATAGGTAGCAATAAATGCTCTTGGCTTATAATCTGATTTTAAAACATCCTGACCAAAAAACTTGCTTTGGTAATCGAAATGCAATAATCCGAAAAGCGTTGGCATAAGATCAATTTGCGACATTAGCTTTGTACATTTTTCAGGTTTGATTCCCGGAGTGTAAATAAAAGCCGGAATTCTGTATTTATCCATTGGTAATTCCGTTTTTCCTGCGCTTGATGCACAATGATCTGCAACAATTACAAAAACAGTATTGGTAAACCAGGATTGTTTGCTGGCCATTTCAAAGAATTTTCTTAGCGAATAATCAGTATATTTTACCCCTCCGTCACGGGATTTTATATCGCCGGAAATGTCAATCTTATTATTAGGATAAGTAAAAGGCCTGTGATTGCTTACTGTCATAATATGGTTAAAAAAAGGCTTATTTTCTTTAGCTTCAGCACTCATAACCTTTATGGCTTTATTGTACATATCTTCATCACATACGCCCCAAACATTAGAAAATGTGATTTCCCCGGATGTAAAGCTTGATTTGTCAACAATTTCATATCCATTTCCTGAATAAAAATCCTGCATATTATCAAAAAAAGCATCGCCGCCATACATGAATTTTACATCATATCCTTTTTGCTTAAAAATAGCACCGGTTGAGAATTTATTCTTATTGTCTTCTCTTTTCACCACGCTCTCACCAGCAGTTGGAGGAAGGCATAAAGTTACGGCCTCAAGTCCGCGTACAGTTCGGTTTCCTGCAGCATATAAATTGGTAAACTGCAGGCTTTTTTGCGCTAAGCTATCCAAAAACGGAGTTATGTTCTTTTCGTTGCCATACATTTTCATAAATTCAGCACTATAACTTTCGATAGTAATAAGAACCACATTTTTATGATTTTCTACGGAATCACTTTTTATTTTCTGAATTGAATTTTGACCTGAAATAGTAGGAAATTGCTGTTTTAATAAGACAAAAGATTTTTCTTTTGGAAGTGTTTCGTAAAATTTAAAATAGTCTAATTTGTTATTCTGAAAAGCCAAATAAAATTTATAGATGCCATTAGACTGCAATTCATTAACAAATACATTTTTTGAGTTTTCTGTTTTAGACAAGGTTGGAATTGCAACTAAGGAAATTAAAAACAAGACAATATAAATTACTGAAATTTTAAGTTTAGTTTTAAAATTTGGAATTTCATCAATATAAATTCTTGACTTTTTCAGAATAAAATAAGTAACAATACCGGTTATCAAAAATAAGGCTGTGAATATTGGAATTACAGGATAAGACTGCATAATGTTTCCGATAACTTCATTGGTGTAAATCAGATAATTTACAGCGATGAAGTTGTATTTTACACCAAATTCATTCCAGAAGAAAAACTCACTTATTCCATTTTGCAGAATTAATAAAACATATAGAAAAATAACAAAGGAAAACAACCAAAATCTGATTTTGTTTCTCAATTTTGGGACAAATAAAAGTAAACCAAATAAAACGGTTTTGATCCCGATAAAAATAATTGCAATCCTTGGTAATCCACCTCCGTACTCGTCTAAAATACTTTTGCCTGAAGCAACATACAGAAATAAAATGGTATAACCCCCCAGAATAATATATCCGGACGGTTTATTATATTTGGAATTTGAGATAAAAATTAAATAAAGCCATAAAAAAACACTGGCAATTACAAAGACAAAAAAATCTGACAATAATCCTAAACCAAAGATTTTTAGGCTTTCAGTAAAACTGAATGAGCTCTGTGTTATGGGATGTAAAAGTAAAACAATCCGCAGTAGGAAACTGATAATAAAATAGAATAAAGCCAGATTGTAAAATGGGGAAAGTTTCTTGTAAAATATCATGTATTTTTTTTGTAAAATTAATTTTGATTGATTAATTCCAGATTAAGAAAAACTATTTCCTTCCTTAGAGTATTCTTAAAGTTTACTTAAGATGACTGCATTTTTTTATTGTGATGTTTTTGAACATTTATACCATATAAAATTTTTTATCTTTGATAAAAATCAAT
Organism: Flavobacterium chungangense LMG 26729; assembly: GCF_000735715.2. Taxonomy (NCBI): domain Bacteria; kingdom Pseudomonadati; phylum Bacteroidota; class Flavobacteriia; order Flavobacteriales; family Flavobacteriaceae; genus Flavobacterium; species Flavobacterium chungangense. The sequence continues at coordinate 40,682 of NZ_JASY01000005.1, forward strand.
TATAAATATATAAATAAAATCTTAATAAAAAAAATGAAATGCATATTTTAATAGTTGAAGATGAGCTGGGAATTATTCAGTTTTTGAAACAGGGTCTGGAAGAAGAAGGATATGAGATAACTACTGCCAGTGATGGTTTAATAGGTTTTGAATTGACTCAAAACCATCAGTTTGATTTGATTTTGTTAGACTGGATGCTGCCTAAAATTAGTGGTTTGGATTTATGTAAAGCTATCAGAATTAAAAATCGTAATACCCCAATTATTTTTTTGACAGCAAAAGATACAGTTCAGGAAACTATAGAAGGTCTAAAAGCCGGAGCTAATGATTATATCAAAAAACCGTTTAGTTTTGAAGAATTAGTAGAACGTATAAAAGTTCATTTCAGAGTTCAAAAAGATTCAGAAATATTGACTTTAGGAACTATTAAAATTGATTTATCGAAGTATACCGTTTTAAAAAACAATGATGAAATTTCACTTACACAAAGAGAATTTGAATTGTTGGTTTATTTGATTAAAAATAAAGGAAAAGTATGTACCCGAAACCAGATTTTAAAAGATGTCTGGGATATAAATTTTGAATATGATACCGGTGTTATTGATGTTTTTATGAACGCCATCAGAAAAAAACTGAAATTAAAAATTGAGGAAGATTACATCAAAACAATCCGTGGTGTTGGATATATAGCAAATGATTAAAGAATGACACAGCTTTCTTTTAAAAACAGAATTGCCTTAAATTACATTATTACAACCGGTTTGTTGATCCTGGTTGTTTTTTTTACGCTATATTATATAGTGAAACATGCTGTTTACAGTCATATTGATACTGGTATTAAGGTTGAACTTCAGAATCATTTTAACGAAATCAAAGTTGTAAATAATGCTGTAATCCTGGTTGATGAAGAAGAATGGGAGGAACGTGAACATAATACGGTAGATATTAATCCGGTTTTTGTTCAATTTTTAGACTTAGACAAAAAAATCTCTGAAAAATCACCAAATCTTAAGAATAAAAGACTTGTATTTCATGAAAATGTAGAAAATTTTAAAATATTTGATGCAAAAATTGGAGCCAATACAATTCGCCAGGTTCAGGCACCCCTGATTGTTCGATCTAAGAAAATAGGGTACTTAATAATAGCAATGTCGTTAAATGATTCAATATTAGTCTTGGATAGATTATTCGATATTATGATAATGGCTTTTCCTATAATTTTGTTAGTACTGTTTTTTATTGCACGTTTTTTTGCAGGCAGAAGCATAAAACCTATAAATGCAATTACCAGTATATCAGGAATGATTACAAAAGATAATTTAAAATCAAGGATTCCTTTGCCTAAAAAACATGACGAATTGTACACACTTTCAGAAACCATAAACAGCTTATTAAATCGAATTGAAGATGCGATTGAACGTGAAAAACAGTTTACTTCAGATGCCTCTCATGAACTAAGAACACCTTTAACAGTCATAAAAGGAACTCTAGAAGTACTGATTAGAAAACCACGGGACCATAAGGAATATGAAGAAAAAATAAATTACTGTATTAATGAAGTAGATCATTTAAATATATTAGTTGATCAGCTTCTCATGCTGGCCCGTTTCGAGAATCAAAAACAAAATATTTTACGGGAGTCTGTTTATTTGAATGCATTGATTTTGGATGTTATAACCTTAAATTCAGAAAAAATAAATAACAAGAAAATCAATGTGAAATTTAATGCTGAAGAAGATTTTTATATCAATTCAGACAATTATCTGGTAGTAACCATTCTTAGAAATATTATTTCGAATGCTGTCAAATATACAAACGAGGGCGGTGAGGTATCTGTTTCTCTTTCTAAACGTACCGGGAAAATAATTTGTAAAATTTCAGATAACGGAATAGGAATCGCCAAGGAAGATTTAGAGACCGTTTTTAATCCTTTTTTTAGATCAAATTCATCTCTACACCCTGAAATTAAAGGAACAGGATTAGGATTGTCTATTGTGAAACGTTTTACAGAATTGCTCCATATTACATTTCAAATGGAAAGTAAAATTAATACCGGAACTATAGTAATTTTAGAATTTAACGAAGAAATGAAATAGTATGGACTTATAAAATCTGTTAAAATAATGGCTAAATCTTTTTTTTAACAATAAACTACAGTTAAGTTAAAATAAAAATTGCTTTTTTATGAAATTAACCTGTATATTTGCAACCGAATCAAAGAATAAAAAAAACAACCAACAATGTTTAGAAATCAATTACATCATCATCATTTTCATAATTGCTCTCAGGCGATGTGTTAATGTATGGATGTAAATCATCATATTTTAAAACCCGTTTGAGTACATCAAACGGGTTTTTTATTACCTATTCTTTGTACTCAAACTATTAATTAAACAAAAAAAGAAAAATGAGTACTTTAAAAATTGCAATTCAGAAATCAGGTCGTTTAAACGAAGACAGCATTCAGATCTTAAAAGACTGTGGTATTTCAATCAACAACGGAATCGACCAATTAAAAGCCGAAGCTTCAAACTTTCCTCTTGAAGTTTTATATTTAAGAAATTCTGATATTCCCCAATATTTAATTGACGGAGTGGTAGATTTGGCAATTGTTGGTGACAATCTTTTGGTAGAAAAAGGAAAAGGTATTGAAGTAGTTCAGAAATTAGGATTCTCAAAATGCAAAGTTTCTGTAGCAGTTCCTAAAACTTTTGAATATAATTCGGTTCAGGATCTGGCAGGTTTGAGAGTTGCGACTTCATATCCAAATACAGTTAACGAATATTTTGGTTCATTCGGGTTAACAGTTGATATTCACCAAATTTCCGGATCGGTAGAGATTGCGCCTAATATTGGTCTTGCTGATGCAATTGTTGATATTGTTTCAAGCGGAAGTACTTTGTTTAAAAATAATTTGAAAGAAGTTGAGGTAATTTTGAAAAGTGAAGCAGTTTTAGCCGTTTCACCAAAAGTCTCTCCTGAAATTCAAAAACATATTGATACATTAAAGTTTAGAATCCAATCGGTATTAAGAGCTAGAAATTCAAAATATATTTTGATGAACGTGCCAAATGAAAAGATTGATGAAATTGGTAAAATCTTACCGGTTTTAAGAAGCCTTACCGTTTTACCATTGGCTCAGGAAGGATGGAGCAGCGTACACTCTGTAATTGATAAAGATACTTTTTGGGACGTAATCGATCAGTTAAAAGAAGCTGGAGCAGAAGGAATTTTGGTTTGCCCAATTGAGAAAATGGTTCTTTAGGACTTAGTCCGCTATAGGCTTTAGGCAATACGCTTTAAGCCAAAAAAACATAAAGTTAATAAAGCTTATTGCGTACAGCCTGAAGCTTAAAGCATAAAAAAATGAATAAAATAAATAACCCAAAACCGGATACCTGGTCAGAAATTTTAAAAAGGCCTACGAAAACAATCGATGATATCGAAGTTACGGTTAAAGAAATATTTAAAGAAGTACAGAAAAAAGGAGATGAAGCTGTTGCAAAATACACTTCTATCTTCGACAGTATTGCATTAGACAATTATGAAGTTTCTCCTGAAGAAATTGAAGAAGCAATTACTTTAGTTTCTGCTGAATTGAAAGAAGCGATTCAGCTTGCTAAAAACAATATTTATAAATTCCACTCAGCACAAAAAACAGAAAGAATCTCAATTGAAACGATTGAAGGTGTTAACTGCTGGCAGGAAAAAAGACCAATTCAAAAAATTGGTTTGTATATCCCGGGTGGAACCGCTCCGTTATTTTCAACGGTTTTAATGCTGGCTGTTCCTGCAGAAATTGCCGGTTCGAAAGAAATTGTGTTATGCTCACCTCCGGATAAAACCGGAAAAATTAATCCTGCAATTTTGTATGCTGCCAATTTATGCGGAGTAACCAAAATATTAAAAGTAGGAGGAATCCAGGCTATTGCCGGAATGACTTTCGGAACGCAGTCAATCCCGAAAGTATATAAAATTTTCGGTCCCGGAAATCAGTTTGTAACGGTGGCTAAACAATTGGCAACCCAGTTTGGAGTTGCAATTGATATGCCTGCAGGACCTTCAGAATTATTAGTTGTGGCTGATGATACAGCTGTTCCGGCTTTTGTTGCCTCAGATTTATTGTCTCAGGCAGAACATGGGGCTGATAGCCAGGTAATTTTAGTTTCAACTTCGAAAAAGCTTATTGCAGCAGTTGAAAAAGAAATTGAGATTCAGTTGGAGGAGCTGCCAAGAAAAGAAATTGCAAAAAAAGCAATTGCGAATTCTAAATTAATTTTCGTTGAAAATGATAAAATTGCTTTAGACTTAATCAATGAATACGGTCCCGAACACTTTATCATCTGCTCAGAATATGATGATTTCTATTGCAACGGAATTGTTAATGCAGGTTCTGTTTTTGTTGGAAATTATACTCCTGAAAGTGCCGGGGATTATGCTTCAGGAACCAATCATACTTTGCCGACAAACGGTTATGCCAAAAATTACAGCGGAGTAAATCTGGATAGTTTTATGAAATCCATGACGTTTCAGAAAATTTCAGAAAAAGGAATTCAGAATATTGGGCCGGCAATTGAACTTATGGCTGAAGCAGAAGGATTACAGGCGCATAAAAATGCAGTGACACTTCGATTGAATGAACTAGATAAGTAAAGAAGCAAGAATAGTAAATAGCAGAGTATTTTAGGCAAAAGTCTTTCCTCTTGATTCTTTCTTCTAATTAAAAAAATAAACCAATGAGCACATTCGATATAAATACAATAACACGTGAAAACGTAAAATCTTTAAAACCATATTCGTCCGCGCGTGATGAATTTGAAGATTTTGATACAGCCGAAATGATTTTTCTGGACGCGAATGAAAATCCGTTTCAGAATGGTGTAAACCGTTATCCGGATCCACAGCAGAATTCGGTTAAGGCAATTTTAGCTAAGAATAATAAGGTAAAACAAAGCCAGATTTTATTAGGAAACGGAAGTGATGAAGTATTGGATCTGCTTTTCAGAGCTTTTTGCGAACCAAAAACAGACAATATTATTTCATTGCCGCCCACGTACGGAATGTACAGCGTTCTGGCGAATATTAATGCCGTAGAAAACAGAGAAGTTTTGCTTTCGACAGATTTTCAGCCACAGGTTGAGAAAATTTTAGAAGCGGTTGACGATAATACTAAAATCATCTTTTTATGTTCGCCAAACAATCCAACCGGAAATTCATTTTCAGATGAAAGTGTAGTGAAATTGCTTCAGAATTTTAAAGGTTTGGTGGTAATTGATGAAGCTTATATTGATTTTTCGGATAAAGAAAGCTGGCTGATTGAAATTGATGAATATCCAAACTTGGTGATTACACAGACACTTTCAAAAGCGTATGGCTTGGCAGGAATTCGTTTGGGAGTTTGTTATGCTTCAGAAGCCGTGATTTCAATTTTAAATAAAATCAAACCTCCATACAATGTAAACGAACTGACGCAGCAAAGAGCGATTGAACGTTTGAAAGATGGTGATAAAATAAAACAGGAAATAGCTTCTATTATCGAACAAAGAGAAGAACTGCTTAAAGTTTTGGGAGACGTTGCTTTTGTTGAAAAAGTATATCCCACAGAAGCTAATTTTGTGTTGGTAAAAGTGGACGATGCCAATAAAAGATACGATCAGTTGATTGAAAAAGGAATTGTTATCAGAAACAGAACAACACAGCCTTTATGCGAAAACTGCCTTCGTTTTACGATTGGTATTCCTGAAGAAAATGCTGTTTTGATTAAGGAATTGAAGTTGCTGTAATAGAAAGAAAAATAATATAGAGCAAAGAATAAAGAAAAATTGTAGAGCTTTAGAGATTGAATAACAAATCTATTCTCTTTACTTTCTTTTCTTTATTCTCAAAAAATGAAATATGAAAAAAGTACTTTTTATCGATCGTGACGGAACGATTGTTTTAGAACCCAAAGGATATCAATTAGACAGTTTAGATAAACTGGAGTTTTACCCAAAATCATTTCAGTATCTGGCTAAAATTGCTAATGAGCTGGATTATGAACTGGCAATGGTAACTAATCAGGACGGATTAGGAACGGATAGTTTTCCGGAAGATACGTTTTGGCCAACGCAGAATTTTATTCTGAGAGCTTTTGAAAATGAAGGTGTTTTGTTTGATGATATTTTCGTAGACAGATCGTTTCCGGAAGATAATGCACCAACACGCAAGCCAAGAACCGGAATGCTGACAAAATACATTGACAATCCGAATTACGATCTGGCAAACTCTTTTGTATTAGGAGATCGTCTGACTGATGTTGAACTCGCGAAAAACTTAGGAGCAAAAGCCATTTTTATGAATTTGACAGACGGAGCGGGAAGTACTGAAATATCATCGAAACGAGAAGAACTAGATGAAACGATTATCCTGCAGACAACGGACTGGAAAACAATTTATGAGTTTTTGAAATTAGAGGCCCGTTCTGCTTCGATTACACGTAAAACACATGAAACGGACATTTTTATTAATTTAAATTTAGACGGAACAGGAAAAAGTAAAATCGATACCGGAATTGCTTTTTTCGACCATATGTTGGATCAGATTTCACGTCATGGTCAAATGGATTTGGAAATACTGGTAAAAGGCGATTTAGAAGTTGATGAACACCACACGATTGAAGATACAGCAATTGCTTTAGGTGAAGTTTTTGCAAAAGCATTAGGAAATAAATTAGGTATAGAGCGTTACGGTTTCTGTTTGCCAATGGACGATTGTTTAGCTCAGGTTGCCATTGACTTTGGTGGAAGAAACTGGCTGATTTGGGAAACCGAATTTAAACGCGAAATGGTTGGTAAAATGCCAACTGAGATGTTCTTTCACTTCTTTAAATCATTCTCAGACGGAGCAAAAGCAAATATCAACATCAAAGCAGAAGGCGATAACGAACACCATAAAATTGAAGCGATTTTTAAAGCTTTCGCGAAAGCTATAAAAGTAGCCGTAAAAAGAGATACTGAGAAAATGATTTTGCCTTCGACGAAGGGAATGTTGTAAAAAAATGTTTCAAGTTTTAGGTTTCACGTTCTGTTGAGTAACTTGAAACGTGGGGCCTGAAACAAATCAAACAAAAAAGAAATGGACGCTAAAAAATTTGCCAAAGAATGGATTGATTCCTGGAATTCTCATGATTTAGACGATATCATGAAGCATTATTCGGAAGAAATTGAAATTACAACGCCAATGTTAAAACTGGCTGCAGGAATAGAAAGTGGCTCAATTCAGGGAAAAGAAGAGGTAAGGGCATACTGGGAAAAAGCGTTAACCAAAATTCCTGATTTGCATTTTGAATTGGTTGAAGTTACATCCAGTATTGATTCGGTGGCACTTTACTATAAATCGGTTATGAATAAAATGGCAGTTGAAGTTATGTTTTTTGATGAAAACGGATTGGTAAATAAAATGATTGCTCATTATACAGATCTTTAGAAAAATTGTTTCAGGTTTAAAGTTTCAGGTTTCACGTTTTGTTGAGCAACTTGAAACTTTAAACTTGAAACCTGAAACAAAAATTAAATGAAATTAGTTATCATAAATTACGGCGCAGGTAATATTCAAAGCATCATGTTTGCTATTGAAAGACTTGGTTTTAAAGCTGTTTTAAGCAATAATCCTGAAGAAATTCAGTCGGCAGATAAAGTGATTTTTCCAGGTGTGGGCGAAGCGAGTTATGCTATGGGAAAACTGAAGGAAAGTGGTTTGGATAGTTTGATTCCAAAATTGAAACAGCCTGTATTCGGAATCTGTCTTGGAATGCAATTAATGTGCAATTCAACGGAAGAAGGAAATACAAAAGGTTTGGGAATTTTTGATGTGGATGTAATTAAATTTACTTCAAAAGTAAAAGTGCCACAGATGGGATGGAACCAAATCTATAATTTAAAATCGGATTTATTTAAGGATATTGCTGAAAATGAATTCATGTATCTGGTACATAGTTTCTACGCACCAAATTGTGCTGAAGCTATTGCCACAACAAATTATGATGTTGAATACGCATCGGCATTACATAAAAATAATTTTTACGGAACACAATTTCACCCTGAAAAAAGTGGTGATGTTGGAGAGAAAATCCTTGGGAATTTCTTGAAGTTAAATTCCAATTTTTAAATCCCAAATTCCAATTTAAAAAATCAATTACAATCAAAATATCAATTTAGAAAATCTGAAATCAAAATTCGTTAATCAAAAATCAAAACTTTACGACTTTAGACTTTCAAACTTTAAGACTAAAATAAAATGAGAATAATACCAGCCATAGATATCATTGACGGAAAATGCGTTCGTTTGTCCAAAGGTGATTATGATACCAAAATAATTTACAATGAAAATCCGCTTGAAGTAGCGAAATCATTTGAAGCGCACGGAATTGAATATCTTCATTTAGTGGATCTTGACGGTGCGAAATCAAGCAAAATTGTCAATTATAAAATATTAGAGCAAATTGCAACGCAAACGGGTTTGAAAATTGATTTTGGAGGAGGTTTGAAATCAGATGATGATTTGAGAATTGCTTTTGAAAGCGGTGCAAACCAAATTACAGGAGGAAGTATTGCGGTAAAAAACAGAGCTATTTTCGAAAAATGGATTGCAGAATACGGATCAGATAAAATTATTTTAGGAGCTGACGCCAAAGACGAGAAAATTGCAGTTTCAGGCTGGCTGGAAGATTCAGATGAAGATTTGGTTCCGTTTATTCAGAATTACCAAACCAAAGGAATTCAGTATGTTATTTGTACTGATATAGCCAAAGACGGAATGTTGGAAGGACCAAGTTTTGATTTGTACGGTAAAATCTTAGCCGAAGCCAAAGGTGTAAAACTTATCGCTTCAGGTGGAATTTCAACTTTCGACGAATTGCCAAAATTAGCCGAATTAGGCTGTGAAGGAACTATAATCGGGAAAGCAATTTACGAGGGAAGAATTACATTAAAGCAATTAGAGAATTATATTTTAAATAAATAGATTATTTCGCAAAGTTGCACGAAGTAAAACACAAAGATTCACTAAAAAAAATCTTTGTGAATCTCTGTGAACGTTTTGCGAATCTCTGTGAAACAACAAAAAAAATGCTTGCAAAAAGAATTATACCCTGTTTAGATATAAAAAACGGAAGAACCGTAAAAGGCGTAAATTTTGTAGATTTGCGTGATGCGGGTGATCCGGTTGAACTGGCTGAAATTTACTCGGCTGAAGGTGCGGATGAATTGGTTTTTCTGGATATTTCGGCAACGGAAGAGCGTAGAAAAACATTAGTCAATATGGTACGAAGTGTGGCGGAGAAAATCAATATTCCGTTTACTGTTGGTGGCGGAATTTCATCTGTAGAAGATGTTGAAATCCTTTTGAATAACGGAGCTGATAAAGTTTCGATCAATTCATCGGCAGTAAAAAATCCACAATTGATTAATGACCTGGCTCAGAAATTCGGAAGCCAGTGTGTGGTGGTGGCAATTGATGCCAAACAAATAGACGGACAATGGATCGTACATTTGGTGGGTGGAAAAGTTCCAACAGAATTAAATTTATTCGATTGGGCGGTTGAGGTAGCTGAACGCGGTGCTGGTGAAATTTTATTCACCTCAATGGATAATGACGGGACTAAAAATGGTTTTGCAAACGAGGCTTTGGCAAAATTGTCAGGATTAATTAATATTCCGATTATTGCTTCGGGAGGAGCTGGAAATATTCAGCACTTTGTTGATTCTTTTAAGGTAGGAAAAGCAGATGCAGCTTTGGCTGCGAGTGTTTTTCACTTTAAAGAAATCGAAATAAAAGCGTTGAAACAGGAACTTAGGAAAAATGATATTGAAGTTAGACTTTAGAATAGAGTCAAGAAGAAAGATTTAAACAATAAAAATAAAAATATAGAAGTCCGAATGTAGTTTTAACTTTAAGACTTTAGACTTTACAACTTTAGACTAATATGGAAATAGATATTAAAAGCGCCCACGGATTAATTCCGGCAATTATTCAGGATTCAGAGACTAAAAACGTCCTGATGCTGGGGTATATGAATGAAGAATCGCTTCAAAAGACAATAGAGACTCAAAAAGTGACTTTTTTCAGCAGATCCAAACAAAGGCTTTGGACAAAAGGCGAGGAGAGCGGAAATTTTTTGAATCTGGTAAGTATAAAAAATGACTGCGACGGTGATACGCTTTTAATTCAGGCAAAACCTGTTGGACCAACTTGCCATACTGGTGCGGATACTTGCTGGCAGGAACCAAATGATGCTAATTATGGTTTTATTTCCGAATTAGAAAATACAATCAAAACCCGCAGAGAAAATGCTGATTCTGAGAAAAGTTATGTAGCTTCTTTATTCGAAAAAGGAATCAATAAAATAGCTCAAAAAGTAGGTGAAGAAGCAGTAGAAGTGGTTATTGAAGCGAAAGATGATAACGATGACTTATTCCTGAGCGAAAGCGCCGATTTGCTTTTTCATTACCTGATTTTGTTACAGGCAAAAGGATATCAGTTAAATGATGTAATTGATGTTTTGAAGAAGCGTCAGAAGTAGTTTTTAATAGTAGCTTACAAATAAATCGCATTGTACATTTTCATGTATAATGCGATTTATTGTATTATATTTGAAAATATACTTTACTGTTTAAATGATTACCTATGAAGATTTTAGTCTGTTTATTGTTATTTATAGGTCCAACATTTAATTTGAACTATAAAAAAATGACGATACCATATTCTATTGTCATTTCAAAAGCGGATTTAATTGTTGACGGGAGTGTTTCCAAAGTTTTTAAAAATAGCTACGAATTCACAATAAGTCAATTTGTGAAAGGAAGATCAGGTCCGAAAATTAATGTTACAATTTGGAAGGAATGGTTATGTGATCCAAGAATGGGAGAATTAAAAGCGGGACAGAGATTAATTTTGTTTTTAGAAAAAACTCCTGATGGTCATTTTAATCCAATTAACGAAAGTACTGGAGAATTATATGTTGATAAGGATAAATTTCCTAATATATTTATAGCTAAAGATTTCTCTAATCCTACAGTTTTAAAGAAGGGAGTTACAATGTATCTTGAAACATATACTTATCAACAGAATTTAAATGGGAGTTTTTTTTATTCTCAAAAATCTATACTTGAAATAGGTAAGATGAAAGAAGATAATAAGTTCTTTAAATTTTTAGTTGATAAAGAATTAGCATATTCTAATGTTACATATAATCAAATCAATCAATTTAATAATTAAATATTTGTACAATTAAAATCAATCAGTTAATTGATTGTTGGTGGTTTAATTTGTTTTTCGGTTTGTTTTTCTGAATCAGTTTAAAGTCAAAGCCCCTAAAATTTCTTCGTACATAAAGGGGCCGCCAGGATATTTGGCAGTGTAATCCAGATTCATCCAGACCTGTCCGCGTTCGTCGATATGATAATGAATTATTTTTCCTTTACTTTCTTTCACAAAAAGGACATTCTTAATTAAATAATTGACCTTTTCCAGATCGATTAAAGACCCAATCAGTATTTCGGGATAAATATGCCCTTTTGTATGGATTAATCGTGGTGTTCCGCCAATAGAACGAACCGCAGCAGCCATCAAAATAGAATGATCGTCACAATCTCCGGAAAAATATTCTAATGATTCACTGGCTGTGGCAATATAATCGCCTTCTTTTGGATCGTTAACGTAATTCCATCGATCATTGATTTCCTTAAAAACGGCAAAACACTGAATTATTGTCCTGTAATCGGAGTATCCTTTTATACCTTTAAAATGCTTTGTAGTTGCCATAATAGCGAAGTTTCGAACCTTTGGATTCTGATATTCTATGGCATTAATGATTTTTGATTTATTTGGAAAAGGCAATAGTTTTGCCACAATAATATCCTGTGGAAAAGGATTATCAGACATCGTGTAAATCATTGAATTATAATCTTCGGAAATTTCGTTGAAACCATAATTTCCAATAACACTACCGTAAACTAACACTAATATGTATAGAGCAATACAGATTATAATGATGGTACGTAACAACATCAAAAGAAAGAAAATTGCAGCAAAAACAAATAAAAAAATAAAGATGCGGTCTAAATTTAAAGGCCATTTTAAATCAATCAGGTTTTGGTGCAATATGATAAAAACCGGAATGGTAATCAAAAGACTTAATACCATAATAATAATCTTATCCCAGGGAGATTTCACCTGTAATTTGGATTTTAATTGCGGAAAGTCAATTTTTGGGATTTTTATCATAATAATTAAAAGCAGTGCTTTACAAAGCTTTTACGATTTCAACAAAAGTAATTTTTTTATCAATAATTCCCAGATCAAATAACTGATTTTGAATCTTAATAAAGGCTTTTTCGGTTAAATTTTTTTGTGACCATTGTGTTAACTTTAACCATTCCTGAATATCTTCGAGTTTTTGATTAAATATATCGGCTAATGTCTTATCGATATCTGGAATTAGAGTAAAATCATGTGTTGTACTATTGATCGTTTCAAGGATTTTTTCTACTATTTTAGGATTTTTTTTCAAAAACTCTTCCCGAACAGCAATTACAAATGAAGGCCATGGAGTAGGACAGTCACCAACACGTCTGAAAATACCCTGATCAACAAGCGGTTTGGTCATAAAACGTTCCCACATAAAATAATCAGCAGTTTTGTTTGTCAGAGCTTCGACAGCGCCATCAATTGTATTGATGATTTCAAATTCTAAATTATCTGTTTCCCAGCCTTGTTCATTTGCATTTACGTATGCCATTAATTGTGATCCCGATCCCAATCTGGAAATCGCAGCTTTTTTATTTTTAAGGTCTTTTATTGTCTTGAAATCAGATTTAGCGGCTACGTGAATTCCCCAGATTAAAGGTGATTGTACATAGATCTGTACAATTTTGCTTGGATTTCCGGCAACGATATCTTTTATAATGCCTTCGGTTAAAATAACAGCAATGTCAGCTTCACCATCACGAAGCATCTGACACATTTTGCCAGTACCCTCAGGAATATTTTTCCATTGTAAATCTATATTTTCAGCTTCAAATTCGCCATTTTCAATGCAAAGATGCCATGGCAAATTGAAGTGTTCAGGAACACCTACAATTTTTACAGTTTTCATTCTAGTTTTAAGTTTAAGTTAAGTTGTTTGGGTATGCGTATTCTATGTTTGTTTGTTTGTTTGTTTGTTTGTTTGTTTAATTTTTTAACAAATCAGTCCTGTGCTTTTCAGAAAGACAAGGTTCTGCAAATTCTATTATTTCCTGTAACTCGTATTGGCTTAAAAGGTCTTTTACAATAGAATAATCTGTATCTTTTGCAACTTCTACTGCAAATAAGGTTTCGTTTAAACCTTCAGATGCACAATTAATTAGTTTTAATTCTTCTCTGATTATTTCTTTATCAAATCCTTTCTCTAAAATTACTACCTGAAGAATTGAATTGCCAAAGCTTTCAATTGTTTTTCTGTAAACCAGACATTCTTCATCCTCATCATATTCTGCAAAGAAAATATCCTCTGTGGCAATCAAAGGCCCAAAAAAAGGAATATTATCCAATTTGAAATATCCTTTTTCTAAATCAATAATTTCTGCCCACATAGTCTCTACAACTGTATCTTCTAATAAATCACTATAATATCTAAATAGGATTTTTTTGTGTGTTTCTGCCATTCTGTAATTTAATTTTGTGCTTTTAAAGGCGATACTACAATACGATAACCATCCGGATCGAGGTACATTTGCCCGTTTTCATTCCAATATGGGTTCATTGCAGTTATCTTTTGAATATTATTTTTTAAAAGATTTTCAAGTAAACTATTATATTTTGCAATTGTATCCGGATAAAGTACTATTATATCATCTTCATCAAAAATATGATTTGCTTTTGTTTGAGATTGTGTAAATTCAAAATGCCAGTCTAAATCGGGCTTTCCAATAAAAATACCATCATAATTATTATGTTTTTGAAAACCACCGAGTTTTTGAAACCCTAAAATATTGATATAAAAGTCTTCAATTTTCTTTAGATCATTTGTATGCCGTGCAACTCTTAAAGTCATCCTTCTATTTTTTCAATTAAAATTATAAAACAAATGAAAAGCATAAAACCGGCAAATAAATTTTTCTGAGCTGTTGTAAAACCATTTTTATCAATATTGTCACTCTGGTTATCCCAATAATATTCTAGATTTTTAGGATATTTTTCCTCAATAGAAACATTTAGAAGTTGAAAAAAACTCCATCTAAATAAACCTCCCATGCCTAAAGTAAATCTTCTTATTGGTTTAAAAATTATATGATCAATTAAAAAACCAAACATTATATAGCTGCCAATTTATTCAATGTATACGAAATTAATTCATCGACAGCTTTATATGGATCTTCGCTAAAAGTTCCTGAAGCACGATTGGCAATAATCGCATTCAATGACAAAGCATTATGTCCTAATAATGCTGAAAGCCCATAAATAGCTGCAGTTTCCATTTCTAAATTTGTGATACGGTTATGATTAAAATCAAAATTATCCATTTTATTGTTTAATTCTTCGTCCTGAATATTCAAACGTAAAACTCTTCCTTGTGGACCGTAAAAGCCTCCGGCTGTAGCTGTTATTCCTTTAAATATCTTATCGGATTCAATGATCTTTTCTAATGTTTCAGAACACGGGATTGCGTATGGCCTTCCTTTTCTAATATCCCAATTAGTATGCATTATGAAAGCATCTTCCAGTGCATTTTCTGAGATGCCATCAACCAAATAGGAGCGAAGCATATTATCCAATCCTAAACCAAATTTAGACATCACAAAACTATCTACAGGTATATCAGACTGTAGGGAACCTGATGTTCCAATTCGGATAATATTTAAAGATGTCAGTTCTTTTTTTGGCAGACGGGTTTCTAAATCAATATTAACCAAAGCATCTAATTCGTTTAGAACAATATCAATATTGTCAGGTCCAATTCCCGTTGACATTACAGTGATTCTTTTGCCTTTGTAAATTCCGGTTTGGGTTTTAAATTCTCTTTTTTGGGTAGAATATTCAATTGAGTCAAAAAACTGGGTAATTTTTTCAACTCTGTTTTGATCTCCAACAAAAATTATATCGTGAGCTACATGTTCAGGACGAAGGTTTAAGTGATATAAACTTCCATCTGGGTTGAGTATTAATTCTGATGCTTGTATCATTTTTTTTGAGGTTCTAAGTTTCTAAGTTTTTTGTGGAGAGGTACACAGTGTCTGTTTTTATGCTATTGTCTAAGAAATTCCAAATTTCATAAATCAACAATTGTTTAACCGCCGACCCTTTTTGTTTTAAATCCTTTTTCTTTTAAAATTGCCATAATTTTATCACGGTAATCACCTTGAATGATGATAGAGGCATCTTTGAAAGTACCGCCAACACTTAATTTTGTTTTAATTTCTTTAGCCAGAATTTTAAAGTCTTCATCGCTTCCTTCGTAACCTTCAATAATAGTTGTAGCTTTTCCTTTTCGTTTTTCAAATTTGCAAATCATGGGCTCTTTTTGAACATAAAGTACATGTTCCTGTTCCTGAACTTCTTCGGGTTCGTTTGATTCTATGTGATCGGGAAATAAATTTTTGAGTTGGTCTTTAAAGTCCATTGTGTCATTTTTTAAAATTAAAAAGACATTAAGCATGAACTCAATGTCTTTTTATTACTTATCGTAAATTTAAAGATTATTTTTTTATTAAACCTAAATCTACCAAACGTTCGTATAAATAATCTCCTGCTGTAATGTCTTCGAATTTCTTCGGATTTTCAGCATCAATACAGTTTTCCAGGCAATCCAGACGCATATCGCTTACCGGATGCATAAAAAACGGAATCGAATATCGGGATGTTCCCCATAATTCTCTAGGTGGATTAACTACCTGATGTATAGTTGATTTTAGTTTATTATTGGTATGTCTTGACAACATATCACCCACATTAATTACTAATTCATCATCTTCTGCTATGGCATCAATCCATTCTCCATCATGATTTTGAACCTGTAATCCTTTTCCTTGCGCCCCCATTAATAAGGTAATAAGGTTAATGTCGCCGTGAGCAGCTGCACGAATAGCATTCTCTGGCTCAGAAGTAATTGGAGGATAATGTATTGGTCTTAAAATGGAGTTACCTTCTTTAGCATATTGATCAAAATAAAATTCATCCAGACCTAAATGCAAAGCAAGTGCTCTTAGTACATAAACACCTGTTTTTTCCAACATTTGATAGGCTTCTTTTCCTATAATATTAAAACGGGGTAATTCTTTTACTTCAACATTATCCGGATATTCTGCAGCGTATTTTGAATCTTTGTCAACGTATTGACCAAAATGCCAGAACTCTTTCAAATCTCCCTCTTTACGTCCTTTGGCATGTTCTTTTCCAAAAGAAACATAACCTCTTTGTCCGCCTATTCCGGGAATTTCATAATTGTGTTTGGTTTCTACTGGCAAGGCGAAAAATTTTCGAATTTCACCATACAGTTCGTCTACCAGTTTGTCATCCAAAAAATGACCTTTTAGGGCTACGAAGCCAATGTTTTCAAATGCACTGCCGATTTCATTTACAAATTTTTGTTTACGTTCCGGGTTGTCCGAAAGGAAATCACGTAAGTCTACACTAGGAATGTTTTGCATACTTTACATTTTTATTTAAGAAAAAAAGGTCTCAGGCCTTTTCATAACAAAGGTATAGAATATTTTAGTTTTGAATTTTAAAAAATAGCATAAAATTGGATTTTTCCTGCAATAATTTAACATAAAGAAAGAAAAACAATTTTGATTAAAATTTAATTTCAGACTTATTTTGCATTAAAAACATGTTAATAATTCTGAAAAACATGAATTTTTAAATAGAAAACTCTATTTTTATGAAAAAGAACATTATGAAAATAGGACTAATCGGATTTGGAAAAACAGGAAAAGCAGTGGCTTCGGTTTTATTGCAAAACAAAAATTTTTCTCTTAAATGGGTAATGAAAAGAAACCATACTTTAGAGAATCGTAATACAGCGGAATATCTGGGAATCGATTCTGACGAGACAGGAAGAATATATTCCAGCGAAACAACTCCAATTGCAGAATTATTAGATAGTCAGCCAGTTGATGTAATAATTGATTTTTCATCTGGTACCGGCATTTACACTTATGGTGAAGCAGCAAGTAAGCGAAAAATCAAGATAATTTCTGCAATCTCACATTATACAAAAAAAGAAAAAGATTTTATAGAATCACTTTCTAAAATGACAACCGTATTCTGGAGCCCAAATATAACTTTAGGTGTAAATTATTTACTGTTTGCTTCCAAATTTTTAAAGAAAATCGCTCCATGGGTGGATATTGAAATTATTGAAGAACATTTTAAAGGAAAAGACGGAATCTCCGGAACAGCCTTAAAGATCGCAGAAGCACTGGAGGTAGAAAAAGATGAGATAAATTCTGTTAGAGCTGGCGGAATTGTTGGTAAGCATGAAGTTGTTTTCGGATTTCCGTTTCAGACCGTAAGGCTGGTACACGAAAGTATTTCACGTGAGGCTTTTGGAAGCGGTGTAATCTTCGTTGCCGAAAATCTAAGGGATAAAAAAGAAGGGTTGTTTAATTTTGAAGATATTCTCACTCCGTATTTTGCAGTTTAAAAAAGCCTTAAGAAATTACGATGAATGAATTTTACCTTAATGATTTAAAGATAGTACCATAAAGTTTCATTTATTAATGATCTTTCAATGATTAATTGTTTAACAAATGCAATTAGGATTGTTGTATTTTTATATATTTGAAATAAAAATAACTACAATGATCTTTTACAGACAAGACCTTACTGACGCTCAATTATTAGATTTATATAAAAAAATACTAAAGCCTCGTTTAATCGAAGAGAAAATGCTCATTTTGATCCGGCAGGGAAAAGTATCAAAATGGTTTTCCGGAATTGGTCAGGAGGCTATTGCAGTTGGTGTTACAGCTGTTTTGGATGAATCTGAATATGTATTGCCAATGCATAGAAATCTGGGCGTTTTTACTTCAAGAAATATTCCGCTGCATCGACTGTTTTCGCAATGGCAGGGAAAAGCGAATGGATTTACAAAAGGGAGAGATCGGAGTTTTCACTTTGGAACACAGGAATACAAAATTATCGGAATGATTTCGCATCTTGGTCCACAGTTGGGCATTGCAGACGGAATTGCCTTAGCCAATAAACTTCAAAATAATAAAAAGATAACAGCTGTATTTACCGGTGAAGGCGCAACAAGCGAAGGTGATTTTCATGAAGCTTTAAATATTGCCGCAGTCTGGAGACTGCCTGTTATGTTTATTATTGAAAATAACGGTTACGGGCTTTCGACCCCTACGAATGAACAGTATTTGTGTGAAAATCTGGCTGATAAAGGACTAGGCTATGGTATGGAAAGCCATGTTATTGACGGAAATAACATTCTGGAAGTTTATACTAAATTATCTGAACTAAAAGCTTCAATGCAGGAAAATCCTCACCCTGTATTATTAGAATTTAAAACTTTTAGAATGCGCGGTCATGAAGAGGCGAGCGGTGTAAAATATGTTCCTCAGGAATTAATGGATGAATGGGCTGCAAAAGATCCCGTTACAAATTATCGAAAGTTTTTGACAGAAACGGGTATTTTGACAGCCGAATTTGATGAACAGCTTCATAACGAAATCAAACAGGAAATTGAGGATAATTTAGCCATAGCAAATGCAGAGCCAGAAATTGTGCCAACTCTTGAGGGAGAATTAGATGATGTTTACAAGCCTTATGAACATGAAGAAATTAACCATTCATCAGAATCTAAAAATATTCGTTTTCTGGATGCCATCAGAAATAGTTTGGAACAATCTATGAAACGACATGAAAACCTTGTTATTATGGGGCAGGATATAGCAGAATATGGTGGAGCCTTTAAAATAACAGATGGTTTTGTTGAGTTTTTTGGAAAAGCCCGGGTTCGCAATACTCCTATTTGTGAAAGTGCAGTTGTTTCAACCGGAATGGGGTTATCAATTAACGGTTATAAAGCGATTGTTGAAATGCAGTTTGCTGATTTTGTTTCAACAGGTTTTAATCCCATTGTTAATCTACTGGCAAAATCCCATTACCGCTGGGGCGAAAAAGCTGATGTTGTTGTGCGAATGCCTTGTGGTGGTGGAACTCAGGCAGGACCATTTCATTCGCAGACTAATGAAGCCTGGTTTACCAAAACTCCAGGGTTAAAAGTAGTTTATCCGGCTTTTCCGTATGATGCCAAGGGATTGTTAAATACTTCAATAAACGACCCGAATCCTGTTTTGTTTTTTGAGCATAAACAGTTGTACAGAAGCATTTATCAGGATGTTCCAAATGATTATTATACGATTCCGTTAGGAAAAGCAGCCTTGATAAAAGAAGGAAAAAAGATAACTATTATTGCTTTTGGCGCAACGGTACACTGGGCATTGGAAACGTTAGAAAAAAATCCTGATATAGAGGCTGATTTAATCGATTTAAGAACTCTGCAGCCTTTGGATACCGAAACTATTTTTGCATCGGTTAAAAAAACAGGGAAAGTTATTATTTATCAGGAAGATACCTTGTTTGGCGGTATAGCAAGCGATATTTCGGCCTTAATAATGGAACAATGTTTTGAATTTCTTGATGGACCGGTAAAGAGAGTTGCCAGTTTAGATTCTCCAATTCCGTTTACAAAAGCTTTGGAAGATCAATTTTTACCAAAAGACAAATTCGAAAAAGAACTTATTGATCTATTGGCATATTAAACCATGATCATTTTGCATTTATACTTTATAAACTAATAAACATGAAAAAAATATTTATTTCAATTATTACACTTCCCCTGCTTTTTTCCTGTAATAAAAGCACTAAATCCAATCAGGATGCAGATAAAAAATTTGACAACTATAAAGATGGTTTTGTTACTGCTTTATGGCAAATTAATCCAGAATGGGCATCTGCTGTGGGATATCATAAATTAGACAGTCTTTTGGTAACTCCAAATGCGGAGGCTGATAAAAAACAACTTGATTTTGTAAATGCACAATTAGATTCTTTAAAACAATATAATATTGAAGACTTATCGGATAAGAATAAAACAGATTTCCATATGATAAAAAATCAACTGGAAAGCACAATATTTAATATTAAAGAATTGAAATCATCAGAATGGGATCCATCAGAATATAATGTTTGTGGTTTATTTGCTGAAATTTTAAATGGCAATTATGACAGTTTAGAAATTCGCCTCCGTGCTTTTAATACCAAAATGAATACTATTCCGACTTATTATGAGGCTGCCAAAAAGAATATTAAAAATCCAACTATTGAGCATACTGAACTGGCTATTGCTCAAAATTTAGGTGGTTCTTCTGTTTTTGAAGCCGATTTAAGATCAGCTTTAGAAAAGAGCAAATTAAGTGATGCTGAAAAAAAGGAAATGCTTGACAAGGCTAAAGTTGCTGTAAAAGCAATTAAAGATTATGCAGACTGGTTAAAAGCATTGCCTAATAAAACGCCACGTTCTTTTAGATTAGGGGAAGCTTTATATGCTAAAAAATTCAATCTTGATATTCAATCCGGTTATTCAGCTGATGAAATTTATAAAATTGCTATTGATCATAAAAAAGACCTGCATGATAAAATGTTTGCCCTTGCCGATAAGCTTTGGTCAAAATACAAAGGGAACACTCCTAAGCCAACTGATAAACTGTCAGTAATTAAACAGGTAATTGATCAGATTTCGCTAAAACATACAACTCCTGAGAAATTTCAGTCTGAAATAGAAAAACAAATTCCAGAGTTAACGGCCTATGTTAAAGCCAAAGATTTATTATACATTGATCCGTCAAAACCATTAGTAGTCCGTAAAGAACCGGCATATATGGCCGGGGTTGCAGGAGCATCAATATCAGCACCAGGACCGTATGATAAAAATGCAAATACCTATTATAATGTAGGCAGCATGTCTGGCTGGACAGCCGAAAATGCCGAGAGTTATCTGCGTGAATACAATGATTATATTTTACAGATTTTAAATATTCACGAAGCTGTTCCGGGACATTATACACAATTGGTTTACAGTAATCAGTCGCCAAGTATTATCAAATCTATTTTAGGAAATGGTGCCATGATTGAAGGCTGGGCTGTATATGCAGAGAAAATGATGTTGGAAAGCGGTTATAAAAACTCTGATGAAATGTGGTTGATGTATTATAAATGGAATTTAAGAGCAACCTGCAATACAATTTTGGATATTAGTGTTCATACTAAAAATATGTCTAAAGAGGCTGCTTTGGATTTGCTTATCAACGAAGCTTTTCAGCAAAAGGCGGAAGCTGAAGGAAAATGGAAACGTGTTACTTTATCGCAAGTACAATTATGTTCTTATTTTACAGGCTATACTGAAATTTATAACTTAAGAGAAGAACTTAAAAAAGAGCAAGGTGATAAATTTAATTTGAAACAATTTCACGAAAAATTCCTGAGCTTTGGAAGCGCACCGGTAAAATATATTAAAGAATTGATGTTGTCTAAAGAATAGATAGATCCTTTAATTCAGTAAAAAGGGTTTGACGAGATTAAATTATCTTATCAAACCTTTTTTTTAGATAGTTACAACCAGACGTTTACCATCAGAGACATCTTTATTCCACATTTTCTCAATATCGATTAAACTAACTTCTTCAATATTTACTTTCAATTTATTTTGAGCTGCAAGAAGAAACATTTCCGGAAGTATTTCTGAAAAAAGTAATTTCACTTCTTCTTTAGTCCAGCTTCCTAATCCGGAACCTGATAAATGAAGATCCACACTTCTTAAAATTCCCGATGATAATTGAATAGTGTCGCCTGAGATGGAACCAATTGAAACAAATCGAACTTTATTTGTAAATGACCCGTTTCCTTTTAATGCTGATAAAATCAATTCAGCAGAATGTCCCCATAAATAATCCAGAATAATATCAATTGGCGTATTTTGATGGATTTCTTTGAGTTGACTGAGTATCGATTCATCTTCTTGTTTAAGAGAAATGATTTCATCAGCACCTAATTTTAAAAGGTTTTCAAGTGTCTTTTCATTTCTTCCGGTTACGATTATTTTTTTTGCTCCGTAATGTTTTGCAAGCTGAATAGCCATTTGGCCTGTAAAGCCCGTAGCTCCGTTTATTAAAACAGTTTCTCCCTGTTTCATTCCGGCTCGAAATCGTAATGCCATAGCTGATCCTGCAATTGCATTGGGCATTGCCGCTGCTGTTGTATTATTAATTCCTTCCGGTAACGCCACCATTCTGTTTTTTTCAACAATTGCCTTCTCAGCAATTGTTCCCGTAATTCCTCTTGCGTAAACCCTTGTGCCATCTTCTAATAAACCAACACCGTCACTTCCTATTACGGTCCCGTTTTGATTTTCATTTTCAGATGAATAATGTTTGCCGCTGGCTTTTGCTTTATCCAGATTGGTAATAGCTACTGCTTTGACCGAAATTAAAATTTCGTTTTCATTTTGTGGAATTGGATCTGCAAATTCTGCATATTTTGGCATTTCGCCTTTTTTGTAAATTACTGCTGCTTTCATATGTTGATATTTATTGATTTTTATCGGTCATATGTAATTCGCATATCTTTATTGGTGCTTACGACCAATTTAAGGTTATGCTCATTTCATAAGTTTAAATTTTATGATACAAAGCTAAATAGCAGTTTAAAGACAGGCGATAACATTTGTTATCAAATTGACCCGATTATTTTTTCTGAAGTAATTTGCTTTTAATCCGGCTTAAATGAACCGTACTTACACCAAGATAAGAAGCAATATAATGCTGTGGAACACGCTGAATAATTTGAGGATTTTCCTCAGTTAAATTTAAATATCGCTGAGATGGAGAATCTTTTATAAAAGAAACAAAATGGTGTATATAATCGAACGTGCGCTCAAAAATCTTGTCAATAAACTGATCTCTTAATTCGGGAATTTCCTTAATTTCTTCCAGGATTATATCAACATCACTTTTATGAATCCACCATAAAACAGAAGGTTCAATGGTTTCAATAAATACAGGGCTTGGGAGTTTTTTAATAAAACTTTCGATGGAAGCTACGCTTTGGTTTTCGAAAAAAAACTGGGTAGTAAGATCCTTGCCGTTATTGTTGAACCAAACCCGGATACAGCCTTTTTCGATTATAAAAAGTCTTTTTGAGATTTCGCCTTCTTCTAAAAGTATTGTTTTTGCAGGAACTTCAAGGCGTTTGAAATAGCTTGTATATTCATTCCATTTTGAATCATTAAGAGGGAAATTATTTCGGAATTGATTGAACATTAATTATATGTTTTTTACTTAAGTAAATTAGAATTAAATTTATATAATTTTTAAATCCTTTGCTAATACAATATTTGTTGTAACAAGTAAATTATCGCTCATCCCGTAAGTTTTATTTTTTTCAAATCCTTTAAACTCTGAAGCACTTAAAATTATAGTTATTCCATTTTCTGTTAACAAAGTAAAAGTTTGTGGATATATAAAATACGTCTTGTTTGTACCACCAATGTTTGAAGTATACACTTCTTCCCAAATTATTTTGAAATCAATAATTCTTTGCCCGACTATGTTAATCCATTTTTCATCATTAGAAACATCAGATTTTTGTTCATGAACATTAGTTTGCTCCGTTAAGTCAATTTGTTTTGCTAAAAGGCCATAACTAAAAAATGTATCATCCCAAAAAATATAAATCGTTAGGTTATCGGTCTTAAAGTAAATAGAATGATCTAATGTATCAATGTCTGGGTACTTTGTTCTGTATGATGGCTGAGTAAAAACATCTTCTGTGTTTTCGTCAAAATAAAATTTTATTTCTCCGTAAATAACACCACGGATTGTCTCACCGATAAAAAATTTACGGCATTCATTTTCATATATAATGTGCTTATTTGATAAAATCATCAGTATTTAAAACCTACTTCGAATTTGATTCCACCTCAAATAATTGAACCTGACTTTTCAATCTGTCAATCAGTAAATTCATCATCCTTTTGTTTAGGCTTGATGAGTTTTGAATATAGGTGTTATACTCTTCAATAGTAAAAAGTGCCATAACAATTCCTTTTAAAGAATTTCGGAACTTAATATCTTTTTGAATGGAATTTTCGATGACCTGCAATTTCTTTTCTACAGTGTATGAATAAAAATCAGCTTTGTTTTTATTGACATAATTAATGAAAACGGCAATAAACAAATCGTTCTGAAGTTTTAAAATGGGTCTAAGGATTTGATTTTGAAATAACTCATCAGCAGATGACTGAGCGCTGATAGTTCCTAAAGTTTCGCCTCTGAATTCTTTTAAAAAAGTGTCTCTCTCTGCCATGGTTTTTCTTTAAAATTATAAAAATATCTTTTATAAAAATACTTTCCCCGGATTTAGTTACTGACAAAATCTACAAAAAATAAGTTCATAAATTAAAATATTTCGTTGACTGTAATTTTAATATTTTGGACTTTTAAAAATGATTTTTGAAATAATTCAGCAGCAAATTTTCGAATTATTGAAATCTTAAGGATTAATAAAAAAACATAATTCGATTATGGGAGTAAAAAACTATTTTTACCCCTATAAAATAAAAATATGAGATTCCATACCAGAAAATGGGTTAAGCCCCAGGATTTAAATCCAAACGGAACTTTATTCGGCGGTCAGCTATTAGCCTGGATTGACGAAGAGCTGGCTTTATATTCAATTGTACAATTAGAGAATCCACGGGTGGTAACTAAGCACATGTCCGAAATCAATTTTAAAAGTTCTGCCAGACAAGGTGATATTGTAGAAATTGGAATCGATGTGGTGAAATTTGGTACAACTTCTTTAGTTCTTAAATGTGCCGTAAGAAATATGATGACACGCGAAATTATCATTACAATTGATCACACCACTATGGTTAACTTAGGCGAGGACGGAAAGCCAAAACCACATGGAAAAACCAAAATTGAATTCGTAAAGGATCGTTTGTAAAATAAATTTCCCACCATATAAGTTAAGTAAGTAAATATAAACTTTGCTTAAAGTTACATGAACTTATATCATTTATATGGTAAAAAAAACTCTTAGAAAATGCTGAAAAATTTTGTAACTGTTTCTCTATTATTTGCTTTTTTAATGTCCTGCAATTCTAAGGATGAAAAAGACAAATACAATCATATTGTCTATCAGGCTGTAAATAATAAAGACACTGCAATTTTGGCTATTCAAATAAACGAAAAACGTTTTTACGGGCGTTATGAACGATCATATTACAGAAATGGTAAAGATTCCGGAGATGTAAGGGGAGAAGTTAGAGGGGATACTTTAAGAGGGGATTTTCATTATATATCAAATGGAGGTAGTTGGAAAAGGGAGCCATTGGCTTTATTAAAAAAAGAAAATAAACTGTTTTTAGGAAACGGTGTAATGGGAACTTATATGAGTCTTCCGTGCTTTTTGCCGGGAACTCTTAATTATAAAAACCCGGAGTATGTTTTTAAAGAAGCAAAAAAATAGTTTCAGGTTTCAGATTTTTTAAAGATGTTCAGCCTGAAACCTGAAGCTTATTTACCTGTCCAAATGACCAATTGCAGAAGGTAATTCAAAAATTTCCAAATCAAAGTATACTACAGAAGCCATAATATGGTCAAAAATATCTGCCATAATATATTCATAATTGGCCCAGCGTTTATCACTCGAAAAGGCATAAATTTCTAAAGGAACTCCATGTTCTGTAGATTGTAGCTGACGGCAGATAATATGCATATTTTTATTCAAGCCCGGATAATTAACTAAATACTGTATAATATATTTTCTAAACAGTCCCAGATTAGTCATATTTCGGCCATTAAGGGCCAGAGATTTATCGATACCGCGCAAGTGATTGTACTTCTCAATTTCTGCTTGTCTGGTTTCAATGTAAGAACTTATCAGCTGCACCTTTTTCATCTCATTCAAATCATCATCATTTAAAAAACGAACGCAGCTGCTCTTGATCAAAACGTGTCTCTTTATACGTCTTCCTTCTGATTTTTGCATGCCACGCCAGTTCTGAAAAGAATCTGAACTTAAAGCATAGGTTGGAATCGTGGTAATGGTATTATCAAAATTCCGGACTTTTACAGTTGTCAGGTTAATTTCGATTACATCTCCATCGGCACCAAATTTATCCATTGTAATCCAGTCACCAATACGAACCATATCGTTAATTGCTACCTGAACGCTCGAAACAAATCCTAAAATGGTATCTCTGAAAATTAAGATAATGATAGCCGAAAGGGTTCCCAGAATCGTTAGTAGTTCTCCTTTTTTGATTCCGAATAAAGTCGAAATAATCATGGCAACTCCGAAAATCCAAAGCACAATCATAATTACCTGAACGAAGCTGTCAATAGGTTTATCGCTGTATTCAGGTTTGTTTTTTAAATAATCACGTAATGCATTAAAAATTGTTCTGATAATCCACAAACTGATCAAAACGATATAAATTCCAACTATTTTTCCAAAAAGCAATTCCCAATACTCATATCTGTCCAAAATAATTGGCACTGCTTTGTAGATAAAGAAGAACGGAATTAAATAAGCCGTATATTTTGTGGTCTTATTGTGAATTAAATAATCGTCAAATTTGGTTTTGGTTCGCTGAGCAAAAATGGCTGTTAGCGTTACCAGAACAAACTTCGCTATATAATAAATGGCAAAAGCCAGTGCTATCATAATAGCAATATTAAAGACAAGGCTGATGTAAGACGCAAAACTGCGGCTCATTCCCCAATCTCTGAAAAGCGGATATAAAAAATTGAATATTTTATCCAAAAACTTATGCATTGTTTTCTAAATATTTTCTCTCAACATAAAAAGTTCCAAACGGTATAAGCGAAGCAACAAGAATAATTCCGAAAGTTTTTAAATCCCAGTTCTGAGATTTTTTTAATAAAGCAGCCAATACAATGTAGCCAATAAATAAAACTCCGTGTCCCATTCCAAAAGGACGTACAATTGTATGATAAAGTTCGGGGTTGTTTGATTTAAGAATAAGCATATTAGCAATTAATACTAAATAAGAGATTCCTTCTAAAATAGCTGTAACTTTAAAAATCTTAAGCATGTATATATTTTTTGAGATTATAGCAGCAAAATTAAGTATTATAGCTGATTATTGAAGTATGTATAATAAAAGTAATTTACTTTTGTAATCTTAAACTTTGAGTATGAGTAAGCGGGATTTAAAAAAATATTTAGGAGAATTAAATAAGGAACAGCTCGAAGAACAAATTATTGAGTTATATGAGAAATTTAGTCCCGTAAAAGTGTTTTATGATTTTGTTTTTAATCCGAAAGAAGATAAACTTTTACAGGAAAGCAAGACGAAGATTTCACACGAATATTTCCCCGTAAAAAAACCTGGGGCAAAATGGCGTCCAAAAGCAAAAATGCGCCGTTCTGTGGCTCAAAAAATTATCAAGCATTTTATTTTATTGGGAGTTGACCCGTTTGTAATTGCAGATATCATGTTCTATAATATTGAAATAGCACAAACATATTCGTCAGGAAATTTTATAAAACAGGAGTTATTTTATAAAAGCATGCTTAATTCTTTTGAACAGGCAGTAAATTTTGTGATTTCCAACGGGATTTTAAATGAATTTAAAGCAAGAATTGTAGCGATTCAACAAGAAACTATTCAACAAAAGTGGAAAATCAGATATGAATTTGAGACAATTTTAGACAAAATCGACATATAAAAACACTTCCCATAAAAAATCTTATTAAAAAGCGTAATTTATTTTACGTTAAAATACAATGAATAACTGTTTTTTAGGTGTACTTTTGCAAAAATCCAAAAATTACAATGCTTCAAAACACTTTAGAAATAGAAAGAGAAGAGAAAAAAGAACTTTATGCATATCAAAAAGGTGATATTGACGCCATTTTTGAACGTTTAGACAATGCTCCCTCAAAACATCATTTATTATACCAGCTCCCTACAGGTGGTGGAAAAACGGTGATTTTTTCCGAAATAGTTCGTCGTTATTTAGCTAATAATGATAAAAAAGT
Source organism: Flavobacterium chungangense LMG 26729 (assembly GCF_000735715.2). Taxonomy (NCBI): domain Bacteria; kingdom Pseudomonadati; phylum Bacteroidota; class Flavobacteriia; order Flavobacteriales; family Flavobacteriaceae; genus Flavobacterium; species Flavobacterium chungangense. Next base: position 68,786 of record NZ_JASY01000005.1, read on the forward strand.
GGTAGTTCTGACACATCGTATTGAACTTTGTAAGCAGACTTCAAAAATGCTGAAAGGGTTTGGGGTTTCCAATAAAATTATCAATAGTAAAGTAAAAGAACTACCGGATCAAAATGATTACTCATGTTTTGTGGCGATGGTTGAAACTTTAAAAAACCGTATTAATGACGAGAAATTACATCTTGATAATATTGGTTTGGTGATTATTGATGAAGCCCATTACAATTCATTCAGAAAGCTATTAAACTCATTCAAAAACGCTTTTATTCTTGGAGTAACGGCAACACCTTTGAGTTCGAATATAAAATTACCAATGCATCAGAGTTATGATGAACTTATTGTGGGAGATACTATTAGTTCATTAATCGACAAAGGATTTTTGGCACGTGCTACAACTTACAGCTATGATGTAGGTTTGACCTCTCTAAAAGTGGGGATCAACGGAGATTATACCGTAAAATCATCTGATGATTTGTATACTAATACTATCATGCAGGAAAAACTTTTGCATGCATACACAGAGCGCTCATTGGGTAAAAAAACCCTGATTTTCAATAACGGTATTCATACTTCGTTATATGTTTATGAAACCTTTAGAGAAGCCGGTTACGACATCAGACACCTTGATAATACAAGCAGTGCCGAAGAACGTAAGGATATTTTGGCCTGGTTCAAAAAAACGCCTGATGCTATTTTAACTTCTGTCGGAATCTTAACCACAGGTTTCGATGAGCCAACAGTTGAAACTATTATCCTTAACAGAGCCACAAAATCACTGACATTGTATTACCAGATGATTGGTCGAGGGTCTCGTAAATTGCCGGGCAAAGATGAGTTTACAGTTATCGATTTAGGTAATAATGCAGCCCGTTTTGGTTTGTGGAGTGAGCCTGTAAACTGGCAGCACATCTTTAAATCACCCGAATTTTATTTGGAGAATTTGCGTGATGATACTGAAATTGAATTGTATTTCAAGTACAATATGCCACCAGAGTTGCGTGCAAAATTCAGTAAAACTGCTGATGTAACTTTTGATGTTGATGAAGAACATAAATTAGCCATTAAGCAAAATTTACGTTCTAAGATTGTTTTGGATAAATCGCTGGAACAGCACGCGGGAATGTGCGTTGATAATACCGAAACACTTCAGGAAGCAAAAGCATTAGGCAAAGAGCTGGATGATGATATCGAATGCCGAATTAAACGTTATGCGAAATGTTTGAGTCAATGCAGTAAAAATTACCGCGAATGGCTGGTTGAAGATTACAAGAAAAACATGATCTTGCTTATTGGCAAAAAGTATCGTGAAAAAATCATGAACGAACCGGATTGATAAAATTTTTAGTTTCAGGTTTAATGTTCGAAGTCAAAAATGTCAAGCAAAAACGAAGCGTATTGCAGTTTTATATTGAAATTGATTTTGGCATTGAAATTTAAATTGATTGTTGATATTTGCAGGCATTGAAATTGATTTTTGTTATTGAATTTGATATTGAAAAAGATGAATTTGAAGAAAATTTTAGTTTTATTTTTAATTAGTTTTTTTTATAATGTTTCCGCTCAAAAAGATGGATATTGGGATAAAGAGCGTGCCACTACAAAAGAAATACTCGTGTCTGCAGGTGACAGAATCAATGTTAAAACTGAAGATTTACCTATTGGTACAACTGAAATTGTTTACAGAATAACACTTTTGGATGAGAATCAGCAAATGGCAAATAGTCTGGTTTCTGTACTAAAAGCTATTCCTGATCCTTACGGAATAGGGCAGGGTTCTGCAGGAGCAGTATTAATAATGTCAAAAATTTCAGGTGATGATAAATGTACTTATGCAGTTTTTACCTCAGATACAAATGCAAAAAAATACATTGATAACGGAAAAGTAAATGATGCCTGTTATGCCCAGACAGAACCAGTAAGTAAAGATGCTAAGCGTTTGTCAATAGACAAATCTTCTTGCCTTAATGCAAACACCACTACAATTTGGTTTGGCTTCGAAAGCAAAAACTGGCTATTGAAACAAAAAATAGTTTTAGAAGTTGTGCCCTGGGTTGATACAAAACTAAACCGTGGATGGAATCAGGATAATAAAAACGAAATTGTCAGCTTGTGCAAAACCTCAACAATGGCACAAAAAATGGCAAATTCTGACGATTTTTGCGTCTGTATTTTAGATAAAATCATGAAGCAATACCGTTATGGCGAGTTTCAAAAATTGCTTGCCATAGAGAAAACTAAGGTTTATAAGGATTTTGGAAATTCCTGTTATAATGACGCTTCTATTTCTAAAAACGTTTATAATGATTTGCGTACTCAGGCAAATACTTTAATTAGACTTCAAAAATACAACGAGGCAATTCCTAAATTAAATACAATAATCACCGCAGGAAAAGCCACAGCACTTGATTACAGTTCTATTGGTTACAGTTATATTTTGACCAAACAATACGCAAAAGCGATAAAGTTTTTAAAAGAAGGTGAAAAACTGGATGATACTGAATTACTTCTAAAATTAAATTTAGCACATGCCTATTTGGTTAGTGACAATTACGGTGATGCAAAAGCAATTTACAAAAAGTACCAGTCCCAAAACGTTACTGATAGTTTAAGCTGGACAGACAAAACCAAACAGGATTTTGCTCTTTTTCAAAAAGCAGGATTGCCTTCATCCGACTTTGAGAGGATCTTGAAATTATATAATTAAAAATATTTTCACCATATAAGTGATTATAGGTTTATTTAAATTTGCCGAAAAAGCGAACTTAAATTTTCTCATAATCACTTATGTGGTTTAAAAAAGCATCACCTATGAAAGCGACTTACCATAAATATATGCTCAAATTTAAGCGCCCTTCCGGAACTTCCAGAGGTGTTATGACAGAAAAAGAAACCTGGTTTATAATTCTGGAAGAAAACGGTAAAAAAGGAATAGGCGAGTGTGGTATTTTAAGAGGACTAAGTGCTGACGACAGGGAAGATTATGAGGCCAAATTAAATTGGGCTTGCCAAAATATTGATTTAGGAGAGGATGTTCTTTGGAAAAAATTACTCGAATTTCCTTCCATTCAATTCGGAATCGAAATGGCTTTTTTATCCCTGAAAAGTGAAAATCCGTATTTGTTATTTCCTTCAGATTTCACGAATAATTCAAAATCAATTGTCATAAATGGTTTGGTCTGGATGGGAGAAGAAACCTTCATGAAAGAGCAGATCGAAGAAAAACTGCAACAGGGTTTTACTTGTATAAAACTCAAGATAGGAGCCATAGATTTTCAAAAAGAACTTGAGTTATTACGCTTTATTCGCAGCCACTTTTCAGCAGAACAAATTGAAATTCGTGTTGATGCTAACGGTGCTTTTTATTTAAATGAAGCTTTAAATAAATTAAATCAATTATCTGGTTTTGAACTGCATAGTATAGAGCAGCCTATTCAAAAAAGCAATGCTGACAGTATGGCAGAATTATGTAAAAACACCCCTTTTCCTATTGCCTTGGATGAAGAATTGATTGGTGTGTTTTTATTCGAAGAAAAAGAAGCACTTTTGCAAAAAATAAAACCGCAATATATCATTTTGAAACCAAGTTTTGTTGGTGGCTTCAGAGGAACTCAGGAATGGATTGTATTAGCAGAAAAATACAATATAGGCTGGTGGATTACCTCAGCACTTGAAAGTAACATTGGTTTAAATGCGATCGCGCAATGGACGTTTTTACTAAATTCTAACATGCCGCAGGGATTGGGTACCGGAGCGCTTTACACCAATAATATTGATTGTCCATTGGAAGTTTTGAACGGACAATTGTGGTACAGTAAAACTAAAAACTGGGATTCGGCTTTTTTAGAAAAGGCCTGATGAAATCACTTTTTTTAATTCTCAAAATCCGAACCAACAAATTCAGTTTAGCGTTAAATTAAGTAACTTGCATAAAATTTAATTTGCAGAACTAATGGTTGAGATTGAAAGAAAGTTTCTTGTAAAATCAGACAAATTTAAGGCACAGGCTTTCGCCCAAAACAAAATCGCTCAGGGCTATTTGAGTTCGCTTCCTGAAAGAACTGTCCGCATTCGAATTAAAGGCAAAAAAGGATTCATTACGATAAAAGGAATCGGCCAGCATGGCGGAATGACGCGTTTTGAGTGGGAGAATGAAATTCCGTTAGACGAAGCACAGGAATTGCTTAAATTATGTGAGAAGGGAAAGATTGAAAAAACACGTTTCGAAATACAATCAGGCAAACATGTTTTTGAAGTGGATGAATTTTATGGAGAGAACGAAGGTTTGGTAATGGCAGAAGTAGAATTGGAATCTGAAACGGAAACTTTTGAAAAACCGGATTGGCTGGGTGATGAGGTTACAAATGATGAAAGATACTACAATGCTTATTTAAGCAAAAATCCTTTTAAATACTGGCAAAAATAACAATTTTATGACACATACATACGATCTGATTATTGTGGGAGGAGGTCCAATCGGGCTTGCATGCGCAATTGAAGCTCAAAAGAAAAACCTGAATTATCTGATTATCGAGAAAGGAGCAATTGTGAATAGCATTTTCAATTATCCTTTGTATATGACTTTTTTTTCTACGGCAGAAAGGCTTGAAATTGGTAATATTCCATTCAACTGTCTTGCTCCAAAACCCGGACGTCAGGAAGCATTGGAATATTATAGAAACATTCACCGTTATTTTAATTTTAATATTAATTTATTCGAAAAGGTCACAGAAGTTCAGAAACTCGAAAATCAGCTTTTTAAAATCACAACAGATAAAAGTCTTTACGAAGCTAAAAATGTAGTTGTCGCAACCGGTTTTTATGATATTCCGATTGAAATGAGCGTAAAAGGTGAGGAGCTGCATAAAGTTCGTCATTACTACAAAGAAGCTCACGAATACGCTTTTAGGGATGTTCTGGTTGTTGGTGCGAATAACTCCTCAGTTGATGCGGCTTTGGAATGCTGGCGTAAAGGGGCAAATGTGACTATGGTAATTCGTAAAACCGAAATCAATAACCGGGTAAAATACTGGGTAAAACCTGATATTGAAAACCGAATAGCTGAAGGCAGTATAAAAGCGTATTTTGAATCGAATATTACTGAAATCAGGCAGGATGAAGTAGAAATTGAAACTCCAAACGGCAAAATATCTATCAAAAATGATTTTGTCCTGGCACTAACGGGTTACAAACCTGATTTGTCTTTCCTTGAAAAAATGGGTATTGAGTTATCCAAAGATGAATTGAAAATACCAACTTATAATGCTGAAACGATGGAAACGAATGTTGAAGGATTATTTTTGGCAGGTGTGGTTTGCGGAGGCATGCAGACTCACAAATGGTTTATAGAAAATTCACGTATCCATGCCAGTATGATTGTGGATTATATTACTTCAAAATAAAAGTTTTAATTACAATTCTCACATTGAGCGGAGTCGAAATGCTTTAGAGATAAAAGGTTCTCGACTCCGCTGAACTGACAAAAGTTAATCTGCATTTTAAGAACTGCACGAAAGCATAGAGCATCCTACTTTTGACCTCGCCCAGTCTGGTCGTTTTGCAAACCATTTTTCGTATTCAGGCTGTTCGTCATAAGGATTTTTTAGTAATTCATATAATTCTGAAATTAGCGAATAATCTTCTTTATCAGCAGCATCAATAGCTAATTGCGCCATGTAATTTCGTAAAACATATTTAGGATTAACTGAATTTTGAAGTTCAATTCGTTCGTTATCTGAAGTGTTTTCGTGATTAAGACGCTGCATATAATCGGCAAACCATAATGACCAATTGTTTTTAATCGTGTCTTTGATTTCTTCCGGTTTGTAAAAAGCATCTTCAATAGCCTGCAGTGCTTTTTCTGCCGAATCGCCTTTTCTGATTTTGTTCAGATTACGATAAAAAATAGTCATATCGGTTTCTGATAATTGCAGATTTGATTCTAAATAGGCTATAAATTCAGCATCATTTTCTGATGGAGTTAATAATCCCAGTTTGGATAAAATCATTTTTGTGTAATCTGAATTGAAATCAGTAATGAACGATTCTAGTATTTTCTCTAAAGGCTCAGCTTCATTGATTAACGGATAAAGCGAATTAGCTAATTGAAACAAATTCCATTGTGCAACCTGAGGCTGGTTTCCAAAACGGTATCTTCTGTTTTGACTGTCGGTTGTATTCGGTGTCCAGTTTGGATCGTAATTTTCCAGCCAGCCATAAGGCCCGTAATCAATCGTTATTCCGTGAATAGACATATTATCGGTATTCATTACGCCATGAACAAAACCTACGCGCTGCCAGTGCAGGATCATTTCTCTGGTTGTATCAGCTACGGTTTTAAAAAACTGTAAATATTGTTCTTTTGGTTCTCCTTTAATTTCAGGGAAATAATGTTTGATATTGTATTCAACAAACTGCTTTAGATTCTTTAACTCATTTCGGGCAGTAAGCATTTCAAAACTTCCAAAACGTATGAATGATGGAGCGACACGGCATACAATAGCTCCTTTTTCGTAAGCCGGATTTCCGTTGTATAAAATATCACGTAATACTTCATCGCCGGATAAAATCAGCGAAAGTGATCTTGTAGTTGGAACGCCTAAATAATGCATCGCTTCGGCACATAAATATTCCCGAATAGATGAGCGTAAAACCGCCAATCCGTCTGCAGTTCGGGAATACGGAGTTTTTCCTGCTCCTTTTAGTTGTAAAGTAAAATATTGATTATTATGTTCAACTTCAGTTAAATTTATAGCTCGTCCATCGCCTAATTGTCCTGCCCAGTTGCCAAACTGATGTCCTGCATAACACATCGCATACGGACGTGTTTGCGACAGAATTTCTTTTCCTGAAAAAACATTTAAAAATTCTTCAGTGTGAATTTCATCTTTTGAGATTCCAACCAATTCCGCAACTTCTTCTGAAGCGTGAATTAGTTTAGGATTGGATGGTTTTGTTGGATTTACATACGAAAAAACTGCTTTGGAAACCTGACGAATTTCATTGGTTTCATCAGGATCTGCAGGCAATTCAGAGGTAAAACGATTGTGTGTTTTTAAATTTTTCATTCTGGTTTATTCTTTTAATTTATCAGCGTACATTTTTTTTAATTTGTACACTTTAGGATCGATAACCATTCGGCAATAACCTGCTTCGGGGTTGTCATTGTAATAATTCTGATGATCTTCTTCGGCTTCATAAAACACCTGAAAAGGTTTTAGTTGCGTTACAATTGGATCTGAAAAAACAGATTTTAATTCATTGAAAACCTGTTCAGCAATTGTTTTCTGTGTTTCATCATGATATAAAATAATAGAACGATATTGTGTTCCCTGATCGGCACCCTGACGATTAAGAGTTGTAGGATCATGGCTTGTCATGAAAATGGTAATTAAGTCATGGTATGAAATTATGTCAGGGTTAAAAACAACCTGTATCACTTCTGCATGTCCGGTTCTTCCGGTACAGACTTCTCTGTATGCCGGATTTTTAATCTGACCATCAGAATAACCGGATTTTAAGGTTTCAATTCCTTTTAAACGCTGGATTACAGCTTCAATACACCAAAAACAGCCACCACCAAAGGTTGCTACGGATAAATTTTTCATTTATTATTTTTTAGTTATCGATTTAGCCTATTAGTTATGTAGGGTAAATTAATAAATTGTTTGTAAAAAGGCGATTTTATTAAATATATTAAGGATATAATTTTGATTTGAAGTTTATTATTGATAAATCTGCAATTTTGGTAAAAAACAATATATTTGCTGTCAAATAAAAAGTACATCTAAGTACCGCAAAAATAATACCATGACTTTAGAAGCGTATTTTAATAATTTCCGAAAAAATATTATTGGAATTAATCAGGAATTTACTTCTCCTTACGGGAAAAAACAAATTATTTATACAGACTGGACGGCCAGCGGAAGGCTTTATCGTCCTATTGAAGAGAAACTTCTAAATGAATTTGGGCCTTTTGTGGCTAATACTCACACAGAAACGACTGTGTCAGGTACTGCCATGACAAAAGCATATCATCATGCCAGACATATTATCAAGCGTCATACAAACGCCAGTTCTGATGATGTTTTGATTACAGATGGTACCGGAATGACAGGTGTTATCAATAAGTTTCAACGAATTTTAGGATTGAAAGTTCCTGAAAACCTGAAAGCTTTTACCACTATTCCGGCAGAGAAAAAACCAATTGTTTTTATTTCACATATGGAGCACCATTCTAATCAGACTTCCTGGCTGGAAACGATTGCGGATGTTGAAATTATTCCGTGTTCTGAAACTGAAAAAGGGCTTTTTAGTCTGGATAATTTAAAAGAATTATTAGAAAAATACAAAGACAGAACAATCAAAATTGCCTCAATTACGGCATGTTCAAACGTAACCGGATTAAAGACGCCTTTTCATGATGTAGCAAAATTGATGCATCAGTATAATGGTGTTTGTTTTGTAGATTTTGCCTGTTCTGGTCCGTATGTTCAGATTGACATGCATCCTGAAGATCCGGAAGCCTATCTGGATGCTGTTTTCTTTTCACCGCATAAATTTTTGGGTGGTCCCGGAACTTCGGGAGTATTGATTTTTAATAAAAAACTATACAATAATATGATTCCGGATTGTCCCGGCGGAGGAACCGTTAGCTGGACAAATCCGTGGGGTGAGCATAAATATATCGATAATATCGAAGACCGTGAAGACGGTGGAACACCAGGTTTTCTACAAGTGATTAAAATAGCCCTTGCGATTGAGCTGAAAGAAGAAATGGGAATTGACAACATCCTGCAGCGCGAGCATGAAATTGTAGATTTTGTTTTTAGTGAGCTGAATCCGATTTCGAATATCAAAATTCTGGCGGGACATCATCAGGAAAGGTTAGGAGTAATTTCGTTTTTTATAGAGGACTTGCATTTTAATTTAGGAGTAAAATTACTGAATGACAGATTCGGAATTCAAACCAGAGGAGGCTGTAGTTGTGCGGGAACTTACGGGCATTTTTTACTGCATGTAGATCAGGAAACTTCGAATAAGCTGGTTGATGAAATTACGATTGGCGATTTAATCAAAAAACCGGGATGGATCAGAATGTCAATTCACCCAACGACAACGAATGAAGAAATTGCTTTTGTTTGTGAAAGTATTAAAGAACTCGCTGAGAATCACGAAAGCTGGAAACTGGATTATACTTATGATAAAAATACGAATGAGTTTGTGCATAAAAATGCTAATTCTTTTGAAGATGAATTGGTTGCTGGTTGGTTTAATTCTTAAGACTGAAAAAAAAATATATAAACCCGACAGGTTTTCAATACCTGTCGGGTTTGTTTTAATTAGTCTTTTTTAAATTCTGTTTCTAACCTTTAGAAATAATACCAAAAAGAAAATGTAAACAACAAAATAAATTTTTATTCTATTATTGTTTTCAATTTCTTCTGAAATATTAATATTTTTTTGATCTTCATAAGCAAATTTTGAAGTTTTATGATCTAATTTCCAAATATATAATGAATCTTGGTGGTCGGTCATGTATTCGTATATTTATTGCTCATACGATTGATGATTTAAAATGATTCCTTTTCTATCTTGATTGGTCAAGATACTTCCTTTATTGAAATAAAAAGTTGTAGATGTTGAAGTTGAAGAACTTTTTCCACTTCTGGAACTTGATATTTTTGTAGAATCAATTTTTACTTTTATCTTTTTAAACTGTTTTTCATGTTTAATGATTTTATAATTGTCTGTAAATTCAAAAATAAAAAGGAATGTCATAAAAGTTGAAAAAAGTAGTAACCCTATTAATAATAAGGATAATATACTTGACTTTGTATTTTCTTTTTTCATATTTGATACGATTTTTAGCTGTAAATATAGGAGGTTATATTAGAAATTTAGATTCAATACTTAATGGAGAATAAAACTTCTAATTTAGCCCCGATAGAGCGGTTATCCTTTTATGGCAGGGTTTGCCATAAAAGATAAGAGCGAAAGCGGGACTTTTGGTCTTGAAAAACCACAAAATCATGTGCTTCTGACCAATTAACTGATAATCATACCTGTTTTTGTTGGCTGTTACAAATAAATGTATTAATTTTGCAGTCCTTTTGGCAGAGAAGAGTTTCCATTAGGAATCAACTATTTATGTAAAACAACTTCTGTTTTTTTACTGCTTTATGAAACTCAGGGAAAACAGAATACAAATTTTTTATCAGCATGTCTGAACAATTAAAATCACAAGAAGAGTTTTTAGCAAATTTTAACTGGCATAACTTCCAAGAAGGAATCGACGCAGTAGATGAGAAAAACTTATTAGAGTTTGAAGAACTAGTATCAAAAACTTTCATCGCTACAGATCAGGAAGAAGTAGTTGAAGGTGTTGTTGTTAGAATTACAGATAGAGACGTTATCGTTGATATCAATGCTAAATCTGAAGGTGTTATTTCTTTAAACGAATTCCGTTACAACCCAAACTTAAAAGTAGGTGACAAAGTTGAAGTATTAATCGACATCCGTGAGGATAAAACAGGTCAGTTAGTATTATCTCACAGAAAAGCACGTACTATCAAATCTTGGGATAGAGTTATTGCAGCTAATGAAACTGGAGAAATCGTTAACGGTTTTGTTAAATGCAGAACTAAAGGAGGTATGATCGTTGACGTATTCGGTATCGAGGCGTTCTTACCAGGTTCTCAAATTGACGTTAAGCCAATTAGAGACTACGATGTATATGTAAACAAAATGATGGAATTCAAAGTGGTAAAAATCAACCACGAATTCAAAAACGTTGTTGTATCTCACAAAGCGCTTATCGAGGCTGATATTGAAGTACAGAAAAAAGAAATCATCGGTCAATTACAAAAAGGACAAGTATTAGAAGGTGTTGTTAAAAACATTACTTCTTATGGTGTGTTCATTGACTTAGGTGGTGTTGACGGATTAATTCACATTACTGACCTTTCTTGGAGCAGAATCAACCACCCAAGTGAAGTTCTTGAATTAGACCAAAAATTAAACGTTGTAATCCTTGATTTCGATGATGAGAAAACAAGAATTCAATTAGGATTGAAACAATTAAACGCTCACCCATGGGATGCTTTAGATGCTAATTTAACTATTGGTGATAAAGTAAAAGGTAAAGTAGTTGTAATCGCTGATTACGGTGCATTTATCGAAGTTGCTGAAGGTGTTGAAGGTTTAATCCACGTTTCTGAAATGTCATGGTCTACTCACTTACGTTCTGCTCAGGATTTCGTAAAAGTTGGAGATGTTGTTGAAGCTGTTATCTTAACTTTAGATAGAGATGACCGTAAAATGTCATTAGGTATCAAACAATTGACTCAAGATCCATGGACTGATATTACTTCTAAATACCCAGTAGGTTCTAAACATACAGGTATCGTTAGAAACTTTACAAACTTTGGTATTTTCGTAGAATTAGAAGAAGGAATTGATGGATTAATTTACATCTCTGACTTATCTTGGACTAAGAAAATCAAACACCCATCTGAATTTGTAAATGTTGGTGAAAAACTTGATGTAGTTGTATTAGAATTAGATGTTGACGGACGTAAATTATCTTTAGGTCACAAACAAACTACTGCTAATCCTTGGGATCAATACGAAGATTCTTTTGCTGTAGGAACTATCCACAATGGTGAGATTTCTGAAATCGTTGACAAAGGAGCTACTGTAGAATTCGGAGATGATATCGTTGCTTTCATTCCTACTCGTCACCTTGAAAAAGAAGACGGAAAGAAATTGAAAAAAGGTGATACTGCTGATTTCAAAGTAATCGAATTCAACAAAGAATTCAAAAGAGTAGTTGCTTCTCACACTGCTATCTTCCGTGAAGAAGAAGAGAAAAACGTGAAAGCTGCAACTGAAAATACTTCATCTAACTCTACTACTAATGCACCAGCTGCAACTTTAGGAGATAACAATGATGTATTGGCTGCATTAAAAGCTAAAATGGAAAAAACTGAGAAAAAATAATTCTTAGCTTTTTATAAATAGAAAGTCCCACAGCAATGTGGGACTTTTTTTGTTTTTATAATTTCTTTTTTAACAAATAAAGTTGTGTTATTGTTTTGAAAAGTTACTTTTGTGTGAAAATTTATATATATGAAGAAAATTTACTTTTTGGTTTTGAGTTTTTGTTTTTTTAATGGATTGAAGGCGCAAACTATTACTTTTGGAAGTGCCCCTTTCAAAGATAGATTACTTGCTGCCAGTACTACCAATGGTTACGCAAAAGACATAAATGGCAATAATATTGCTATTGATACAAACAGAAATAAGGAGATTGAGGCCTCAGAAGCATTAAATATTTATTTTTTGGAATTAGGAGGAACTTCAGCAACAATTTATAATTTACAAGGAATTGAGTTTTTTGCCAATTTAAGGACACTAAACTTTTATGGACAAAGAGTAACAGGAGATTTAAGATCATTAAAAAATCTGGAAAAATTAAATTGTGGAGGGGATTTAGTTACTACTCAACTTAATATTAACGGACTTAATTTAAAAGAATTGTATGCTGAATATAGCTCTACAATAATGCCTTATTTACTTGATAATGGTCCTACAGGGATCTCACAATTTACCAATCTGGAAGTTTTGTATTTGGGAAGCGATAAATTGACATCAATAAATCTTTCAGCACTAAAATCACTTAAAACGCTGGTTATTACAAAGACAAAAATAACAAACCTTGATTTAAGTGGTCTAAGTAATCTTGAAAGTGTAAATTGTAGTTACAATTTATTAACAAATTTAGATTTAACAAATTGTACAAGTCTTTTAAATCTAAATGCTGAAAATAATAAATTTACTACATTTTCATTTGGAAATAATTTTAAAATCGAATCCTTAAATTTGGCAAAAAACACTTTACTTGAAAATTTAAACATTAAAAATTTAGAAAAATTAAGAGTTATAGGTGTAAATAATTGTAGTTTGACAGAATTAGATTTATCTGATTTAGCATATCTTAATGGAATAAGCTGTAGTAGAAATAAATTGTCTAATCTAAATTTAAAAGGATGTGATAGCATACAAACTCTTTATTGTGATAATAATCAACTTCAAACTATAGATTTTTCTGCTTCTACAAAAATTTCATATTTTGATGGAGGAAATAATTTTTTTAAAACATTAGATTTTTCTAATTCCCTACTTGAGTATGTCAATTGTTCAAATAATATAAACTTAGAGTCTTTTTGTGTGAAAAACGGAAAATTAATGAATGAATCATATCTGAATTTTTCAGGCAACCCTAAGTTAAAATATATATGTGCTGATGATAAAGAAATTAACCTGATTCAAAATATGATTACCAATTATGGTTACACAGGATGTCATACAAACTCATATTGCAGCTTTACTCCTTCAAATGACTTTTATATAATTGAAGGAAGTCAGAAAATAGATTATAATAATAATGGATGTGATGCTTTTGATATTTCAATTCCAAATTTAAAATTTAAGATTACCAGTAATAATTCAGGTACATTTATTACTAATTCAGCGGGTAATTATTCACTTCCGGTTCCAAGTGGAACACACAGAATCACACCTGTTTTTGAAAATTCAAATTATTTCAGTATATCACCAACAACCGTGAATATTGTTTTTCCTGCTAGTCAAAGTCCATACATGCAAAATTTTTGTATTAAACCGAATGGTTCATATACTGATTTGGAAGTTTCACTTTTACCAATTGATGCAGCAAGGCCCGGGTTTGATTCTTCTTATAAACTTATCTATAAAAATAAAGGAAATACAATACAATCTGGTGGTGTAAGTTTAACTTTTAACGATGCAGTTATAGATTTTATTACTGCAGATCTGACTATCTCTAATCAAAATGCTAACAAACTATCTTGGAATTTCAGCAATCTTAAACCATTTGAAAGTAAAGAAATTACTTTTAAAGTTAAAGTAAACGCACCAACTGCAACTCCCGCAGTAAATAATGGAGATGTTTTGATTTTTACCGCAAACATAACTTCAGTTGCTACAGATGAAACACCTAAAGATAATACATTCACTTTAAACCAAACTGTAGTAGGTTCATACGATCCAAATGACAAAACCTGTTTAGAAGGTTCGATTATTACGCCAAGTTTAATAGGTGAGTATGTACATTACATGATCCGTTTTGAAAATACCGGAACTTATGCAGCACAAAACATCGTAGTAAAAGATATGATTGATTTATCAAAATTTGATATTTCTACTTTAATTCCAACCAGTTCAAGCCATTCTTTTGTAACTAAAATTTCAGAAGGAAACAAAGTAGAATTTATATTCGAAAATATCAATCTTCCTTTCGATGATGCCAATAATGACGGTTATGTTGCTTTTAAAATCAAAACTAAGCCAACGTTAAAAGTTGGAGATTCGTTTACTAACGAGGCTAATATTTATTTTGATTATAATTTCCCGATACTTACCAATAAAGCGACATCAAAATTTCAAACGACTTTAAGTAATCCAGATTTTGAGTTTTCTAATTATTTTACTTTGTATCCAAATCCTGCAAATAATGTTTTGAACATTAATGCTACTCAAAATATAGAAATACAATCATTAGCGATTTATGACATTTTGGGGCAATTGGTTATTGCGGTTCCAAATGCAAAATCGGTTTCTAATATTGATGTTTCAAAGCTTAGAACAGGAACTTACTTTATAAAGGTTAAATCAGATAAAGGAAGTTCAGGTATGAAGTTTATTAAAAACTAAACTATTAAGCAAAAAGTCCCGCATTACTGTGGGACTTTTGTTTTATGATTGGTTATTAGGAGTTCTTCTTGAAGTTTTATTATTTAGAAGCTAATAATTTTGTTTCTTCAGGAGTATAATAATCTACAATTGCATAAGAATTGATTCCTGTAATATTTATTTCATCAAGAATATTAACCAGATTTCCGTAATTAGATTTTTTACTCGGCTTGATGATTACTGTAACACCTATTTCAGGTTTTCCCATTCCGGCAGAGTATTGATGAACTTTTTTATCAATAATTAATAATTCTTTGCGTATTCCATCTTTTCCATATTCTACTTCTTTAGGTTTTTGAACAGGTGAGTATAGCAATCCCATGTAAGTAATCATTTTGTCATTATCATCGAGTAACACAGTTAAAATGCGATTTTCATCTGGTTTGCTGCAACCAGGTTCAGGACCGCAACCTCTGTCCCCATGTCCAAAGTCCATAATTTTCGGTTTGGCCAATTCAGTTGTAACCATAAAGAACACAATCAGTAAAAATGAAACGCTGACCATTGCTGTTAAATCAACTCTGGTGCTTAATTTTCTGCTTCTGACTTTTTTATTAATTTCCATAGATTTTGAATTTTAGTTCGCTGCTAATAGTTTGGTTTCTTCGGGAGTGAAATCATTATCAATTACATAAGTTTGAATTTTAGTAATTGCCATTTCATCCAGAATATCAACTAAGTTTCCGTAATTAGATTTATTACTTGGCTTTATGATTACGATTGGACCTTTATTTGGATCTCCAGTATAATTATAAATATTAATTTTTTTATTAGATAGTTCTTTACGAATACCATTTTTACCATACGAAACGTTTTTAGGATTTTGTAAAGGATTGTCTAATAAACCTTGATACGTTATTATTTTGTCATCATCGCCTAATAATATTGTGTAAATTCGCCCTGCGTTAATACATGCTATTGATCCACGACAGCTATTTTTTTCTGGCAAGCTGAAATCCATTACAGTCGGTTTCGCCAATTCCTTCGTAATCATAAAAAATATAATCAGTAAAAAAGAAATACTAACCATAGCGGTTAAATCAACTTTGGTATTTAGTTTTCGGCTTCTGACTTTTTTAGGCATATTTTCCATAAAAGATAGGTTTTGATTCTAAAGTTAATAATAAAATGAACATAAAAATGATGCATCTTTAGAAATTTGATAAAAAATAAAATAATTTATTAAATGCCTTGTTTACAAGGCTTACTGCTGGTATTTTGCATTTTTTGTTATCAGGTATTTTTCTTTTGAAAACCAAAATGGGTTTATCCCCGTAAATGACCTTATAACTTAAAACATTCATTATGAAAACTAGAAAATTTTTAGCAACAGCAGTTTTAGCTTTAGGATTTGCATTTACATCAAACGCTCAAAAAACAGTAATGGTAGGCGGAGCAGCGATGTATCCAAATAAAAATATTATTGAAAATGCGGTGAACTCAAAAGATCATACTACATTGGTTGCTGCTGTAAAAGCAGCAGGATTAGTAGAAACATTACAAAGCAAAGGTCCTTTTACCGTTTTTGCGCCTACAAACAAAGCCTTTGACAAACTGCCTGAAGGAACTGTTCAAACATTATTGAAACCTGAAAACATCAAAACATTACAAACTATCCTGACGTATCATGTTGTAGCAGGAAAAATGAATGCTTCGGATATTGCAAAAGCAATAAAAATGGGTAAAGGAAAAGCAACTCTTAAAACAGTTAGCGGCGGAACTTTAACTGCCTGGATGGACGGGAAAGATTTGTATATTTCTGATGAAAGCGGAAATAAATCGAAAGTTACCATTGCAGATGTTAATCAGTCAAATGGTGTAATACATGTAGTAGATACTGTATTGTTGCCAAAAATGTAAAATTATAATAAGGTTAATTGATTCTTTTACAAGTTTTTTAAGTCACCCTTTTGTTAATACAATAAAAGGGTGACTTTTTTAGTTATATCTTTTTAACGTATTGGGTAATGATTACAATTTGCTGACCATCCACTTTTCCTTCAATATATTCGGCATTTTCATGGTCTAAACGAATGTTACGAACAGCAGTTCCTTGCTTGGCCACCATGCTGGATCCTTTTACTTTTAAATCTTTGATTAAAACTACAGAATCTCCGTGTTCTAAAATAACACCGTTACTGTCACGGTGAATAATCTTGTTTTCATCATCTTCGCCTTCGCCGGTTGCCTTCGCCCATGCAAGCGTATCTTCGTCTAAGTACATCATATCTAATAATTCCTGAGGCCAGCCGGCAGCACGCATACGGCTTAACATTCTCCAGGCTACGACTTGAACAGCAATATTTTCATTCCACATGCTGTCGTTTAAACACCTCCAGTGATTTAAATCGACATTATCCGGGTTTTCTATTTGGTCAATACAAATGCTACAGGCTAATACAGCTTCATCAATACCGCCTTTTTGAGTGGGTAAAACGGTATACACTTTTAGGTTTTCTTCAGCGCTGCAAAGTTCACATTTAGATCCGCTGCGTTTATTTAATTCTCTTTCGATGCTCATTTTTTAGTGTTTGTTTGAAAGGGCGAAAGTAGTTTTAATTTATGTCGTAGGCAAATTTAGGCTTGATGTTTACATGTTGAAAAAATCATAAATTTATTTTTGTAATTCTTGTAAAAGAGAATAATGTGCTGTTTTTAAAGATCTAATTAAGTTTTTTTTCTCAGATCCACCGGACATATTCTTGTAAAGACCGACTTTTTTATAAATTTTATTCCCAATTTTATAGTTAATTGTAGATACCATTGTCGCAGAGGATAAATCAAACATCCAAGAAATATCAGTTATTTCAGCTTCAACATTAATATCGGAAACATTGGCTGTTTGATTTTTAAAATACTTTACTTTTAAATTAATTTTAGTTTCTTTAGCTAATTGTGCTACTGATTCATTAAAAGTTTCATTTATATCAGGTCTTCTTTCAATACCTGCTCTAGGGCCTGATTTTTTAATGTTTTTTACACTATTCTCATTAATTGAAAATACAATTGTTTTACCATTAAAATATTCCTGATTGAGGTTGTTTTTTGAAAAATTACTTTTAGTTGCACAGCTAAATAGACTGAGCATTAATAAACAGAGTATTATTTTTTTTAATTTCATATAATAT
The DNA here is from genome assembly GCF_000735715.2 of Flavobacterium chungangense LMG 26729. Taxonomy (NCBI): domain Bacteria; kingdom Pseudomonadati; phylum Bacteroidota; class Flavobacteriia; order Flavobacteriales; family Flavobacteriaceae; genus Flavobacterium; species Flavobacterium chungangense. Next base: position 86,704 of record NZ_JASY01000005.1, read on the forward strand.
TTATTTCTTAGCTATTCTTACCGCATCCGGAACCAGCATTTCATATTTACCGTTATTACGTAATACATCACGAACAATACTTGAACTGATAAAGGAAGTTTGTGCAGCAGTCAGTAAAAAGATGGTTTCAATTTTAGATAAACGTCTGTTGGTGTGGGCAATGGCTTTCTCGAATTCGAAATCTGCCGGGTTTCGCAATCCTCTTAAAATAAAATTTGCTTTTAGTTTATGACATAAATCTATTGTTAAGCCTTCGTAAGTAATTACAGAAATCTTGGGCTCATCTTTAAAAGTCTCTTCAATGAAACGTTTTCTTTCTTCAAGTGAAAACATGTATTTTTTTTCGGCATTCACACCAATTGCAATTACAATTTCATCAAAAAGAGAAATCCCTCTTTTTATAATATCTTCGTGTCCCAATGTGATCGGATCAAACGATCCAGGAAATATAGCTTTTTTCATTTTTTCATTTTTGAAATTCAGGTTTCAGCAAACAGAGCTCAATTTTTTTATTGAATTTTGAGTTTGATATTGATATTGAATCTAGGTTATTCGCAACGTATTTATTGAAGCGACCCATTCGTCCTTTTGACAGATTTTGCATTTTGCAGTTCCTGATTTTTGTTTTTCAGTATGTCCACAGAAACTACAGGAGTAAGTTCCTTCTCTTGGAATAATTTTGTTTTTTTCAGTAAATAAAGCGGGTAATATTGGTAATCCGTATCCGACTTCTTTGTCGTCATAGTAAAAAACACTTATTTCGCCGCTGGGTTCTATAAATGCATGTTTTACCTGTCCTAAATGTTCGATAGATTTTACCCGAAGTTCTGAGAAAAATTCATCCTGAGCCAATGTTTCTTTTTTGAAACTGGTTACAGAAAATTTCCCGTTATTAATAAGGCACTCAGTTTTACCTTCAATAAATTCTTCAAATTTTTTGCTTTTTCCGGTCAGCCAGGTAACAGTGCGATACAAAACGATTATAACTAAAAAAACGATTGCAGCCGGTACAATGCCAACATCTTCGTAAAACATTGGGTCTCCCGCTGCAGAACCTAGAGCAATTACAATTACGGTTTCAAAAATCGATAATTGTTTTACGCCTCGTTTTCCGGCGAGTTTTAAGGTCAGCAGTAAAATGATGAACATTACGGTTGAACGAAATATGACTTCCAGAAGAAATACTCCCGGTAATTCATTAAATAGCAATCTATTCCATTCGAAGATTTCTTTCATTTGTTGAGGTGCTAAGGTTCTGAGGAACTAAGTTACTGAGTTTTTATTGGAAAATTAAACTATTATTTTCGCCTTATTTTTATTATTTCATCTTCCTGATAAAGTTTTAAAATATCTTTTCTGGAATAATACACTTTTTGATCTGAAAAATTTTCTGGTTTATCCAAATCATCGATTTCGTATGGCATATAGGCCTCAAAATCATTATGGGTAGTATAAATGCTGTCTTTGGTTACTTTGTCAATTCTCATGTTCGAATAATAACCGTTAGAGAACTTTAAATTATAAACGTCCCCCTCAATTGGATTTTTTATTAGAATACTGGTCTCGTCCTTTTCTTCAAAATAATTACTGATTGAAAAAATAATGAATGCAACTAAAATAATGGAACCCAAAAACATCCAGGGTGTAGCATCTAATTTTTCATTTCTCAGTTTTAGTTGAATACTTTCAGGTAAATCTTCGTAATCAAAATTTTCATCGCAATGATTACAATTAATAAAAACCGTTTTACCAACCGGAAACAAAGGAACTAAGGTAAGAGAAATATATTTTCTGTAAATACTAAAATGCAATGTGTTTTCTTCGTTACATTTTGGACATTTTTCGTTTAAAATTATTCCATTTTTTATGTTTGAATCCCGGGTTCCAACTAAAATCATCATAAATCAATGTGTGACATTTTATTAAAAAAATGAGGTGCTGAAATTTTAGAATCTTAGCACCTCATTATCTTAGCATCTTATACAAGTGCCAGTTCAATTGCATTTGTAAACAAATCTTCAAGAGATATTCCGGCTGCTTTGGCTTGCTGCGGAATTAAGCTTTCTGTTGTTAATCCCGGAATAGTGTTCATTTCCAGCATGTGTGGTTCGTTGTTTACGATAATGAATTCGCTTCGTGAGAATCCTTTCATTTTCAACACTTCATAAGCACGTTTGGCTGTTTCGCCAATTTTTTGTGTCAGTTCATCTGAAATTCTCGCAGGAGTGATTTCCTGAGATTTGCCTTCGTATTTGGCTTCGTAATCAAAGAAATCATTGTCTGATACGATTTCGGTAATTGGCAAAACGATAATTTCGCCTTTGTAATTGATAACGCCAACAGAAACCTCAGTTCCGTCAAGGAAACTTTCGATGATGATTTCGTTGTCTTCTTTGTAAGCTACTTCAATAGCGATTGGCAATTCGGCTTCGGTTTTTACTTTTGAAATACCGAAACTTGAACCTGCTTTGTTTGGTTTTACGAAGCAAGGCAAACCTACTTTTTTTACGATTTCGGCTGTATTGATTTCGTCTCCTTTATTTAGGTAATAAGAGATGGCTGTTTTGATTCCGTATGGTTTTAAAACCGATAATAAATCACGTTTATTGAAGGTTACGGCTGCCTGATAATAATCGCAGGAAGTTTGTGGAATCCCTAACAATTCAAAATATGCCTGCATGAGTCCGTCTTCGCCCGGAGAACCGTGAATCGCGTTGAAAACACAGTCAAATTTGATTTTTTCTCCGTTTACAGTAACTGAAAAATCATTTCTGTCAATTGGAAATTCAGCATCGTTTTCGTCTACATAAACCCATTTTTCTTTGAAAATATGAATTCGGAATCCGTTGTATTTTGTTTTGTCAAGGTATTGTTTTACAACGTTTCCGCTGATTAGAGAGATTTTATATTCGCTTGAATATCCGCCCATGATGATGGCTATGTTTTTCATTTTATATTTTTGTTTCAGGTTTATTCTTAGTTTTTATTTGTTTGCTACGCCAATTCGGCTAAAGCCTCGTGTCATGTTTTACAATTTCTTTTTTGTCAGACTGAGCGGAGTCGAAGTCCCCGCAAAGTGATTCGCATATAGGACTTCGACTCCGCTCAGTCTGACACCATTGTCAATAATAGTGACGAAAATGCTCTTATGAAACCAAAAGCCCTAGCCCTGATGGTAGCAGCATCCTTTTGTGCAGTCCCGATAGCTATCGGGAGGCGCAAAAGATACAGCGGACAGCAGGAAACAGCTTCTGAAAATTGAAATTTCAATAATCTTTGTTTTCAACATTAATAACATCGTGTTACTTTCTTGCTTAAAACAAAATTATCATTTTTTTTCAAACGAAATAGCTTTATCTTTGCGTTCATCTAAAAATAAATTTATGAGTTTACGTAAGTATTTAACGAGCCGTGTGTTTTTTTTACAAGTGTTGGGTGCAGCTGCTATTATTGCGGTTCTGGGTTATTTGTTTATGCATTGGCTAACGTTTACAACAGATCATGGACATGAAATTGCAGTTCCGAATTTAGCTAAACTAACGGAAGAACAAGTAGAAGAAAAACTGGATGAGCTGGATCTGGATTATGTGCTTTTGGATAGTGTTGATTATAGAAGCGAGTTTCCTAAATTTAGTGTAGTAGAGCAGGATCCATTGCCGGGAACGATGGTGAAAGTAGGAAGAAAAATATATATAAAAATTAATGCATCGGGATTTTCGTCTGTTCGAATTCCGGATTTAATTGATAAAACGTATCGTGAAGCAGTTCCAACACTGAAAGCTTTAGGACTTCAGGAAGGAACGATTACGTATATTCCGAATCTTGGAAAAGATATGGTTTTGGAACTTCGCTATAAAGGCAGAAACCTGAAAGCAGGAGACAGAGTGCTGAAAGCGTCTAAAATCGATTTGGTTTTAGGTGACGGAAAAGCAAGTTATGTAGATGAAAGTGAGGCTGTAGACAGTACTGCTGCGCCAATTGAAGAAACCCCAACTGATGAACAATAATAGTGAAGAAAATTTAGATCTGGAAGACGAATTATTCGAACATTTCAGGTTTGATGTGCCTAAAGGTCAGGCGCTGTTGCGTATTGACAAATATTTGATGAATATGATTCCGAATGCAACCCGGAATAAAATTCAGAATGCTGCCAGTGAAGGAAGTGTTTTTGTTAATGAGATTCCGGTAAAATCAAATTATAAAGTAAAACCTTTTGATATCATTACGGTAATGTTATCGCATCCTCCGTTTGAAAACAGAGTAGATCCGGAGGATATTCCGTTGGATATAGTTTATGAAGATGAGGCGCTTTTGCTTATCAATAAACCACCCGGATTGGTAGTGCATCCCGGACATGGAAATTATACAGGAACTTTGGTGAATGCTTTGGCATTTCATTTTGAAAATTTACCAATGAACAGCAGTGAACGCCCTGGTCTGGTTCACAGAATTGACAAGGATACATCAGGACTTTTGATTATAGCTAAAACGGAAGCAGCCATGACACATTTGGCCAAACAGTTTGAAGCTAAAACGACGGAACGTGAATATGTCGCTCTTGTTTGGGGAAATGTTGCTGAAGAAAGCGGAACCATTGAAGGAAATTTAGCCAGACATTTAAAAGACCGCATGCAAATGGCGGTTTTTGCTGATCCTGAAATTGGAAAGCCTGCAATTACACATTATAAGGTTTTAGAACGCTTTGGTTATGTGACTTTGATTTCGTGTCGTTTAGAAACAGGAAGAACACACCAGATTCGTGCGCACATGAAACACATTGGTCATCCGTTGTTTAATGATGAGCGTTACGGGGGGCATTTGATTTTGAAAGGAACGACTTTTACCAAATACAAACAATTTATAGAGAATTGTTTTAAAGCTTTGCCACGTCAGGCGCTGCATGCTAAAACCCTTGGTTTTGTACATCCAAATACAAAAGAATTGATGCGTTTTGACACCGAATTGCCTCAGGATTTTCAGGATTGCCTTGAAAAATGGCGTAATTATTCGAAATCACATCATGTTGAGGATGAGGAGGAATAATTAGATAATGAGGTAATTAGTCAATTAGATTACATACTTAAATATTGAAAGCTCCTGATGGAGCTTTTATTTTTTTGTGAATTGTGGGAATTTTGAAATAAGAAGTATAAAGTTCTAATTTCTTAAATGAGTAAGTTTGTAGTTATAAAGTACTGCTTATGAAATATATTTTACCTGTATGAAAAATAACTTCGATCTTAGAACGGTAAATGTTACGCGTTATATCACGCCTTTGCGCGAGGGAGGTTCTTTACCTGCTTTGGCGGAAGCCGATGACGATTTTAAATATGTCCTGAAATTTAAAGGGGCAGGTCACGGGGTAAAAGCTTTGATTGCCGAATTGATTGGCGGACAAATTGCAAAAGCCTTAAAACTCCAGCTGCCGGAATTGGTTTTTGCCAATCTGGATGAAGCTTTTGGACGTACCGAAGCCGATGAAGAGATTCAGGATTTACTGCAGGGAAGTCAGGGATTAAATCTGGCACTTCATTTTTTGTCAGGTGCCATTACTTTTGATCCGGTCGTAACAACTGTTGACGATAAGCTGGCCTCACAAATTGTCTGGCTCGACGCTTATATTACCAATGTCGACCGTACTTTTAAAAATACCAATATGCTGATCTGGCATAAAGAACTATGGCTGATCGATCATGGTGCGTGTTTGTATTTTCATCATTCCTGGAATAACTGGGAACAGCATGCCAAAAGTCCGTTTGCATTGATTAAGGATCATGTATTATTGCCTCAGGCTTCACTTTTAAAAGAAGTTGATGCCGAATTCAGAGCACTTTTAACTCCGCAAATAGTAGAAGAAATAGTTAATACGATTCCGTTGGAATGGCTGCAGTGGGAAGATACAGATGAAACTCCTGAAGCCTTGCGAAATGTATATTTACAGTTTTTGCAGACCCGATTAAATCATTCCGAAATTTTTGTAAATCAGGCTCAAAATGCAAGATAGTCACTTATATGAGTATGCCGTAATTCGTGTGGTGCCAAGGGTAGAGCGCGAAGAGTTCCTGAATATTGGAATCATTTTGTTTTGCAAAAAAGCCAAATTTATAAAAGTATTATCACATATTGATGATGCGAAAATACAAGCCCTTTCGAATGATTTTGATGTAGAACAATTGCACTGCAATATAACAGCACTTAAGAAAATTGCAACCGGAGACAAGGACGGCGGACCCATTGGAGAAATGGATATTCCATCGCGTTTTAGATGGCTGACAGCGATTCGAAGTTCTGCCATTCAAACCTCAAGGCCACATCCCGGAATGTGTGAAGATCTGGAAAAAACAATTCAGCGTTTGTTTGAGGATTTGGTTCTTTAACTTTTAAGGTTTAAAGGTTTTCTCTAAAGACTCACTGTTGTGTGTCTGACAGAATATTTGAAAATCGTACAAAGTTTTATCTACAGATTAAATGGGTAAAAATGACTTTTATTTCATCAGATTAAATCTTTTTAAAATCCTCCGTTAAACAAAAAAGCACTTAAAAGACTATATAACTGTAAAATAAACACAAGAAACTTATTTTAATTTAAGGCTAAAATAAAAAAACCACGAACTGCACAACTGCAATCCGTGGTTAAAAACGAAACTAATTTTTTCTATTTTGGTTTCATTAGAATGAACCGCAAATGTTACCGCCTAAAGTAGCTCCCGCATTAGAAGAAATATCTGCTTTGACAGCTGTTTTATTAAGTTTTACAATAGTATAAGGAGGTGTAAAAGCTGTTTTGTTACCTGCTTTATTTCCTGTTGTATTTGTGAAAACATTGTCGGTTTCAGTAACAGCAGTATAACCACTCATTAAATCGATTGGCGTTTTTACACCTTCAAAAACGTTGCTTTCTATACGAATATCAGCTTCAACACCGGCAGCAATACATTTGTTGCTTACAGTACTATTGAAGAAATTGTTAACCAAATGCACTTTTCCAAAACGAACTCTAGGCATTCTTTCTTTACATCCCGGAGCCCACCAGCATCTTGCAAAAGTGATTCTTAATTTTCCACGATCGGCTGTTGCACCATCGCTTGAACCAATTAAATTTGAATATCTGTGATCATCAGAACCTCCTGATCCACCAGCTTTTGGTGCTTTTAGGTAATGAAATTTAGAATACGTAACCGAAATATAATCAGATTTGTTTTTGATGTCGAAGTTTCCGTCAACACCATCTCTAAATTCGCAGTGGTCAACCCATACATTTTGGCAGTCGTCTAAGATAGCATTGTCCCAGCCATCTGTATCATAAGCACCAGGACCTTCAAAAATTAAGTTTCTGATGATTAGATTTTTACATCTTTTGATGTTAATGATACCGGAACCGTCTTTAGTTTGATTATTAGAAACCAATTTTGCTCCGCTTGCTCCGTAAATAGTTTTTCCGGTTTGATCCTGTAATGATAATCTTGTTGTAACGGTAATAGTTCCGGAAACTTTAATAACTTTTACCGAACTGCTTTCGATTGCAGATTTCAACTCAGCATAAGTTGTAACAACTTTTTCAGCTGCAGAACCTCCTCCGGTTGTGTTTCCGTTTTGTGAAGCCCAGCCAGGTACTTCTGAGCAATTTCCGATTTTTGATGTCGAAATACTACCTGTTTCAATGTTTCCTTCAATAGTTGCTGCTTCATTTGATGAAGCAATTTCTTCAGAATTACACGCTGTAAAACAGAAAACTACTGCAGTTAAAAAAATGGATAATGTTGATTTAAATTTCATAATGTAAGTTTGGGGGTTTATAAATATTTAACAGTACAAATCTCTATATATCATTTTGTAAAAAAAATGAATAAGTTCAAACTTTTGTAAAAAAAATAAGCTAAATAGTTTTTTTAACAATTGTTGATTTACAAAAAAGAACAAATAATATACTTTTGCGTAATCGATTACACTGTTTTTTCCCCCGAATCTGACAGTTATCGAAAAACCACGTTTACTTAAAAAAATATAAACATGTACAACCTACTAAGAAAAAGCATTGAGCGAAAAATTCCGCTCACTGATCAGGAATGGGACATTATTGTCTCAAAAACACAACTTATTAAACTAAAAAAGAATCAATTTCTTCAAATTCAAAATTCCTACAACAGTTATCAGGGATTTATTTTAAAAGGACTGTTTAAAACGTACGCGTTAAACGAAAATGGAACCGAAAGCGTTATTTTCTTTTCGTTTGAAAACGAATGGATGTGTGACCTGCAGAGTTTTTATCATCAAAAACCCACCACGTATAATATTAAAGCTATTGAAGATAGCGAAATAGTAGTCATCAATAAAGAAGAAAAAGCACAGCTGTTTGCAAAAGTACCTAAACTCTTTCAGTTTCATGTACTAATGATCGAAAGTGCCAATGTAGCTATTCAGGAGCGCCTTCTTGATGTTTTAAATAAAACTTCCAAACAGCGTTATCTCGATTTTAAGGAGCGTTATCCTCACAAGGTGCAGAAAATAAATAATAAAAATTTGTCTTCGTATCTTGGAGTCTCTCATGAGTTTTTATCAAAGATTAAGAAAAGATGCTAAGTTTTTGATATACAGATTAGTTTAAGTTTTTATATATAAAAAAATCCCGCGAAGTCACAAAGTTTTATTTCACGCAGATTCTGCAGATTTGAGCAGATTTTGCAGATTTGAGCAGATTTAAAAAAAGATAATCTGCTTAAATCTTTTTTAAATCTGCGTGAAAAAACTTTGCGCATCTATTTGTAGCCAGTAACGAATTAAAAATAGCCAACTAAAGGATCGAAATAAATTTTATTTTCACGCAGATTTTGCAGATTTGAGCAGATTTAAAAAAGATAATCTGCTTAAATCTTTTTGAAATCTGCGTGAAAAAACTTTGCGCCTTTGCGAGATTTAAAAAAAAAATTTGCGAACCTCTGCGTAACCCTTTGCGAATCTCTGCGGTAAAACTCTAAAGTTTCTTCTCTAAAAATATAAACTCCAATGGTTCATCAGAAACCGTAACATGAATTCCGCTTTCCGGAAAAGCTTCACGCGCACCCGTATCCACATAACCATGGCGTTTGTACCAGGCAATAAGTTCCTCACGAACAGAAATAACGGTCATGATAATACTCGATAACCCCAAAGCTTTCGCCTGATTTTCGGCTTCTGCCAAAAGCTTTTTCCCGATGCCCCTGTTTTGAAGTTTTGGCGATACGGTCAGCATTCCTAAATACAATTGATGTTCTTTCTCGACCAATAAAACCGAACCGATAATCGTATTATTCTCTGTAAACTTCAGAATCGTATTTTTTGGATCCAGAAAGATTTCGGTCATTTCTTGTTCGTCGGTTCTTTTTCCTTCGAGTAAATGCGCTTCGGTTGTCCAGCCTTTTTTGGAGGTTTCGCCTCTGTAAGCCGAATTGATTAAAGTTACTAATGGCGGAATATCTTCGAGTAATGCTTTTGTAATCATTTTTTTGTGAAATGTAAATTGTAAAATGTCAGATGGCGAGTTAGATTTTAAACAAAAGTTGGGGACGATGAAGTAAAATTGAAACTACTGTTTCTTTAATCTGTTCTCAAATTTTGATTTTTTCCAGGCATCAATCATTGTTTTCTTATCTTCCTCATTATTATAATTAATATTCACACCAAAATCATAACCATTTATCAGTTTGCTGTATAAAATTTGATTAAGAATTACTTTTCCGTCCGGAGCATAAATTGTAGTGTAAAAAGTATTGAATTTAATTCCTTGGATTATTTCTTTTCCTGATGAAGAATCTACTTTTATACCCTGATCAACATAGGTTTGATAAATTAATGCATTTAAATCTTTATTAGTTTGTTCATATTGCCCGGAAAAATCCTCTTTGAATGGCTCTGATGTTGAAGCGAACAAATTAAATTGATTTTTTTGGAAACTAATTAAGTGTTTTAAAGACTTCAAATCCATCTTTTGTCCTGATGATTTTTCTATTGCTTTTTGCCCTTTTTCTTCCTGTTGCTCTGTGATATCTTTTGAAACAATTGACCAGCCAGTTGGAACTCGAATCTCCCAGCCAATTTCTCTACTTTTATATATTTCTCCTTTTAAAGTTCCTTCGTCAACTTGTTTATTTGGGTCTTTTCTATCGCATGAAAATAATAATAATGAAATAGTGTATATCAATAATGTTATTCGGGATAATCTCATATTATATTTTTTTAAAATTATTTATTTAGGTTTTTATATTGTGATATTATTCAAAAATACCCCACACATGTTTGGAGTCTACAATTGCATTTGGATTTTTTTTGATCTTGTCTAAAAACCAATCGAATTTACCATAATTACTTCGAACCTTATAGCTTATTTTACCGCCGTAATCATTGATAATTATTTTCCAGACTCTTCTTTCATTAATCACAATATTGGTTCTTCTTACCTCAATAATAGTAGAAATATCATGTTTGATTACAGGCTCATTTAATTGAATGCGGTATAAATTTTCTTTATCAAAATAAAAAACCGGCTTTGGAAACAAATACATTTCTAAACCAAACAGAAAGTATTTCGGGCGTGCAGATATCCTTATAAGTGATTGTAAATCAATATCTGTTCTTTTTTTAAACTCAATAGTTCTTTGTTCCTGGTAATATTCAATGAAAGCCAATATTCGTTTATAATTTAAAATTAAAATGAGTATTACGGCTATAAGAACGAGAATTTTTATGTTCATAATTTGGTTTAATGTTTTATTTTTTGATTAAAGCAATTAGGGTCAAACATAAGAAACTATTCCTAAATAAAAACTATAAACTGCACTAAGATAATCGGTGTAATTGTGGTTTTAAATTTATAGAAAACATCAAATTTATATCGGACAAAATGAATATTACTCAATCGAGCTGATTTTTATATGCTCAAATAACCTTCCTGTATTGGGTAAAAAGTAGAATCCATTTTTATTGAGTTTGTAGAAAGCATCTTCAGACTGAATAGAAGAAATTTGCTTAAGCGTATTGTTTTCAAAAAAGTAAATACCTTCAGATTTTGGAAGTTGTTTTATTTTTAAGCTTTTTGGTACAGAATCAACACTAAGTTTTGCCCCTACATCAGAAACTGAATACACAGAATTCCCTTTTTTATTATCTTCATAATGTTCAGAATAAAACCAAATACCATTTTTCTGAAAGCTGCCAGTATCTGAATCTGATTTTAATGGTGGAGCGTAAGCAATGATTACAGAATCATTTTCTAAATAACAATTTGTATCAAAAACAAAATAGGATTTATCTTTCTTGCACAATATTTGACTGATCTGCGGATATCTCGAATTTTGCCCCATTGTAATTAATAAATTTTCTTTACTCAATAAAGTATCGATAGTTTTATATTCTGAATATGTTTCTAAATCGACTTTCTTATAATTATTATTTTTCTCAGAACAGGAGAATAACACTATAGCTAAAAATAATAAAGCAGTTTTTTTCATTTTATAATCAATTGGAAGGGGACAAAAAATATTTTTTTAAATGTATTAAATATTTAACTAATGAAGTCCTAATCTTCGTACTTACTTTTTGTTTATTAATAACACATTCAATTTGTGTTGGGGACGTAGAAATAATTTTTAGATTTGTTTAATTGTAAACTGGATAAACAATAATTTATATAAAATACGAAAAGAGTATCTTACAAAAACAGCTTTGTTTTTTACCAAAATTAATTTTCGTTTAAGAATTTTAAATATCTTTGAATTATGAGTACAGCAACAAAACCAAAACATATCGGCAGAAACATAAGCCGTATCAGAGAGCTTAAAGATATGAAACAGGAAGCACTGGCGCAGGCTTTAGGAATAAGTCAGCAGGCAGTTTCTGCTATTGAAAACAGCGAAACTGTGGAAGAACAAAAACTAGTTGAAGTGGCAAAAGCTCTTGGAGTTTCTGTTGAAGCAATTAAAAACTTTTCGGAAGAAGCGGTTTTTAATTATTTTAATACTTTTAATGATACTGTTTCAAATAGTAGTTTTGGACAAGGAACATATAATAATGAATGTACTTTTAATCCTTTAGATAAAGTTGTTGAACTTTACGAACGTTTGGTTCAAGCTGAAAAAGATAAAGTTGAGTATTTGGAGAAGTTATTGAACGGGAAATAATTTTTTGAATATTAAAATAAAAAAAGAGATCTGTTAAGGTCTCTTTTTTTTGTTCTATTGCTAGCGGAGCGTCTTGCTCGTGCACGTTGCAAGGGGATAACAGCACTTCTTAAATACAAAAACATTTTTAAATTAAGCCTCATTCTCAAATCTCTTAGTAACGGTTGTTAGTGTACTTACGTTTATTTTTGTTAATAACGTCTTCAATTATTTTTTGTAAATTAGATTTTTTGTTATTAAGTTTGCATACTATAATTAGCTATTAATGTCGCATAAAGAATTACGTCATACACAGTTTTCATTGATTGAAAATAGTTTTAGAAATGAAGTTTGTTTTTCTACAGGAAAATCCATCGCTATTATGGGAGATTCTTTAGAAAAATTGAAATTAATTCCTGATTCGTCAATTTCTTTAATTCTTACTGATCCACCTTACCACAGTACAAAAAAAGATAATATTGCAAATGATAAAGCGTTTGGAACTGACGAAGAGTTTATAAGTTGGATGAAAGGTTATTTTATTCAATGGAAAAGAATTTTAAAGCCTAACGGTTCCATTTTCATGTATTGTTCTTCTGCAATGTCTGCAAAACTTGAAATAGCTATGTCTGAATATTTTAATATTCTTTCACATATAGTTTGGACCAAACCAAATGATCCAGGATTTGACGGATGGAAAGGAAAGATGAAAAAAGAAGCATTAAGACAATGGTATCCGCATTCGGAGAGAATTTTATTTGTTGAGCCTGCAATGGAAGGAAATTTAAAACGCTCATGGTTTGGAAATTTTTTAAAAGAGAAAAGAACTATTGCAGGCTTATCTGGTCATCAATTGACAGAAATTGTTGGAGCTTATGGAAAAGTGAATCATGGTGGAGCGGTTTCAAACTGGGAAACAGGAAGGAATATCCCAAGTCGAGAACAATATGATAAAATATGTGTGGCAATTTTGGAAACTGGAAAAGTTTCGGTTATGCCGGATTATGAGGATGTGATTAGAAAATTTGAAGTTTCAGCAGATATTCAATTTATGGATGTTTGGGATTTTAATTCTGTTCGACCATATAAAGGTAAACATCCAGCAGAAAAGCCTTTAGAAATGTTAGAACATTGTATAAATGCAACTACATTTGAAGATGATATTATTTTAGATTGTTTTGCTGGTTCTGGGAGTACATCAATTGCTTCTTTGAACTTAAACCGTTACTCAATAAGTATTGAGTTAGAAAAAGAATGGTATGAAACAATCATTAACAGAATTGAAAATTACAAGAGTTTACCTGCAACGGTAAATGATCAAAAAAACTCAATAATGAAGTCTACCAAATATATTGCCAATAAGGAACAGGTTAGCTTGTTTGGTTAAAATTCAATTCCTTCATTTAGGTTCTTGTCAACTATTATTTTCATCCATTTAAGAGTATCAATTATTCCAGAATCTTTGCAAACAACATTGCAATGATGATGACCCCAACCAAGGTTATAAGGTTTATGATTAAAAGCTCCAGTTCTTAATTCTTTGATATGGAATAAATTAATTTCGGTCACTGTTAAGTCTGGTACAATTCTTCCTTCTGCTTGGACTAATCTACTTAAAAAACCAATTCCTTTTAATTTTTCTAAACACAATGGACAAACAGTGTTTTCATTGTTATCAATCATTCGGTTTTCTTTAAGAAGTTTGTGTTCAGAAAGTTTTCTTTCTTTACAAACCTCTTCAATATATGATTTTCGCTCTTTAATTTGTTCGATTGACATTCCAGCTTCTAACGCAACCTTTTCCGAGTCGAAACATAGCCAAAAAAGATATTCAAGTTGGTCTTGACAATCTTTCATTACTTCTTTACTGGCGTACTCATAAACTCTAATTCCAGCACCTTTTAGTTTACTAATGTTAAATCCATAACTTATCTTTTCATCACCAGATGATGTAGTTGATGGAACTCTAGCAACAAAAACGCCACCAAGAGGTTCAGTTCTGTTTGTTGCAGGTTTTAGTTTTTTATTAATTGGGTTATATTCATTCCATTGTTGTCTCGTTTCGTAAAAAAGTATTGCATTTTTACCAAGCTCTAAACCTTTAGACATCATTTCAATTTCAAAGTTCTCTTTCCAAAAATAATCTACAGGATTTATTAGTACGATAAAACCATTTTCAAATTTCCCTTCATTATCAGGTGCTTGACTTGTCAAGTCGAAAAAATCATAAGGAATTAAAACGGTACTATTTCGATTTACTCTATTTTGAAAAATTACATCATCATCGGCACCTCTTGTCTGTCCAGTTTTGTATATTTTACTTTTTAAAAGTTTCGGTAAACTTGGAATTTTCTTTTTACTCATCAAATAACTCTTTTAAATCAACATTAAGTGCTTTTGCAATTTTATCAATGTTAATAAGAGTAATATTTTTTTCAGCTCTTTCTATCATTCCGATATAGGTTCTATGTAAATCAGCTTTAAAAGAAAGTTCTTCTTGAGAAAGATTTCTTTCTTTTCTGATTTCTCTAACACGCCGTCCAAATTTTGCAAGTATTTCTCTATTATCCATTGAGATTGTTTTCAATGTTCAAAGCTAATTATAGTATGCAAAATATGCTACATACTAAAGTTAGCATTTAGTATTGAGCGATATATTTAAAATTAAAATAAGTTCAGTTAATTTTTCTTTTTTGCACTTTCGCCGTAGTATGTTTGTTAGCTCATTTATAGACGAAACAAACTATCAAGTGTACATTTAAAATCGAATAGATAAGCGAAGAATTATTTTATTTTTCTTGCAATAATTTTTAAACTTGACATAGAATAATTATTTTTTGGTAGAAGAAAAACCTAAAGATGCCTCGGATAGCACTATTAATAAAAAAACGACTGAAATAAATCTCAGTCGTTTTGTATATGATATAAATAAATTTGTTACCCCAAGAACTCCTTCAACTCCTCATAAGTCCCAATCTTCACACTAACTTTTTCCTCATTAATTACACTCTCAATCTGAGCAGGAATAGGAAGTGTAATTCCTAGCGCCGGTTCAACAACATCTAGAAACTTAATTGGGTGAGCGGTTTCTAAGAAAATTCCAATGGCATTGGGGTGTTTTTCAAGCTCTTTTTTCAGACCTAAATAACCAACCGCGCCGTGCGGTTCTGCAATGTAACCGTCTGTGTTATAAATTTTCTTCATAGCATCAAGGGTTTGTTTATCTGTATAGCTATAAGAAGAAAAATCTTTTTCGAAAGCTTTCAGGTCATTATTGTATAATTCCTGAATCCTGATGAAGTTACTTGGGTTTCCAACATCCATTGCGTTAGAGATGGTTGCTTTAGAAGGTTTCGGGTCGTATTTTCCGTTTTCTAAGAATCTTGGTACGGTGTCGTTTACGTTTGTAGACGCTACAAAGTGTTCAATTGGCAAACCTAATTTCTTTGCCATAATTCCGGCACAGATATTTCCGAAGTTTCCGCTTGGGCAAGAGAAAACCAACGGTTTGTTTTGGCTTTTCAACGCTTTGTAAGCAAAGAAGAAATAAAACATCTGCGGCAGCCAGCGCGCAATATTAATTGAGTTTGCCGAAGTCAGGTTTTTATGCGCTAAAGTTTCATCTAAAAACGCTTTTTTTACCATATCCTGGCAATCATCAAAAACACCGTCAACTTCAAGTGCTTTAATGTTTTGCCCTAAAGTAGTCAATTGTTTTTCCTGAATGTCGCTCACTTTTCCTGACGGATATAAAATGACAACATCAACGCCGTCAACGCCTAAAAATCCGCTTGCCACTGCGCCTCCCGTATCTCCGGAAGTTGCCACTAAAACGGTGTTTTTAGCGTCTTTTTTGTCTTTGTTGAAATATCCCAAACAACGTGACATAAAACGCGCTCCAACGTCTTTAAAAGCCATTGTCGGACCGTGAAATAATTCTAACGAATAGATTCCGTTTTCGACTTTCACCACCGGAAAATCAAAAACTAAAGTATCAGCAATGATTTCTTTAAGTTTTGCTTCTGGTATTTCATCGCCAACGAATTGTTTAATCGCTTCAAAAGCAATTTCTTCGTGGCTTAAACTTTCGATTTTATCAAAAAAAGACGGATCTAAAGCAGTAATATTTTCCGGGAAATATAATCCTTTGTCACTCGCTAATCCTTGTATCACCGCTTCCTGAAAAGAAACTTTTGGGGCATTATGGTTTAAACTGTAGTATTTCATTTTTATTTTAGATTTTTAGACTTTAGATTTTTAGATTTTTAGAAAGTAAATTCCAATACTAAAATTCTAAATTCCAATAAATTATGTTTTACTATTTTAATCGCTTTTTTGTCATTTCGACGGAGGAGAAATCTTCGCAAGTAACTCCGCAACGAAAGTCCAATCTTTGTCGGGCTTCTTGGGGAGATTTCTCGTTCCTCGAAATGACAAACTGTATGGTTATGCTTTGCGTCTGTACTTTGTCGAGCTTCTAGCGGAGATTTGCTTCGCCTATTCGCTATCGCTCGGGTCTCCTTCGTCGAAATGACAAACTGAACGGTTATGTTTTGTGTCTGTACTTCGCGTAGGCTTCAACTTCGCTCAGCCTGACAAACGCCTCGTATAAATCTTAATACGTAATTCTTCGTACTTAATACATTTCACAATTCACATCTCATATTTTACAAAACGCGTACTCCGTCCGGGTTAATTTTCGAAACATGAATCTCATAAGGTAAATTCATTTTTTCGTAAACCTCGCTCATGGCTTTTGCTATTTGGTCGGCAGTTTCTTTTCCTCTGCTTAAAGCAAAAATCGACGGACCGGAACCTGAAATTCCCGAACCTAAAGCACCGTTTTCGTAAGCGGTTTGTTTGATCTGGTCAAATCCCGGGATTAAAACACTTCTTAGAGGTTCTACGATTTCGTCATGAAGCGATCTTCCAATCAATTCGTAATCTTTGGTGTAAAGACCTGCAACCAATCCGCCCACATTTCCCCATTGCATGATCGCACTTTTTAGGGAAACGTTTTGTTTTAAAACCGAACGGGCATCCGATGTTTTTAATTCGATTTGCGGATGAACCACTGTTGCGTATAATTCTTCCGGGCTGTCAATTCTGATAATATCAAGCGGAGCATAACTTCTTACCAAAGTAAATCCACCAAGAAGGGCAGGAGCAACGTTATCAGCATGTGCGTTTCCGCTGGCTAATTTCTCGCCCTGCATCGCAAACTGAACCAAATCTTTACGGGAATATGGTCTTCCTAATAATTCATTAATTCCGAAAACCGCTCCCGCAGAACTTGCAGCACTGCTTCCGATTCCGCTTCCGGCTTTGATGTTTTTATAAATTTCGATTTCAAATCCAAAATCCAATTCGTCCAAAGTAGCTAACATCGCCAAAGCCGCCACACCCGAAACGTTTTTCTCGGTTTCAAGAGGCAAATCGGCACCCACAATTTTAGTAATCCGAACGCCTTTCTGATCTGATTTTCGAACGATCATTTCATCGCCCGCATTGTCTAAGCAAAGTCCAAGAACGTCAAATCCGCACGATAGATTTGCGATAGTAGCCGGGCAAAATAGTTTAATCTGAGTCATAAATTATGTTGTTGGTTGTTGGTTTTTAGTTGATGGTTTGTCTATCAACCATCAACTAAAAACGATCAACTAATTATATGTTTCCAATTCTAATTACATCCGCAAAAATTCCTGAAGCGGTTACGGCAGCACCGGCACCTGCTCCTTTGATCAATAAAGGCTGGTCTACGTAACGATCGGTGTAGAAAAGCACGATATTGTCTTTTCCTTCCAAATTATAGAAAGGATGATCTTTTGGAATGAACTGAAGACCAACACTTGCTTTTCCGTTTTCGAATTGCGCTACGTATTTTAGTCTTGAATCTTTTGCTAAAGCTTCTTTGTAAATGTTTTCAAAATGAGAAGCGTGTTTGATTAACGATGCAAAGAAATCTTCGTTGTTTGTTGTTGCTAAGCATTCAGCTGGTAAAAACGATTCATTTGCAATAGCGTCAATATCCATTTCGTAACCGCTTTCACGAATTAAAATCAGGATTTTACGCGCTACGTCGATTCCGCTTAAGTCGATTTTAGGATCCGGTTCTGTGAATCCCTGAACTCCGGCTTCTTTCACCACATCATGGAAAGAATTATTCTCATCAAAATTGTTGAAAATAAAGTTTAAACTTCCAGATAAAACCGCTTGGATTTTATGCACTTTATCACCTGAAGCGATCAAGTTTTTTACAGTATCGATAATCGGTAATCCCGCACCAACATTCGTTTCAAATAAAAACGGAGCGTTATACTGGCGAGATAAACTTTTCAGTTTTTTATAATTGTCGTAAGCAGATGAACAGGCAATTTTGTTACAGGTTACAACGGCAATGCTTTCTTTTAAGAATTTCTCATACATTTCAGAAACGCTTGCATTTGCTGTAATATCTACGAAAATGCTGTTTCTTAAATTCAGTTCTTTGGCACGTGCGATGAATTCTGTCGGAATAGCAGCTTCTCCTTTATCCAAAGTCGACTGCCAGTCTTTTAGAGAAATTCCGTCCTCATCAAAAATCATTTTTCTGGAGTTCGACAAAGCAATTACACGAACATTGATTTTTAGAACCTCTTTTAAGAATTTCTTTTGAGAGTGAATCTGCTCGATGAATTTCTCACCCACATTTCCAACACCCATTACGAATAAATTCAGCTGTTTGGTGTTTTCTTCAAAGAAGTTTTCGTGTAAGGTGTTCAGTGCTTTCTTAACATCTCTTTCGTTGATTACTGCTGAAATATTTCTTTCAGAAGCTCCCTGAGCAATCGCACGGATGTTTACGTTATTTTTTCCTAAAGTACTGAACATTCTTCCGCTCAGACCCTGATGATTTTTCATGTTTTCACCTACCAAAGCAATAATGCAAAGGTCTTTTTCGACAATGCAAGGGTCGATTTTGTTTTGTAAAATCTCAACGTCAAAAGCTTTGTTGATCGCTTCTTCGGCATTTTCAGCATCCGAATTCAGGATTCCGATACAAATTGAATGCTCAGAAGAGGCCTGAGTAATAAATATAACGTTGATTTTTTCGTGTGACAATACTTCAAACAAACGTTTTGATGAACCTGAAACCCCAATCATTCCCGGGCCTTCAAGCGTCAGTAGCGAAATATGGTCAATATGGCTGATTCCTTTTACAGGAGTAGTTTGTTCTGAAATCTGATTAGAAATCAGAGTACCTTCTGCTTCCGGTTCAAATGTATTTTTGATTAAAATTGGAATGTTTTTTCTTAAAACCGGCTGAATCGTTGGCGGATATAATACTTTGGCACCAAAATGAGACAATTCCATCGCTTCCTGATACGAAATATTTGCAATTGGCTGTGCCTGTTTTACAATTTTTGGGTTTGCTGTAAACATTCCGTTTACATCGGTCCAGATTTCAAGCTGTTCAGCATTGATTGCTCCGGCAATGATAGCAGCAGTATAATCAGAACCTCCACGTCCTAAAGTTGATGTGATGCCATCAAGAGTCTGAGCAATAAAGCCAGGCAAAATAGTAATTCGGGATTGATTCTCTGCAAAATATTCCTGAATCAAAACATTTGAAACTTCAAAATTTACAACCGCTTTGCTAAAGTCATTATTCGTTTTGATTAATTCACGGCTGTCTTTATAAACTGCATCTTTGCTAATTTGCTGATAGGCCTGAGCAATAATATATGAAGAAAGTAATTCGCCAAAACTCAAAATAGTGTCTGCAGTTCTTGGGGATAATTCGCCCAAAAGGAAACAGCCATCCAGTAAAGTTTCTAAATGATTGATGATTCTTTTTACGTGGCTCAGCAAACTGCTTTGTTCGCTTACCGGAATCAGTTCTTTTAAAGTATCTAAGTGTTTTTTCTCGATTTCAGCAACGATATCCCTGAAGGTTTCATCATTTTCAGCTGCTTTTGCTGCTGCCAGATGTAGCAAATCGGTTACTTTGCTTAATGCCGAAACAACAACAACGAGTTTGTCCTTTTCGGCTTTTTGTTTAACAATTTCGAGAACGAGTTTTATATTTTGTGCATTGGCAACCGAAGTTCCGCCAAATTTTAATACTTTCATTTTGATGTTTTTTTCTTTTATGCAAATATTTTTATGTATCCAAAGTCTTTCTTCTTTCAGGAAAAAAGTATAGATAAACAGGATTATATGTAAAAATGTATACCCCTAAGGGGTTGTAGTTGTTGTAGTAGAAATTGTGGTAACAGCAATTGCAACTTCTGATTGAGTTGTCATTGTAGATTGATATTTTGTGCTGCTACTTTTCATTTTTGATTTTTCAAAAGTACAGTTTTTTATAAAAGTTAAAAAGCTAAATTGTTTTTTTGCGAATATTTTAATAAAACAAATGATAAAAAATCAATATTGAGTATTTGTTAAAATTACAAGCTTTAAGTTGGGTTTTTGATATATTTAAGATTAAAATTCATCTGATCAAAGAATTTGTTTTTAACTGGATTTGTACTAAAAGCGGTATTTGTATTTCTAAGTTAGGATTGTGAAATAAATAATTTTAAAAATCACTTGATTAGAAATTTTAATTATTGTGATAAATTGTTGCTTTTTAATGTTGATTTGTTGAATTTTGACGTTTTAATTTGAAACCATCATGAGGGAAATCCATTATATTAGTACTGAAACCATAACTTTAGAGACATTGCAGGAAATTTTAAGTCACGATAAGGCATTAGAATTATCTGAAGAAGCTAAAGTAAATGTGCAGAAATGCCGTGATTACCTGGATAAAAAAATGGCTTCACATTCTGAACCTATTTACGGCATCAATACAGGATTTGGATCACTTTACAGTGTAAAAATTTCGAATGAAAACTTGTCAAAACTTCAGGAAAACCTTGTAAAATCACATGCTTGCGGAACCGGAGAAGAAGTGCCGGCTGAAATTGTAAAATTGATGCTGCTTCTTAAAATTCAGTCCCTGAGCTACGGGCATTCGGGAATTCAGTTACAGACCGTAAACCGTCTGGTCGATTTTTATAATAATGACATTCTTCCTGTAATATATACGCAGGGGTCACTTGGTGCATCAGGGGATTTAGCGCCTTTGGCTCATTTATCTTTACCTTTGATAGGAGAAGGAGAAGTCTATTTTAAAGGCGAAAGAAAAGTTTCTGCCGAAGTTTTAAAACATTTCAACTGGGAACCGATTGTTTTGCAGTCAAAAGAAGGGTTGGCTTTATTGAATGGAACACAGTTTATGGGGGCTTACGGAGTTCATATTTTGATTAAAGCCTATAAATATTCGTATTTAGCAGATTTGATTGGAACGATTTCTCTGGAAGCTTTTGATGGAAGGATAGAACCTTTTAATGAACTGATACATTTTATACGTCCTCATAAAGGGCAGATTGTAACGGCACAGCGAATTAATGAATTTTTAGAAGGAAGCGAAATTATTGTACAGCAAAAAAAGCATGTTCAGGATCCGTATTCTTTCCGTTGTATGCCTCAGGTTCACGGAGCGTCAAAAGATGCGATTGATTATGTTCGAAAAGTATTCAAGACCGAAATTAATTCAGTTACCGATAATCCTAATATCTTTATTGAGTCAGATCAGATTATTTCAGGTGGAAATTTTCACGGACAGCCTTTGGCATTGGCATTGGATTTTATGGCAATTGCTTTAGCAGAATTGGGAAGCATTTCTGAAAGAAGAACGTATCAGTTAATTTCGGGTTTACGCAATCTTCCGGCATTTCTGGTGGATAACCCGGGACTGAATTCAGGATTTATGATTCCGCAATATACAGCGGCAAGTATTGCCAGTCAGAACAAACAGCTGGCAACACCTTCAAGTGTTGATAGTATTGTTTCGAGCAACGGGCAGGAAGATCATGTAAGTATGGGAGCAAACGGAGCAACAAAGGCGTTAAAAGTTATGGACAACTTAGAGCGTATCCTGGCAATTGAATTATTAAATGCTTCGCAGGCTATAGCATACAGAGAACCATTAAAATCAAGCGATTTTATAGAAATGTTCTTAAACAGTTACAGAGAAATTGTGCCTCTGGTTAAGGAAGACCGAATCTTACATTATGATATTGAGAAGACCATTTTGTTCCTGAGTAGTTTTCAAATTGAAAACGATTTGTTAACAATGGCTTAACATTGTAAAACAATATTGAAGTAATTTTGCACTATCAAAAATATAAAAATGTCAATAAACAGTATTTTCCAATTTTTAGTGCCGAAAGACAAAAAATTCTTTCCACTTTTTGAAGAAGCTTCAAGCAATTTAATTGAATTAGCTTCTAACTTACACGAAGCTGTAAATCTTCCATTGAAAGAAAGAGAAGTTCTTTTTCAAAAAATTGATGAATTAGAGCAAAAAGGAGAAGACATTACACGTCAAACAAACTTGGAACTGAGCAGAAACTTCATCACTCCGTTTGACAGAGAAGATATTCATACCTTAATTACTTCAATTGATAACGTTGCGGATTACCTGCACGGTGCATCAAGCCGAATGAAATTGTATCAGGTTGATAAGATTACAAAATCGATCAGAAAAATGACAGAAATTAACCTTGAAGCTTGTCAGAATATTGACAGTGCGGTAAAAGAGTTGAGAAATTTAAAGAATTTTAAAGTCATTAAAGATGCTTGTGCCAGAATCAATAAACTGGAAAACAAGTCTGATAATGTATATAACAAAGCAGTTTTTGAAATTTTTGAAAACGAAACAGACGCTAAAAATATCATTAAATATAAAGAAGTGTTATCTGTTTTAGAATCAGCAACAGACAAATGTAAGAGTGTTGCCAACATACTGGAATCTATTTCTGTAAAACATTCTTAATTCAATTTTTCATTCTGAAGTTATAATTTATGACGCTACTTATAATTATTATAGTATTAGCTTTAATTTTTGATTACATCAACGGTTTTCATGATGCGGCAAATGCTATAGCGACTGTTGTTGCAACAAAGGTTTTGACGCCTTTTCAGGCCGTTCTTTGGGCAGCATTTTTTAACTTTCTGGCGTACTGGGTTTTCGGATTTGGAGTTGCAGATACTGTTGCCAAAACAGCGCACACAATGGAAATTAACCTGGTAGTTATTTTAGCAGGAGTTATTGCGGCAATCTGTTGGAACTTATTGACCTGGTGGTTAGGAATTCCTTCCAGTTCTTCTCATACTTTGATTGGAGGTTTTGCAGGAGCAGCTATAGCGCATGCAATTGCAGTTCACGGTTTTTCAGGTTATCCCGGAGAAGACGGAACAACACATTACTGGTACGAAATCGTAAGCTGGTATAAGGCAGGAAAGGATGGCGGAATGCCTTCGGGTGTTATCATTATTATTGCTTTTATTGTATTAGCACCTTTATTAGGAGCGTTAGCCTCTTATTTAATATCAATTTGGTTGTTAAATGCTTCCCGTAAAAATATTGGTCCTAAAATATTTACTATAGCTTTAATGATTGCAACAGTTTGGCTTGTCAGTAATCTGATGGTTCCTTATTCAGAAATTGAAAAACCTCGTTTCGATTCACATTTTTGGAGCGTAGCTTTTGATCCGCATAATATTAAATGGTTTTTAGTTGCTTTTATTATCTTAACGGTAAGTGCTTTTTGTTTAATATTTAGCAGTTTAAATTTGCATCAGGCTGATGCAGCTTTGAAAAAAATGCAATTACTTTCTTCAGCGGCATTCAGTTTAGGTCACGGAGGAAACGATTCTCAAAAAGTTATGGGTATTATTGCAGCTGCTGTTGCAGTTTATATTAACACAAATCCGGGAGTTCACATGGATTCATGGTTAGATGTTGTTTTGCCTAATGATGACAAGGGAATAAAAGGAGTAATGCCAGGCTGGATTCCGCTGGCGTGTTATTCTGCAATTGCTGCAGGAACTTTGAGCGGTGGCTGGAAAATTGTAAAAACGATGGGATCTAAAATTACAAAAGTAAGTTCGTTTGAAGGTGTTGCTGCTGAAACCGCAGGTGCTTTGACGCTTTACTTTACAGAACATTTAAAAATTCCGGTAAGTACAACGCATACCATTACAGGATCAATCATCGGGGTTGGATTAACGAAACGTGTATCTGCTGTTAGATGGGGAGTAACCGTAAGTCTGATCTGGGCATGGGTATTAACGATTCCTATTTCAGCTTTATTGGCAGGATTGGTTTACTTTGTTCTGAGTGTTTTTATCTAAATGGGTAAAATGATTTTTGTAAAATGTGAGATGTAAATTACATTTAATAATATAAAAAAAGCTGGTTTCTTAATTGAAACCAGCTTTTTGTTTTTTTGTGGATGTTAAAAAGGCTTATTTTTTCCAGTTTAGCTGTAAGGCATAACAGGTTTTTTCTCCTTTGGTGATGCTAAAAGTAGTAGCGGAATTATCTTCGGTATCACTTTCATGAATTATTACGGTGTCTTTTAACGAAAGTTCTTTCATGAAATTCATTTCGAAACTTTGTACTTGTTGTTTCAGAATTCGTTTTGGTTCAACATGATCCAGACACCATTCCAGATATTTTACGTTATTAACGTGGTTTACAATATCCAGATCTGATAAGTAAACTGTTTTTTCGAATACAGCTTCTTTTTCATAATTGATATTGATTTTTGAAAAGCCTTCTATTGTGGCTCTTTTATCGGGAAATAACTCAAAATGTTCATAGGGTAATGCCAAAGCTTCCGGACGACGTAGTTGTGTGTTAAAAACCGCCCAATACGTTTCGCAGCCTACAATCTTTTTTCCATTTACATACATTTCCAGTGCACGTACAGATCGTGAATTTTCAAGGCTGTTGATCCAGGTGGTTACGGTTACAGTATCTCCTGATTTAGGCAAATCTGTAATCTCAACGCGCATTCGGCTTAAAACCCATGCCTGGTGAAATTCCTGCATGTCATAAAAACTGATGCCTCCAATTTCAGAATGTGCTGCTGCAGTGAGTTGTAAAATATTGCAGAGATCTGTATATTTTAGAAACCCGCTGGGTGTACATTGTGTGAAATTGATTTCCCAGTCTTTGCTTAGAATGGATGTGAAGTTTGGTGATATTGGCATTAATTTAGACTCTTAGATTGTTGGACTTCTTAGATTTTAGATTTTTCGAAAATAGAATAAAGAGTAATGAAAAAAGATTTTATTTTACAATTTCGTCAATATAATCTATAATTTTTTTTCTCTCTGCAGCGTAATCAAACCATCTGGTGTTTTCATTTCGTTTGAACCACGTTAATTGTCTTTTGGAAAATCTTCGGGTATTTTTTTTGATTTCCTCTATAGCGAAAGGCAAAGTAAATTCTCCGTCAAAATAACTGAATAATTCTCTATAACCGACGGTTTGAAGCGCATTTAACGCTTTATTAGGATATAATGCTCTGGCTTCTTCAAGTAAACCTTCGTTTATCATAATGTCGACACGTTGGTTGATTCGACTATAAATTACTTCTCTAGCGGCTTCTAAACCAATTAAGATGGGAGTGAAGTTTCTGTTGTTTTTCTTTTGATTCAAAAACGATGAATAGGGTTTTCCTGTTCCGATGCAGACTTCTGTAAAGCGCATCATTCGCTGCGGATTTTGAAGGGTCTGCGGATTTTCTAAAGTAATTTTTTGAAAGTAATCCGGGTCGAGATGTTGCAATTGCTGCTGTAAATATTCAATTCCGAGTTTTTCGTAGTTTGAATTGACTTCTGAGCGTACTTCGGGGTTGATTTCAGGGAATTCGTCAAAACCTTTCAATATGGCATCAACATACAATCCGGAGCCGCCAATCAGAATCGCGAAATCATTATTTTGAAACAATTCTTCGATTTTTGCTAAAGCTTCTTTTTCGTAATCGCCAACAGTATAGTTTTCGAAAATAGATTTATTCTGAATGAAATGATGTGTTGCTGATTGTAATTCATCCTGATTTGGAACGGCTGTACCGATGCTCATTTCTTTAAAAAACTGACGGCTGTCACAGGATATTATTTCGCAATTAAAATGTTTTGCCAATGCTATGCTTAAGGCTGTTTTGCCTATGGCTGTTGGTCCGACAATGGTAATTAGGTATTTCATATGTTTTTTAGCCCGGATGGAAATGGAAACCCCGGACTTATATTTGTTAGTTTTTGTGGCCTAAAAGAAGCGACTTTAGAAGCTGCTTTTATGACTTAAAAAACAACAAAGATAAGGAGGAGTTGCAATGTACAGCCGGAATAGCTTCATAAATTAATGATGTAATTCGGTTCCGCACTCGTGACAGAATTTAGCATTGTCAAAATGAAGCTGTGAACCGCAGATCTGACAAGAGGTTTTTGTAGAGACGGTATTGTTTCTGAGACTTTTTTTAGCAAATTCGGCTGTTACGATTCCGGTTGGAACTGCTATGATTCCGTAACCTAAAATCATGACCAGCGCCGCTATAAACTGTCCTAATGGAGTTTGAGGAGAAATATCTCCGTAACCAACGGTTGTCAGTGTTACAATTGTCCAGTAGATCCCCATTGGAATACTCGTAAACCCGGAATCTTTTCCTTCGACAAGATACATTATGGTACCAATTATTACTGTGCTGATAAGGACAAAATAGATAAAAACCAGAATCTTTTCCTTGCTGGCGTCAATCGCTTCTTTCAACTGAAATGACTGATGTGAAATTTGAGGGAGCTGGAGAATTTTGAATAATCGAAGGAAGCGTAAAGCTCTTACGATTGATAAAATGCTTGCACCGGGGAAAAATATCGATAAATACATAGGTAAAACAGCGAGTAAATCGATGATTCCGTAGAAACTGAAAATGTATTTGATGGGTTTTTGAATGGAAATGATTCTTAGAGCATATTCAATTGTGAAAAAGATGGTGATTATCCATTCGCAGATCCATAATTGGTAATGATATTTGGAACTGATGCCCTGAACTGTGTCGAGCATTATTAGCAGAACGCTCAATAAAATCAAACCTAAAAGAACTAAATCGAACATTCTTCCTAAAATGGTATTAGTACCATACAGAATGATTTTGACTTTTTCCCTGAAGATTTCGTATTGTGATTTTTTGTTTTTCATATCCTTAAAGATAATGAAAGTTTTGTTTTACTAAAAATGAAGTATTTTCAACGATTTGCTTTTTCGGATGTATTGCTGAATAATGTTTTTTACGTCGCGATTGTGCTGCATAGGAATCAGAATTTTGTTCAGGATTTCGATATTGGTAATCTGATAATTCAAATCGTAATAAGCGTAGCCTTTATAGATTCCGTTTTCGATTAAAACAGCACTTCTTTCGTTTACATTTCGGCCTCTGTCCAGTAAAATCATGCTTTTGTTTTCAAAACTATTTTCAGAAATAAACTGCTGAACCCTTAAATTGTAAATTTCAGGAGTGATTTCGCCAATACAGGCACCATCACATTCTTTGATTTTGTATTGAAAACATTCTTTCTTGGTCTGATATAAACCGGTCAGTTTTTGGCACAAATGATATTTCGCGGTGAACTTGAAAAGTGCATTTTTACCTTCCTGCAAAGAAGCAAATGATGTGATTTCTTTTTTGCGTCCGTCGGCTTTTCCGAGGTTTATATTCAGATAGCCGTTTGAATCTTTTTCCACATAAATGGCGAATGGAAAAAAACTCTTTTTTTGTGAGCGGTTGTGTCTTGGGCGGTTTATTTTTACTTCTTCACTTTCTTTCAGTAAAGCAATTAATTCGCTTCCTGTTTCCTCATAGGTGATAGTAAAAACTTCGGCCTGTATTCTTTTGCTCTTTGTGGTAATTCCTGTAAAATGCTGATTGACTCTTTTTCGGATATTGAGACTCTTACCGATATAAATTAAATGTCCACCTTCGTTATGAATGTAATAAACGCCTGTTTTTGAAGGCATCTGGTTTACCAAATCCTGAAGTTTTGGTGAAATTCCTTTTTCAATTTCAAATTTTACAAAATCTTTGAGGATAGTTTTTTCCAGATCTTTTTCCAGTAATATTTTGAATAATTTGGTCGTGGCAATAGCATCTCCGCTTGCACGATGTCTGTCGGCTATTGGAATTCCGAGAGAACGGACTAATTTTCCTAAACTGTAAGAAGGCTGTTCCGGAATTAATTTTTTAGCAAGTTCAACGGTACAAAGTGTTTTTGATTCGAAATTATAACCTAAACGTCTGAATTCGGTACGCAGGATTCTATAGTCAAAAGAGGCGTTGTGTGCTACAATAATACAATCAGAAGTAATTTCGATGATTCGTTTCGCGACTTCAAAAAATTTAGGAGCAGAACTCAGCATAGCATTATTGATTCCGGTTAATTTAGCCACAAAAGGCTGAATCGGAATTTCGGGATTAACAAGGCTGATGAATTGATCAACGACTTCATGGCCATCAAATTTATAGATGGCGATTTCGGTAATTCCCTCTTCATTGAATTGGCCTCCGGTGGTTTCTATGTCTAGTATTGCGTACAAATTAAGTTTTTGGTTGTCAGTTTATTGTTTATAGTTTGTTGTTTGTTGTTCATGATTGTTAGTTTACAGTTTTTTAAGTTATAGGTAAATCAACCAAAAACCAAAAACCATCAACCAAAAACTCTTCTATCTTCCTCCAAAAATGCTACTGCCAATTCTAACCATTGTGCTTCCACATTCTATAGCAAGTTGGTAATCGCCTGACATTCCCATTGAAATCGTTGAAAAATGTGTTGCTGTTGAAATACATTGCTGTGTGTCCCGGCATTGTGCATCTTTGTTTTGAAGCGAATCAAAAATCGATTTTAAATGAAGGAATTCTTTTTTGATTTGGTTTTGATTTTCTGTAAAAGTTGCCATTCCCATCAATCCTAAGATACGAATGTTTTTCATCTCTTTAAATTCAGAAGAAGACAATAAGGCGGTCAGTTCTTTTTTGTCAAGACCAAATTTTGTTTCTTCTTCGGCAATATATATTTGAAGCAGGCAATCAATTATTCGATTGTTTTTTAAAGCTTGTTTGTTGATTTCCTGCAATAATTTTAAGCTGTCAACACCATGAATCAGACTTACAAATGGCGCCATAAATTTGACTTTATTCGACTGAACATGACCAATCATATGCCATTGAATGTCTTTTGGCATTTGCTCGTATTTATCGGCCATTTCCTGAATTTTATTTTCTCCAAAAATACGCTGGCCGGATTCGTAAGCCTGCATCAAATCTGAAACAGGTTTTGTTTTTGAAACCGCAACCAGAGTCACGTGCTCAGGAAGGGTTGACTTTATTTCTAGCAGATTTTGCTTTATTGAATTCATTTTCGATTATAAATCTTAATTAGTTCATTATTTTTTTCATTTACAAAACTTTTAATGTCCATTAAAAATATGTTTTTTAAAACTTTTGCATCATTTAATTCAGAAAGGCTAAGGTTAAGTTTCTGAAATATCTTCTTTATTATTTTCAGTTCTGATTACTTTAATTTTTACATAAAAAAGCGAGGTTTTAAAATAGTAAAACTCACCGTAAATATTTTCTGAATATGAATTTTCATAATGAATAGCCTGGTGATAATCTCCTTTTATTAAATCGCTATATTTATCAAAATCATATTTCCTTTTTTCAATCTTTGATAATTTATCATAGTTTTCTTCATTAAAATGATTTACATAAAGTTTATATGAGAATCCTCCGCTTCCATTTAGAATCTTTGTTTGATTCCTTTTGATTTTACTTTCAATTGATGTGCTTATTCTCCCTTCTGAAATGATATCTCTACCATTTTTTTTACAAATGCTATCAATTTCATTTGTTGTAAATTTTTTAATTGAATCTATTTTACGTTTTGAGAAAAACAAACCATTGTTGTAAAATGAACGATAAATAAAAATAGATTTTTCATTACTTACATAAACTGCTTGGAAATCTTCTCAGCCTTTTTACTTTCGCTGTAATCATAAAAACCTTCTCCGGATTTTACTCCCAGTTTCCCGGCTCTAACCATATTCACTAATAACGGGCAAGGAGCATATTTTGGGTTTTTGAAGCCGTCGTACATTACATTTAAAATGGCAAGACAAACGTCAAGACCAATGAAATCGGCTAATTGAAGTGGTCCCATTGGATGTCCCATTCCTAATTTCATTACCGTATCAATCTCATAAACGCCGGCTACTTTGTTATATAACGTTTCGATAGCTTCATTTAGCATAGGCATTAAAATTCTGTTGGCAACAAATCCCGGATAATCGTTTACTTCGACTGGAACTTTACCCAGTTTTTCAGATAAATTCATGATTATTTTGGTGACTTCATCGCTGGTATTGTATCCGCGAATAATTTCGACCAATTTCATAACCGGTACCGGATTCATAAAATGCATTCCGATAACACGCTCCGGATGTGCAACAACAGCACCAATTTGCGTAATTGAAATCGATGAAGTATTGGTTGCTAAAATCGTATTATGTGAACAATATTCGTTTAATTGTTTAAAGATATTGAGTTTTAATTCTACATTTTCTGTCGCTGCTTCGACTACCAGATCAACTCCTACAACACCGTCCTTGATATCAGTATACGTAATAATGTTCGTAATGGTTCTCGCAACATCTTCCTGAGTGATTGTTCCTTTAGACAGCATACGTTCGAGGTTTGCAGCTATAGTCGCCATTCCTTTGTCTAATGATTTCTCAGAAACATCAATCAGTTTTACAATAAAACCGCTTTGCGCAAAAGTATGTGCAATTCCGTTACCCATTGTTCCTGCACCAATTACAGCTATAGTTTTCATCTAATCTGGTATTTGAATTTTAAAAGTTAAGGTTTAAAGCGGCTTTGAAGCCTGCTTTAAACCTTAAAGATAATAAGTTTTATTTTTTATTATTTATCGAAACAATCAATAATCTGAT
Source organism: Flavobacterium chungangense LMG 26729 (assembly GCF_000735715.2). Classification (NCBI taxonomy): domain Bacteria; kingdom Pseudomonadati; phylum Bacteroidota; class Flavobacteriia; order Flavobacteriales; family Flavobacteriaceae; genus Flavobacterium; species Flavobacterium chungangense. The sequence goes on from NZ_JASY01000005.1 coordinate 117,721, forward strand.
AAGCGACTCTTAATGCATCTGTAGCTTGTTCTAATGTTACAACCGGAGTTGTATCAGTATTGATAGCATCGGCAAACGAATTTAATTCGTCTAAAATGGCGTTGTTTTGTTCTACGTCCGGATTTGTAAAATAAATTTGTTTTTTTACCCCTTCGGCATTTTGAAGAATCATATCAAAATCTCCCGGAACTTCCGGAGCATCTTTCATACGGACAACTTCACATTTTTTCTCCAGAAAATCAACTGAAATATAGGCATCTTTTTGAAAAAAACGTGTTTTACGCATGTTTTTCATCGAAATTCGGCTTGCAGTTAAATTGGCGACACAGCCATTTTCGAATTCAATTCGTGCATTGGCAATGTCCGGAGTTTCACTGATTACCGAAACACCACTGGCATTGATATTTTTAACTTTTGAATTAACTACACTCAAAATCGCATCAATATCATGTATCATTAAATCCAAAACTACAGGCACATCCGTACCACGAGGATTAAATTCGGCCAAACGATGCGTTTCAATGAACATCGGATTTTCGATCATGTTTTTGGTAGCGATAAACGCAGGGTTAAATCGCTCTACGTGACCAACCTGTCCTTTTACATTGTATTCTTTTGCCAAAGCGATAATTTCTTCGGCCTCATCAACAGTGTTGGCAATTGGTTTTTCTATGAAGATGTGTTTTCCTGATTTGATGGCTACTTTGGCGCATTTGTAGTGCGAAAGGGTTGGAGTTACAATATCGATTACATCCACGGCGTGGATTAATTTTGCAATTGTGTTGAAGTTTTTATAGCCAAATTCTTTTGAAATTCTTTCGGCATTTTCCTGATTTTCATCGTAAAATCCAACTAATTCGTATTTGTCAGATTGTTGTAATAAGCGTAAATGTATTTTACCTAAGTGACCCGCACCTAAAACTCCTACTTTTAACATGAGAATGTATTTTAAACAAAAATAGAATTTATTTGTCGAAAGTGAAAATGAATTTAGCTAATTGTGAATTGTGAATTGTAAATTATGAGTAACGGCTTCCAACTTTCGACCATCAACTTTATTAATTTAATAATTAAAAATCAATATTTGATTTCCTTTTTAGTTTCTTATTTTTGCAAAAATAAAACCTACCCATTTTGAAAGATACTGCCAAACATCAAGGACTTCGCAATCAATTAGTAAGCACTTTAGAACAAAAAGGTATTACTGACAGAGCGGTTTTAGATGCGATAAAAAAAATCCCGAGACACCTTTTTTTAAATTCGAGTTTTGAAGATTATGCTTATCAGGATAAGGCTTTTCCTATAGGAGCAGGGCAGACTATTTCGCAGCCCTACACGGTTGCTTTTCAATCGCAGCTGCTGGAAGTAAAAAAAGATCATAAAATTCTCGAAATTGGTACTGGCTCGGGCTATCAGACTGCTGTTTTGTTTATGCTGGGTGCAAAAGTGTACAGTGTTGAAAGACAGAAAGAGCTGTTTAAAAGCACCTCCAATTTATTTCCTAAATTAAATATCAGACCTAAACATCTTTCGTTTGGAGATGGTTATAAAGGCCTTCCGAATTATGCTCCGTTTGACAGCATTATTGTTACGGCAGGTGCTCCGTTTATTCCACAGCCGTTGATGGCGCAGTTGAAAATAGGAGGAAGACTGGTGATTCCGCTTGGCGAAGACGTTCAGATTATGACTTTATTAATTCGAAAGAACGAAACACAATTTGAAAAACATGAATTTGGAGAATTTAGATTTGTGCCTTTGTTAGAAGATAAAAATTAGAAATAAATGCCCCACAATAATTTAATATTTATGGGGCATTTTTATTTGGGATCAATAAGCAAAAATGTTTTAAGGTCTTAGAGAATTAGTTTTCACAATAGTTATAATAGAGTAACTGAAATTTACCGGGCTGTACATACAAAAATTACTTAATCTTAATTACGACTTTTCCTCTGGATCTCCCTGTTTCAACATAAGACAATGCTTCGTTAGTCTGTTCGAATGAAAAGACTTTATCAATAACAGGTTTTATAATCCCGGCTTCAATCAGTTTTGTTATTTCGCTTAACTGTCTGCCTTCTGCTCTCATAAACAGAAATACAAAATTGGTGTTTAATTTTTTTGCTTTTTTCTTTACTCCCAGACTAATCAGTTTCGTTACTAATTTTAAATACCAGGGCAAACTAATTGTTGTGGCAAATTCAGGCGTTGGTGGGCCTACTAATGAAACAAGCTGCCCTCCAGACTTTAAAATTCGTAATGATTTTTCTAAAATTTTTGAATCTCTGTTACTGTGCAAAACAAGATCATAATCTTTCAGTTTTGTTTCAAAATCTTCCGTTTTGTAATCAATAATAAGATCGGCACCAAGAGATTTTACTAATTCAATATTTTTTGCGCTTGTAGTTGTGGCAACAAAAGCCCCTAAATGCTTTGCTAACTGAATAGCAAATGCGCCAACACCACCCGAACCAGCCTGAATGAAAACTTTTTGCCCTTTTTGTATTTTTCCTATTTCAACAAGAGCCTGCCAGGCAGTTAAACCAACCAAAGGTATAGAACCTGCTTCCTCCATTGAAAGGTTTTTGGGTTTTAAGGCAACATCATTTTCATTAATAGAAATGTATTCAGCAAAAGTACCAACCCTATAATCTGACGGACGAGAATATATTTCGTCGCCAACCTTAAACTTACTGACTCTGGAACCTATTTTGGTTACAACACCTGCCACATCGTGACCATCGATGAAAGATGGCTTGTAGGGTAAAAACAGTTTAAAATCACCATTTCTAATAAGTGAATCTAATAAATTAACACCTGCAGAATGAACTTGTACCAATACATCATTTTCATTTACAATTGGTTCTGCCCAATCTGTCAAATGTAATTTTTCTTTTTTGCCGTATTTTTTTACTATGAATGCTTTCATTTTTTTTCTTTTTAGGCTTTGTTTAATTGTTTGAGAACATTTTTTTCTAAAACTCCATAAGCAAAATGTTGCAGGTTTATTAAGGCAGAAGTCCCTTTGCCTACAATATTTCTAAATTTTGGCTTATCTGTTTGAACTACTTTAAGCACTTTTTCTGCAACCATCGCAGGATCTTCGGCCTGATCTACCAAGTTTTCTGTGAATTTTTCAATCTTATTTCTTAACGTATTGTAATCTTCAATTTTATTTAATGTTGTTGTGGAATTATCTAAAATGCTTGTTTTAAAAGCAGCCGGTTCAATCATGGCAACACTAATATTAAACTCGTTCAATTCGTATCTTAATGATTTGAAATAACCTTCTAAAGCGTGTTTTGAAGCCGCATAGTAAGCTGCATTAGGAAATGATACAAGTCCTATAATGGAACCAACAGTAATTATTTTGCCAAATTTTTGTTTTCTAAAATGGGGTAATATGGCATTAGTGACTTTAATGGTTCCCCAAAAGTTAGTTTCCAATTGCTGCCTGCCCAACTCAACAGGCGTTTCTTCTGCAATACCTGACACTAAAAATCCGGCATTATTGATAAGAATATCCAATTGCCCTATTTTCTTAAAAATTCTTTCCGAAAAACTATTTATCGATTGTTCTGAATCAAGGTCTAATGCTATCATTTGAAAAGGAATCTTACCTATATACTTTTCAGGATTCCGACTTGTACCAATTACATTATAACCGTTTTTGTGTAACTCGTTTGCGATAAGTAAACCAAATCCAGAACTTGCACCCGTTACTAAAATATTTTTTTTCATTATTATTTGTTTTAATTTAATCCGTAAATTTGCTTGCTAAATGCAAGTGCAAATATATAAACAACTTTTAAAATGCAAGTTAAAATTTAAAAATAATTTATGGAATTGAATAAAAAAAGATCAGACTGCCCACTGAGCTGCTCTCTTGACGTGTTTGGAGACAAGTGGTCTTTGCTCATTATCAGAGATTTGATGTTTGGAAATAAATGTACTTATAATGATTTTTTAAAGTCAGATGAAGGTATAGCTACCAATATTTTAGCATCAAGACTGAAAGGGCTTGAAGAAAATGGTATTATTGAAAAGTCGGCTCACCCGGACAGTAAAGCAAAATTTTTGTACAAACTGACCCCAAAAGGAATTGACTTATTGCCCATAATTATGGAAGTCTATATTTGGTCGGATAAATATTATGAAATGCCAGCTGATCTAAAAGCAACAATTCAGGAAGCAAGGAAAGACAAAGAGAAATTTGTAAAACAGATTACAAAGGAATTGAAAATAAAAATAAAAGATAAAAAAAGCGACAGCTAAAGAAGTACCATCATAACTATTTAAGAATAAAACAACCTTTTTTAAAGCGATTTAAAAAAGGTTGTTTTTGTTTTTTCGAACTTCCAAAAGTAGCTAACAGGTTGTAAAAAAGTAAAGCTTTTTAATTATATAAAAGTTTGATATTCAATATTTTAAAATGCTACTTAATTCTTCCAACCGATCCCGTTTCTGAAGGAATAAGTTCAAAAACTGAAGTAGGAGCAAGACCTGATTCGATTCTGTGTGAAACGTACAAAATAGCTACATTGGTTTGCTGTTTGATAGTATTGATTAACTGAATCACCAAATCTACGTTTTCGTCGTCCAGACCTTCCACAGGTTCGTCCAGAATTAATAAAGGCGGATGTTTTAAAACAGCACGGACAATTAGTGCTACTCTTTGCTGTCCGATTGAAAGATCTATAAAACGTTTCTTTTTTAAATGACTCATTTCAATTACTTCCAGCCATTGTGCAACGATTTGTTTTTGTAAAGTTGTCGGTTCAATATACAATCCGATAGAATCGAAAAAACCGGATAGGATCATTTCTTCCAGGGTGTGACTTTTCTGAAACAGATCCATCATGGCGGTGGTATAAATACCGATTTGCTTTTTGATTTCCCAAACGCTTTCGCCGCTTCCTTTTTTTCTTCCAAATAAAAATAAATTCTGACCATATCCTTTCGGGTTATCACCTGTAATTAAGGATAAAATAGTGCTTTTTCCGGAACCGTTCGGGCCAATTAACTGCCAGAATTCGCCTTGTTTGATGGTCCATGAAATGTTGTCCAGAATTTTTCGGTCTTCATAACTTACTGAGACATGATCCATTTTTATTAATTCACTTTCGTGAAAAGTACCCGTTTCATGAGCCTTTGGAATTGCAGCTGTATTTAAGGTTTTAAAATGGTTTTCGGTTTTTGAAATAGGGTATAAAGTAAACGAATTGTCTTTGATCTGGACTTTATTCACCACAAAATCCATTAGATCAACCGTACGATTTACAAGCTGAATAATAGATATTGTATCAGTAAGTTTTTCTAAAGAAAGAGCCAAAGCCAGACGCGAAGTCTGATCTAAGTGATCGAAAGGGTTATCGAAAATGATAAAATCGGGATTTTGGCTGATACAGTATTTTAAGAACTCTTTTTTGCGTTCTCCGGAAGAAAATGTCCGCAATTGCCTGTGTGATTCAGGAGATGCTTCAACAGATTCGTATTGATATTCTCTTTCGATGAATTTTTCAATTGAAATATCTGAAAATAAAATTCCTTTTTGGTTGTTAAAAACGGCTAATTCTTCTTTAGCTTCGCCGGATAGGAGGGAGTCTATGAACTTTTTTTTATTTACCTGATTGGTTAAAAGAATGTCCCAATGTTGTTTTTGATGCATTATGTATTTCTTGAAAGGATATTATTTTTTAGTGTTGATTGGTAAATTATTTCGGGACCATTCGCTCCAGGAACCCACGTAAAGCTGTGGAATTGGAATTCCGGCATAATCCATTGCTAATAAAGTATGGCAGGCCGTAACTCCTGAACCGCAATAAACGATTACATTCTCCGGTTTTATGGTTCCTAAAATTTCAGTGTATTTTTTTGCCAGTTTTTCAGCAGAAAGATAAAAACCATTTTCATCTAAGTTTTCGCTAAATGGAACATTAACCGCACCCGGAATATGACCTGCAATCAAATCCAATGGTTCTGTAAGGCCTTCAAAACGTTTTTTGTCTCTTACATCAATAACGATATTTTCAGGATTGTTGCGGGCTTTATCTACCTCTTTGATGTTGCTTAAAGAGAGCTCCCAGTTTGTAACCGGATATTTTTCAGCTTTCTCAAAACTTTCTGTTTCTGAACTTACAGGAAAACCTGCTTGCATTGCAGCCAGTAAACCTCCGTTTAAAACCTGTACTTTTTCATGGCCAACAGCTTTTAGCATCCACCAAAATCTGGAAGCAGCGTTTGAACCATTTTTATCATCATAAATAATAACGTGACTTTGCGGTGTAATACCAAGTTTTGAAAGTACTTCTGCAAATTTATCCAATGAAGGTAAAGGATGTCTGCCACCATTTGCAGGATTGCAGTCGGCAGTAGCTAAATCTTTGTTTAAATCGACGTAACGGGCACCTTTTAGATGTTCGTTTTTATAATTTTCTTCAGCATTGAGTCCGGCTCTCGCATCAACCAAAATAATTCCAGATGATTTTTTTAGCAGAAGTAATGTTTCGGGACTGATTATGGGGAACCAATTTTGCGACATATGATTTCGTTCTAAAAATTAACCCGGAATTTTTTCAATTAAAATTTCGGCACCTGATTTGTCAAAATAAGTGCAGGTCATCTCGATAATATCAACACGCCATTTCGCGATTCCGCACTGTCCGGAGTGATTGCAAAATGTAATATAATCGGTCTGGCCATCCTGATGGGCTACCAGAAATTCTATAAAACGTTCTTTGTTGGCTGTATCTTCAACTTTTATTTCAGGGTATTTTTCTTCTGAAATCACAGAATAATTATTTACACCATAATATTCCACATGGCCGTCGTTTACAAAAGTATCATAACCTTTTACGCCCAAAATAATTAAATCCTGTATATAATTTGGAAAATCGGCACCGCTTTTTACTTTGGCATGCGCCTCTTTTATTTGTTCTATTGTAAACATAAAATTTGATTTAAGGTTTTACTTTATTGTTTCAAAAATACGATTAAAGGTTTTATAAATGCATCAAAAGATTCAATATGTGGCAAATGTCCGGTGTCTGCAATTTCTACAAGTTTAGAATTGAGAATTGCTTTTTGTGTTTTTTTGCCCAATTCGGCATAATTGCCCATTGTTTTCCTGACTTCTTCCGAAACAAGCGGTTTTCCTAAAGCGGTTTTATCCCTTGTTCCAATGATTAATAATGTTGGACTTTTGATGTTTTTAAATTCATATAAAACAGGCTGTGTGAAAATCATATCGTACATCAATGCCGAATTCCATGCTACAATATTATAGTTTGAAGCAGTTGTCCAGCCGGCACCTAACTCTGCCCATTTTTGGAAATCAGCATTCCATTTTCCGTCATAATAATTTGCCATTTGGTATTTTTTGATGGCTTCGTAATTTTGTTTTAATTCGCTTTCGTACCACCAATCGACAGGTTTGTACGGAACAACTAATTTCCAGTCTTCTAAACCAATCGGATTTTCCAAAACTAATTTTTCTGCAGTTTCAGGATACATCAGTGCAAACCTTGTAGCTAGCATTCCGCCCATTGAATGCCCTAAAACAGCTGTTTTTTCAATTCCTAAATGATCTAGCAGCTTTTTCGTATTCTCAGCAAACTGCTGAAATGTGTACTGAAAACTTTCCGGTTTTGATGATTTTCCAAAACCAATCTGATCGGGAACAATAACTCTGAAACCTTCTTTTGTAAGGGCTTTGATAGTGGTTTCCCAATAGGTTCCGTTGAAATTTTTTCCGTGCAGTAAAACAATATTTTTATGGTTGTAGTGGGAAGGGGTTATGTCCATATAAGCCATTTTTAAAAGCTGACGCTGATTGTTCAGTTCAAAAAACTTTACAGGAAAAGGATATTCGTAATTACTTAAATTAATATCGAGCTGTTTTATCTTTTCTTCCTGCGAAAAGCAAATAAGAGGGAGCAGCAATAATAAAAGTTTTATGGTTTTCATTTGAAAGCGAATTTATTTGAGAATTATAAATTTACCGCTATGCATTTGAAAGGCAAAAATTATAATCTTAAAATTATCAGAAAGTGGGAATAATATAAAATGAGCCTATTAGAGATACGATATTTAATGCTGCTTTAGGAATGAGGCTGACTTTGATCTGTTTTTATTGTTACGACTCTTTGTGGATAAGGAATGTTGATTTCTGCTTCATCAAAACGTTTTTTTATACTCTGCAGTAAATCACAATACATTACAAAACCATCAGTAGAATTTTTTGCCCAGCCCCATGCTTTCAGGGTTACGCTTGAATCAGCCAAAGCCACAACTCTTGCAATTACTAAAGGTTGTTTCTGCTTTTTATTCTCTGGAGTTCTGGTGTCAATAAAAAGAGGATGTTTGGCAATTTCATCTTTCATTATTTGTAATGCTTTGTCAATATCAGATTCATATCCAATCCCAATTTCGATTATTTTACAGCATTTGGTGTCGTGCATATTTGTATTTATGATAATCTGATTACTAATGACGGAATTCGGAATGATGATTCGATTGTTCTCTGCATCTTTCAGAACAACCTGCCTTAAATTGATATCTTCGACCGTACCGACAAATTTATCAATAGTTATTTTGTCATTAATTTTAAAAGGTTTAAAAATGACCAGAAAAATACCGCTTACAATATTACTTAAAGCCTGTTGAGAAGCAAGACCTGCTACTAAAGAAATAACGCCGGCACCTGCCAAAAAAGAATGTCCTATAATCTTAAATTCGGGAATTTGGATTAAAGCAAAAGCAAATCCTAAAATGTAAATCACCGTAATAATTAAATGTTTTAAAAACTTAAAACCCGTTGGATCGTATTCTTTATTGTTCAACTTTTGATGTAAAAAGTAGCGAAGTACTTTTTCTGTTATCGCACCTAAAATAATGGTTGTGATGGCTATTATAGCTATGAAGACAGCTATTCTGAAGTCTTTTGTGAAGTCGATCATACGATTTAATTCTGAATTAGACATTAAGACGCTAATTTACGAAGTTTTACAGCTATCAAAAATAGTTTCATAATATTAAAAGAATTATCTCATGGCTATCATGAGGCATTAAAAGGATGCAGGATGGGGCAGGACAGTATCTTATTGGCTTATAACTAAATTGGTTATAACTATTTAACCAATTTTAACCAATTATGACCAAGAAAATTACTTTAACATTTAAGCATATGCTTAAAGTTTTTATGATTTGCGGGTTAATCACTTTTTATGGTGATTTGAATGCCCAGACATTAGCATTTCCGGAAGCTACCGGTTTTGGACGATTTACCACAGGAGCCAGAGGGGCTGCAAATCCTCAGATTTATTTAGTAACCAATTTAAATGACAGCGGACCGGGATCATTTCGTGATGCCGTTAGTCAGGAAGGAAGATTTGTAATTTTTAAAGTAGGAGGTATTATTAACGTAGCCTCTTCGATTGCAATAGCAAAAAACACAACTATCGCCGGGCAGACTGCAACAGGAGAAGGAATTGTGCTGCTGGGAGCTAAGGTGTCATTTACCGGAGCTAGTAACACAATTGCCCGTTATGTTCGTATTCGTTTTGGAGCGACCACTCAAAATCAAGATGCATCGGGTATCTCAAATGGGGCAAATATAATTTTGGACCATATGAGTTTTACCTGGGGTACAGACGAAGTGTTTTCTGTTAACTGGGATAGCAAAGGTGTAAGCCCGGATAACATAACGATTCAAAATTCTATTATTGGACAGGGAATGCACCGTCACAATCATTCAGCGGGAGGATTGATGCAGCCTCCGGCTGGCGGTAAAATAAGTTTAATAGGTAATTTATATATATGTAACAAAACCCGTAACAATAAAGTAAAAGGGATTAATGAGTTTGTAAACAACGTTGTCTACAACTGGGGGAACTACGGAAATACTTATGGACATACTGAATCCGGTGATGCCTACATTATGGGTGGAGATTCTGCCGGAGGTTCAGATGTTAATATTATCAATAATTATTTTATAGGAGGACCAAATACAAGTACTACGGTTTCATCACCTTTTAACCGCGGCAATGATAATTTCTCTTTATATGGCTCTGGAAATTATTTTGACAACAATAAGGATGGGGTGCTAAATGGTACGTTAGTTCCTTACGACTTAACAGGATATCCTACGGGAGATGTAGCCACTCTTTTGTCAGCACCATATGATTACCCGATGAAAAACCCAACATTGTCTGCTGTGGATGCTTATAATAAAATTGTAGCGAGTGTTGGGGCTTCGTATCCAAGACGTGATCAGGTGGAAAATTTAATGATTTCAGACTTGATGTCTAAAGGCACAACCGCTACGTATGTGTATGTACAAAGCGATTTGACAAGTAAATTTGGTTTCATCAACGGTGGAGCAGGACATGTTTATGGCGCTCCGGCCTCTTTGGATACCGATAATGACGGAATGCCGGATGCATGGGAAGACGCTAATGGATTAGATAAAAATACTGCTGATGCTTTGGCAGTAAGTACAACAAATGCTCCTTATCTGAATATTGAAGTGTATATTAATGGACTGACTAATATAACCCCTGCAGACTTTGTTGTTCCACCGTCAAATGTGAATTTTACTAATGTGGTTTCTACTGAAGTTCCATCATCAAGTTCTTTAAAAATAAATTGGATTGATGCAGCTACTAATGAAGATAATTATATCGTGGAGCGTTCAGTGAATGGTACAGATTATAATGTTATCGCTACCCTTGGAGCAAACGTTACAAGTTATAATGACACTGGTTTGGATCCAAATACCCAATATTATTATCGCGTTAAAGCAAAAAATACTACAGAATCATCTGTATACGAAACAGGAACGGTAACGACACCTCCAATTCCTTCAGCACCAACAAAAGCCTCAGTGCCTAATCCAGGTACAGGACTTACTAATATTCAGTTATCAGGTGGTAATTTAACGTTGAAATGGAGCGGAAGTACGAACACAACAACTTATGCTGTTTATTTTGGTACAGATCCTTTAAACTTAACAAAACTGGGCGATGTAGCTTATGTTACTGCTCCAGTATATCAACTCACAGGATTAAGTCCGGCAATAACGTACTATTGGAGAATTGATGCTTCTAATGCTAAAGGAACAATAACTGGCGATGTGTGGAATTTCCGTGCCCTCACGCCAGAACTTGTTGGTCATTGGCCGTTTAAGGAAACTGCAGGAGAAGGTCAGCAAATTGCTGATATTACAAACTATGCAAATGATGGTCAGTTAGATGCAGCTTTTGATAATAGTACTGTTCGTGTAGCAGGAAAAGAGAACAAAGCGATAGATTTTGCAACATTATTGCCAAATAAACTTATGGTAAGTATCCCAAATCAGGATCAGATATTATTTGATAAAAATTCTTTTGCTATTTCATTTTGGATGAAGGCAGATCCTGCTCAAATGCCAACAGGATCGACATCAAGTTCGTATATTTTATGTAAAGGATCAATCACAAAAAAGCCTGCAACGGGTGCAACAGGAAAAAGATTTAATGTAGAAATCAAAAGTAACGAATTGCGATTTGCAATAGATTCTGATGATAAAACGAAAACAGAAATTAAATCAACCCTTCCAGCAACTAATTATTATAACAATAATTGGGTAAATGTGGTTGTCATGAGAGATCTTACTGCATCTAAATTAAGAATATATACTAATGGCGTTTTAACAGGTGAGGGGAATGATACAACAGGAACAACAGTTGGTATTGGTGAAGCAACTGATTTGGTAATAGGTAACATTGGAGCGCTTGAACTGTTTGCAAGTTCTACCCCACAACCTTACAAAGGATTGTTTGATGAACTTAAAATGTTTAATTATGCTTTAACTGCTGCGGAAGTTACAGCTTTATACAATCAGACATTTTTGAATACCAATAAATTCAATCAAAGCAAAAGCAATATTGTTGTATATCCTAATCCGGCAAAAGAGAAGATTTTTATCCATATTCCGGATAGTAATTTGTCTTTTGTAACTGCAACTTTAAGTGATGTGACCGGGAAAATCATTCTTAAAGAAAAGATTGCGTCAGACGGGAATGGAACTTTTATTTTGAATATATCCAATAAAAAAGTAGCAGGACTTTATATCCTAAACGTTTCAGGAGAAAATTTAAATGGCAATTACAAAATTGTAGCAGAATAAAAACAGAATATTTGTTATAAAATAAAACCGTTACATTAATTTGTAACGGTTTTATAATTTTAAGGAATCGGTTTATTTACAACCCGACAAAATCATCACTTTTTGGGAAAATACTCAATGCTTCGACAGCAATTTCAGGTGTTGGAGAAGCTAATTTTCTAAGTTTTGTATCCATCCAGGCACCATCAACAGTAATAGTAGCACAAAGTGTATCATCTTCTCTTCGGAATTCGTGGATGATAGACCAGCGTGAAGCATCAGCCTTCATTTTGGACGTTTTGGTATGGATGAAAATTTTATCCGAAAGTTTTAATTCTTTTCTAAAAACACATTCCTCTCTAAATAAAACAGGTCCAAAGTTTTGTTCCTGCATTACCCTTAGAGTCAAACCAAGTTCTGACAGGATTTCAATACGATGCTGTGCGCCAAAATCGTAATAAGCACTGTGACGAACGTGAAAATTGGGGTCGAGATCTGACCAGCGAAAAGATATTTCTTTTATAAATGAAGCCATTTTTAATTGTAATTTAAATAATTTGAAAAATCGAAATTACGAATAAAAGAAAAAAAGTTTGTCTTAAAAAGGCTAATTTTTGGAATTGTTTTTTTGAAGGATTGATTCTATATTAATTAAGGAGGTTAAAATAAACTCCAAGATTCTTAGCTTTATAGTTATCTGACCTGTTCGGGTTCGTTATATTTAGATCACCAAGTAATTCTAAACCTAAATTTTATTTTAATTGAAGTTCAGTGCACTTCGTTTGAAGTAGTATCCTTTATTGTGATGGCGGTTCATTATAAAAAATACAGAGTATAGCAGGAATCAGCTACTTGGCTCCTTAATATTGACATGAAATATAGACGTGTGCCATGATTGTCAGGTTTTGAAAATGCCATGTTGTCAGATTTTTTTTTGCGTGTCAATAGTAAACTGACAATTTACTTTCGTTTTTTATATTGGCACAAAGATTGACTTATGCCACCTGAGTTATTAAAATGTATATCAAAATTAAATATATAAAAAATGGGTAAAATAATCGGAATTGACTTAGGTACGACGAACTCTTGTGTTTCTGTAATGGAAGGTAACGAAGCAGTTGTTATTCCTAACGCAGAAGGAAAAAGAACTACACCATCTATCATCGCTTTTGTTGAAGGTGGAGAAATTAAAGTAGGTGATCCTGCAAAAAGACAAGCAGTAACGAATCCTACAAAAACGATTGCTTCTATTAAACGTTTTATGGGACACACTTTTGCTGAAACTCAAGATGAGGCAAAAAGAGTTCCTTACAGTGTTGTAAAAGGGGACAACAATACGCCACGTGTGGATATTGATGGTCGTTTATACACTGCTCAGGAGTTGTCTGCAATGACACTTCAAAAAATGAAAAAAACTGCTGAAGACTATTTAGGTCAAACTGTAACTGAAGCAGTTATTACTGTTCCTGCTTACTTTAATGATGCACAACGTCAGGCTACTAAAGAAGCTGGAGAAATTGCTGGTCTGAAAGTTATGCGTATCATCAACGAGCCAACTGCTGCTGCACTTGCTTACGGATTGGATAAAAAAGGAACTGATCAAAAAATTGCTGTTTACGATTTAGGTGGAGGTACTTTTGATATCTCTGTTCTTGAATTAGGAGACGGTGTATTTGAAGTATTATCTACAAATGGTGATACTCACTTAGGTGGTGATGATTTTGACCAGGTTATTATTGACTGGTTAGCTGACGAATTCAAATCTGAAGAAGGTATTGATTTACGTTTAGATCCAATGTCATTACAACGTTTAAAAGAAGCTGCTGAGAAAGCTAAGATTGAATTATCATCTTCTGCTGAAACAGAAATCAACTTACCTTACGTAACTGCTACTGCTTCTGGACCAAAACACTTAGTGAAAAAATTATCCAGAGCTAAATTTGAGCAATTATCTGATACTTTAGTAAAACGCTCTATGGAGCCAGTTGCTAAAGCATTAAAAGATGCAGGTTTATCTACATCTGATATTGACGAAGTAATCCTTGTAGGAGGTTCTACTCGTATGCCAAGAATCGCTGACGAAGTTGAAAAATTCTTCGGTAAAAAAGCTTCTAAAGGTGTTAACCCTGATGAGGTTGTTGCTATTGGAGCTGCTATTCAAGGTGGAGTTTTATCTGGAGATGTAAAAGATGTATTGTTACTTGACGTAACACCTCTTTCTTTAGGTATCGAAACTATGGGTGGTGTATTGACTAAATTAATCGAGTCTAACACAACGATCCCAACTAAAAAATCTCAAGTATTCTCTACTGCTGCTGATTCTCAACCATCTGTTGAAATCCACGTATTACAAGGAGAAAGAGCAATGGCTGCTGATAACAAAACTATCGGTCGTTTCCACTTAGATGGTATCCCGCCAGCACCAAGAGGAGTTCCTCAAATCGAAGTAACTTTCGATATCGATGCTAATGGTATCATCAAAGTTTCTGCAACTGACAAAGGAACAGGAAAATCTCACGATATCCGTATCGAAGCTTCTTCTGGATTAACAGCTGAAGAAATCGAAAAAATGAAAAAAGATGCTGAAGCTAACGCTGATGCAGATAGAATCGCTAAAGAAAGAGCTGAGAAATTGAACGAAGCTGATAGTACTATCTTCCAAACTGAATCTCAATTGAAAGAGTTAGGAGATAAATTAACAGACGATCAAAAAACAGCTATAGAATATGCTTTAACTGAATTGAGAATGGCTCACCAATCTCAGGATCTTGACGCAATCCAAAAAGGATTAGACAATGTAAATGCAGCTTGGAAAACAGCTACAGAAGCAATGTACGCTCAAGGTGGTGAAGGTCAGCAAGCAGCTCCACAACAAGAGCAGTCTGGAGACAATGTTGAAGACGTTGAATTCGAAGAAGTCAAATAAGTACTGATTAACATCAGTTAATAATAAGTGTTAAACCGCTGTAAACAAAATGTTTACAGCGGTTTTTCTTTTTTATGTATTTTTGTTTCTGCTGTTTTTTAATCGTTTTTTATCATATCACATATATGCAGTAAAAAAGCATACAAACAGAAGATAAAGCGGCTTAAAATTGAAGGCGAAGTCAAAGCTCTGATAGATAAAATACCTGAGAACAGGGCATTTATTTCTGTTCCTGAAGCTGGCATGCTTTTTGGCATTGCCAAAAAGACCCTTTACAGGCTTGTCGGCCAGGGAAAAATTCCTTCAGTCAATCTTGGAACCCGCGTATTTCCTGCGTTTTTATTTTTTTTCGACCTACTGTGCCCCGGTTTTGCCATAAAACTCAAATTACCAATTTTTTTAATTTTTTTTAGGTAATTTAACGGGTTAACTTGCTTGAAATGAGTGTTATAATTCTAAATGTGTTGAATTTCAAAAATACATAATAATTCTACATAATGAAAAAAAACATTTTGATCCTTTTTTAATAGAAATTTCAAAAAAACGATTTAAGTTTTTGTGGCAAAAAAGGTATCCACTCCATTTGTACTGTGCCACGATTCTGCCATATAACTTAGCCTGTTGAAATATATTTAAAAACCGTCTTAATTTTTTGTGGCAAAAAAGGTATCTATTCCAATCTCAGTTAATAATTTTAGCCTATAAAAATACCATGTATAATTTATTTTTTAGACACCTTGAAAATGGAAATCACTATATTTATATAAGAGGAAAAATCACATAGAAAGTTTAATCAGTTATATTTTATTCATTTTAGATAAATGATGAGTTTTACTACAGGGCTTCACAAAACATTTTCAAAAGAGTCGGTCAAAAGTTTCAAATCTTCAAGCAAAAGGTTGGAATTAACTCTTTACTAAGGTTATAGGATTCGAGCCAGTGTTAATTTCTTTATTTTTTTAGTTGTTTAGGTTTTTTAAAAATGTCTGTAAAGTATAAAAAATAGTGACTTTTGCTGTTTTTTTTATAAAATATGATCTTACTACAGCTACAACTTTGGAGCATAGCTTAATCCCGTCCTTTTTTTGACTTAAGTTTTGAAATTAGCCTTGCTCTGTAAATGTGTTAGATTGGAATTCCTGAATGTGATGAACGAGCAAATGTCTAACGAAAATTAATGCTTACGTTAGCAGGCATCTCCTTGGTGTACTATGTAGGTATAGCCTCAAAATATGTTATATTGCTTAGGCTCACTTCTGAAACGTAATACATTAACTCTCAGATTTTAATAACTACATGAAAGGTAAAGATCTTCTCTGTACTAATAATTATCAAATCCTAACCATCTTTGCTTGTGTTTTTTATCAATATAAAAAATATGTTCTTCTTTGCCAGTACTATAATTTTTTAACCATAAAAGGCTGTTTTTTGGTGTATTGTAATAGAGTGTAGTATCTTTTGCAGTCTGCTTGCCTAGCGTTTTCCAGCCTTTCTGCCAGTAAAATAATTCGTATTTCTCCCCAGTATTAATATGATTATTATCATTTCTTACCTGAAAAGCAATACTTCCTATTAACTGTGGCTTTAAAAAATGTAATCCCAGCGAGAAGTCTTTACCTCCAGAAAACGATAGAGGATCATTATCAAAAGCTCCGTTTTCCCATTTAAATTTCCTGTTATTTATTTTTACAACTTCTCCGTCTAAATTTTCTCCATCTACGTTGTAGAAGGCGAGCAGGCTAAGGTATGTTTCTTTTTTATTAGAATAAAAGCGAACATACTTAAATTTTTTAACCGATTTTACTTTTACAGTCTGAATATGGGTGCTATTAAAATTTGATATATTATAAAGCGTAATTGCGTTTTTAAAATCTTTAGTATCAGACCCTTGAAAAACTCCTTGATTGAGGTTTTTTATCCAATCAATTATTCTCCTGTTTTTTGGTGAGCTTAATCCGCATTTTCGCAATAGGATACTGGAATTATATGTTGATTTATCGGGTTTAAAAAAATGAATTTTTTTTGAGCTATCAATAAAGAAAGGATAGTTAATTGGAATTACAGTATTGTTTTCAAGACTAGCCGCCATATATAGAACATTGATGCCTACATCATTAAAAGTAAAGTTATTGTCGTGGTTCTGACCAAATGAAATTGCTTTCCATTGATCATTAACATCAAAAACGCATAAAACAGGCTTTGTGGATGATGTGGAAAAAAGTTTATCAATATTAATTTTTACAGTTGGTACATAGGTAGAGGTAACATCTTTTAAGTTGGGAGCATAGATATAATTCTGCTGTAAACTATATGTTTTTCTCATAACTTTAGGCAAGCTTTCGCCTATATATTCTTTCTTTAAGTCAATGTTTCCTACAACGTCTGTCGAATACTCTTCATTGCCATACTTCACATACAGCCAGGAATGTCCTAAAGCTGGATGATTACCCCAGTGAGGTGTCATATCACGTGCGCTTATAATGCCTAAGGACCTGAATACATTTACAAAATAATTCACACCGTCATCACATAAACCAAATCTTGATTTTTCAACTTCGTTTATACTTAGAGTTTGAGGGTAAAAGGTCCTTATTTCTATAATAATTTGAAAATCAAATTCACGTGTTATGGAGTCAACTACATATCGAAGCGATTTTCCCTCATTGAGAAGCTTGGGAACCCATGAATATTTTAAAGCCAGCTCTTTTCTTGAATTTTCGCTAATAGGCTCATCACTATTTTTGTAAGGAAGTATAAAGTTGCAGAAATCATCAAAAGAAGCTCTTTTTTGTTTTGGAATTTTATTCCATGCATTAAAAGCTAAATTGATATTATTTATCAAATATTTAGAGTTTATAGTATTAATGTCAGGGAGTAATTTCGCTTTGTTTGTATCTGTTTCTTTTGAGACTGAATCTAATATTTTCCTAAAAACTGCTTTGCGATAATCATTCATTGGATAATTGCTTATGCTGTCAAAAGCACTATTAAATCCATTTATTTTTTTTTCTGAATTGTGCCCGGGCATATTTTCAATCAGGAACTCTGCAGCTTTATATCTCAGGCTGTCAGAAGAATTTTTGCTGTACAAGTCTAAAACATTTTGTAATTCTTGTCTGTTGTCAGCTGCCATTTCTAAAGCTTGTGATAAAGGACTTGAATTCTTTGAACAAGACAGAAGCGTTAATAATAAAATAAATAAGTGAATTCTTTTTTTCATTTTAAATTTTTATAAAGTGTTTAAAAATATTTTAATTATTTACTAAAGCTTGGGCTTGGACAAACGTAATATTCATTGAAGCGATAGGTTATATGTTTTTAATTTTACTGGGATGTAATTATTTTTGTAATACAGTGTTTTGGCGGCTTTTTGTTTTACGAAAAATGGCGCTGGTTTAAAAATTATCAAATCCTAGCCATTGTTGATGTTTGTATTTATCAATTGTAAAAACATGCTCTTCTTTACCCTCAGTGTGATTCCTTAACCACAATAGTGAATTTTGAGGAATGGAGTAGTGCAGGACCGTATCTTTAGCTGTTCTTCTTCCTAGTGATATCCATTTTTTGTTCCAATAAAAAAGTTCATATTGATTTCCAATATTTATGTGGTTGTTATCATTTCGTACCTGAAATTCAATAGAATGGATTTCTGTAGATTTATTGAATTTGAGTCCTAGAGAAACTTCTTTTCCTCCCGAAAAAGATAAGGGATTGTCATCAAAAGCCCCTTTAGTCCATTTAACCACTGAATTGTTTTTTTCAATAACAGTTCCTTTTAAATACTCGCCTTGACTATTGTAAAACGATAATTTTGCTAAATAAGATTCTTTATCATTGGAGTAAAATCGAACATATTTGAACTTTCTTTTATTTATTATTTTGACTTTATTTATCTGGGTACTTTTAAAATTAGATATCGTATGTAGGGTTACCGCATCACTAAAATTAATATTGTTGGCTCCTTGAAAAACACAACCATTTAGATTGTTGATCCAGTCAATGTTACGGGTGCTTTTTGGGCTGCTAATTCCATATTTTCTCAGTAATTGTGAATTGACAATTGATTGAAAAGGTCTGAAGGAATGAATTTCTTTTTTTTTGTCTAAATAAAAAGGATAATTAACAGGAGTAATAACATTGTTGTTTGGTATACCAATCATGTAAAGAACATTAATTCCGACAGCATCGAATGTGTAATGTTGATTATTGTATCTGCCAGATGAAACTGCTTTCCAGGTATTATCTACATCGAAAACATATAAGAACGGCTTTGAATCTTGTGCTTTGAAAACATTGGGAATATTGAGATTTACAGTGGGAGCGTATTGAGTTGTCACATCTTGGGAAAATGGAGAAAAAGTATATTGATCCTGTCTGCTGTATCTTTCTCTAAATACTTTTGGAATACTCTCACCAATGTATTGATTTTTTAAATCTACACCACCCTGTACATCGGTAGAATATTCCTCTGAGCCATATTTTACGTAAATCCACGAATGCCCCAGGGAATAATGATTGCCCCAATGAGGGATCATTTCTTTTGCACAAATAATTCCTAAAGATCTAAATACATTCACTATATAATTGACCCCATCGTCGCATGTGCCTACTCTAGTATCTTCAACCTGGCTGATACTTAGTGGCTGCGGGTAGTAATTTTCCATGTTTGTGATACTGGAATGACTAAATTCAGCTGTTACAGAATCCACAATTTTTTTTAGTGAAATGTTGTTTTCAAGTTTTTTATAGACCCATGAGTATTTTTTGATCAGTTTTTCTCGTGTATTTTTTTCAATTGGTTCACTTCCGCTTTTGTATGGTAATACATATTCACAAAATTCTTCAAAAGAACCTCTTTTGTTTTTTGGCAGTTTATTCCATGACTCGAATGATAATTCTATGTTCTTTATGAGGTAATTAGAAGTAAGGAACTGCATATCTGCAATCAATTCAGCGTTTTTTAAAGTAACTTTTTGTGAAACTGAATCAAATATTTTTCTGAATACCTCTTTTCGCGTATCACTTATGGGATATTTACTCATGCTTTCAAAAGCATTTTCAAACCCAGCTAAAGATTTATAAGACTTACGATTTGGCATGTTTTCTATTAAAAAGACCGCAGCTCTGTACTTAAGACTATCAGAAGGTTTTTTCTTGTAAAACTCCAACACTTTTTCCATTTCATTTCTATTATCTCCAGCTTCACTTAATGCTTTAGTTAAACTGTCCGAATGATTTTTGCAAGATGCCACAATTAAAATCAAAATCAGTTGGTATAAAAATTTATTCATTTCATTTAAGTCAGGTTGTTATACAATGTGAGGCTGATTAATATAATTCATTAAAAATAAATTATAATATTGCAAGTATGGTAATTTAACAAGTAGCAATGTTGGCTGGATCTGATCATGTTTTATCAATTTAATTAAATGTTCTGTAGAAGTGTGCAACATTAAAATAACATTAGAATAAAATTAAATAAAACGCAATATTTTTAATTATTTAATAGTTATAATTAGATTAACACAATCTTATTTGTTTAAATTTATAAATAATTTAAATTATTTTTTAAATATATAATTTATTTGTAAATATATTTATATTTTTACAATCGATTACATTTTTTAATTTTTGAAGATAAGTAAAATAATGGCTATTAAAAATTATGAATTTAATATTTATGAATAATGTAATGTGATTACTTATCACTTACGTCTTAACAATAAATATTGAATTTTTTGTAAGATTTAACAAATACGCAACAAATTAAAATAACAAGGTTTTACATAAAAAAAGAAGATTTGGATTAGAGAAAATTAAAATAACATAATTAGCTTGGTAATGATTTTAAAAAATAAGGTTTTATTTCTTTCAAAGTTTTTGAGCATCACTGCAGTAATTATTCTTATCTTAATTCTTCCTCAAATTAATATGAAGGATTATGCGCAGTCAACAATAACTAGTAAGTTCATTATTTTTCAATATTTTATCATCTCGCTTATTATTTTATGTGTTGTTGAAATCCTGTACAGTAAAAAAAGAATCTTTTTGCTTTCTAAGATTGATCTTGTTTTAATAATACTTGCTGCTTACATTATCATTAATCGTTATTTTATTCAATCTCATTACGGATTTTCAATTCGATTTATGGAATTGTTAGGACTTAGTATTTTTTATATCATTCTAAGACTTAATTCATTCAAAATTTTTTTCTGGTTGCTGCTTTGTATTATAATTTCAGGTATGATACAAGCGTTACATGGATATTTTCAGTTATTGGGTTTTTTATCTTCAAATCATTCGGGGTACAAAATCACGGGAAGTTTTTTTAATCCCGGACCTTATGCCGGTTTTTTAGTAGCAGTTTGGATAATTGCTTTGGGGATGTATTTGTTTCATGAAAAAATAGTAAGTCAGTTACAAATACAGGATGGTAAATCTTCATTGTTTGCAGAGCATTATTCAAAGCACATTTTTTTGTATATTCCCCTTCTTACACTATGGTGTATATCCATGCTGCTTTGTGTTTTACAATCCCGTGCCTCCTGGATAACTGCATTGGTGTGCGGAGGAATATTAATTGATTTAAAGTTTCATTTTTTTAGAAAACTCAAAAAAAGATTAGTTGGCGGCTACTCTAAAATAGCTTTACTAACCTTATCAATATTAATTGCCTGCCTTATAAGTTTTGCTATTTATAATTATAAAAAAAGTTCTTCGCAGGGAAGAACATTTATATGGAAAATTAGCAGCGAGATGATTTTAGACTCTCCTTTTTTTGGAGTTGGTTTTGATCGTTTCAAAGCGCATTATATGAGTTACCAAGCCAATTATTTTAAGGAAAATGCTAAAATAGCGGAATCCTATTTGGCAGATAATACTTATTATGCCTTTAATGAGTTTATCCAGTTTACAGCTGAAAACGGTTTTACAGGTTTATTAATTCTAATAGCATTAATTTATACAACATTTTGTGTTTCAACTGAGCCTGCGTTGGAGTCGTATTCGCAAATTATAAAGTCTGCTTTATTGGGAATACTTCTTTTTTCTTTTTTCTCTTATCCTATGCAGATTCTTCCTATAAAAGTGATTATGTATTTTCTATTGGCCGAGTTGGCTAATTTAGATTCAAAAAAATCAACATTTTTAGTTCATGATAATGTTTTAAATCAAGGAGTTAAAAATAGTTTTAAAGTTTTTGGTATAGCTAGTAGTGTTGTTTTTATAACAGCTGGAATAATAGATGTAAGACAGCTGCATGAGGCTTTTAAAAACTGGAATGAAGCACAAAGGAGATATAATACCAATGATTATGCTGTAGCAGTTCAAATCTACGAGCAAGTTTATCCTGTTCTGTATGATGAGGGGGATTTTTTGATGAATTATGCCAAAGCTTTATCCTTAAATAAACAAGATAAGCGGGCTATTGAAATTTTTGAACTAGCAAAAAGACAGTTAAACACAACTATTATTGAAACTGGTTTAGGAGATGCTTACAAGGGCGAAAAGGAGTATGATAAAGCAGTTGTAGCTTATCAAAACGCTTACGATATGATTCCTTCCAGGTTTTATCCATTATATCTCAGAGCAAAATTATATGAAGAAACTGGAGAACATGAAAAAGCGGTAGTTGTTGCTCAGCTAATTTTAAGAAAAGAGGTTAAAATATATTCAACTGCTATTGTTGAGATGAAAGCTGAAATGAAAAAAATAATTACCAAATATGATAAATGAACCAGTAAGTTCTTATATGGTCTTACTTGAATAATGAAAGTAGGCTGATTTAATTTGAAATCATTTAAGAGTTAGGATTGCCTTGGGATTTAATGTCCTTCTGATATTTTGAAAATATAATTGAAAGGATTAGTTTAAAATGATAGCATTATGACTTACACTGAAAGAAAAGAAAAGGAAAGCTACCTTCTGTATTTAATAGAACATAAAAGACTGAATTCTCTAGAAAAAGTAGCGGGGGACTACAATTGCAGTATCAGGACAATCAAAAGAATGTTGAACAGTTTAAGATATGAAGGATATAATATCAGATACTGCAGAAAAAGTAATAAATATTTTATGGCCAAGTAGCAAAGTGACAGAATTTGTCCCTATAATGTTATTCTTTTGTGAAAATAAGACCTCTGGTCTCCTAATTAAAAAATATAATCACACATCATTTAACTAAAATATGAGCTTATGAATTAAACTCAAATGAAACCAGAGGAAGTCTTTAATTTTATTGACTAAATAATAGCAAATGAAACTATTATTTAATATTTGGTAAAGGTAGTATTTCCTAAAAGACTTTTACAAGACATAAAATAATTTGTAAAATTTAAATTTATTAAAATGAAAAAAATTATAGGAGTTTTAGCAGTTTTTACTTTTTCAGTAGTAATGTTTTCAAACACAGATACCGAAAATCAATCAAATCAAGATACTAGCTTGAGTAATCTTTTGCAATTAAATTCAGCTAATGCTGAATGTACACCGTCCGGCTCATCCTCTGCAAATGCTTTTTGTACAGCATCAGGCAGATGCAGGTATGATACTACAACAAGAGATTGTCACTTGTAGATTGCTTATTAATAACAATTAATTTATAATTCAAGACCAGACTTGTGTTTGGTCTTGTTTAACAATCTTTTTATGAAATTAATAAACCTTAAAGTATTATGCAGCCTGCTGCTTTTTTGTATGATTTTATCCTGTACATACAATACAAACAAAATTGAAAATGTAAATCAAGGGAAACTTACAGCGACAATGCAGCTAAGTGAAGTTCAGACAAAAAGAATTATTTTGGATACCAATACGGCTCCTAAACCTCAATATATTCAAATATATAAAGACTTGAACAACATATTGAACCTAACCTTTCTAAATACCTACAATAATTCTATCTATTTTTATAATTACAAAACATCAGAGTTTTTAAAAAGAATAACTTATGATAAAAATGGAGTTGATGGAATTGATATGCCTTTGGGGTATCATATTAAAAATATGGATTCTATTTATGTATTTAATTATAAAAATTTGGAATTATTGATTACTAATGATAAAAGTAAAGTATTTGATAAGATACCATTAACTGATAATCAGGATTTCAAAAAGTCGTCTAGTCAATCTTTGTATTATTCTCAATTCCTCCCTGAAACTTCTAACCCTTTTTTAGAAACTTCTAAGGAGCTATTGCTCCCTGCTCAATACATTAGAGCTATTCCCGATTCATTAATTTCTAAAATAAAATTTCTGGAACGAATTAGTCTTAAAACAAATGAATTAACACTCAATAATACTTATCCTTCTTCATTATATGGAAACAATTACAATTGGGATGATGAAACATTTACGGAAGTTTTTGCTGAGCTTCATCCTGACGGTGATAAAGTAATTTACAGCTTTCCAATTTCACACGAACTTTATATCACCAAAATTGGTTCCGAACAGTACAAAACTGTATATGCAGGAAGTAATTTTGCTGGAAATATTTTATCGATTGATAAGAAACCAAATAAAACAACAAGAGAAAACTTAATCCTGCATATTGCCAGCCAGGACTTATATGCTGCGATCAAATACGATAAGTATAGAAAGGTATATTATCGTTTTTTGCGCAGGGCAATTCCTAATTCAACAATTAAGAATCAGATTAAGGAGAAACCTATAACGGTAATAATACTTGATAGCAATTTTGGCTATTTGGGGGAAAGCACTATAGGAACGAGTGAAGATTGGCACTGGCAGAATAGTTTTGTAACAGAAGAAGGACTTAATATAGAATTCATAGATAAAAAAGATGTTAATGAAGGAAGTCTGAACTTTAAAATATTTGTACCTAAAAAAATTAAATAAACATGAGAAAATTATTGTTTTACACCATACTTTCGTCTTTAATTGCTTTTTGCTTTTCATGTAATAAAAGTATTCAGGAAAAAGAAAAAGATCAATTAACCGATGCTGTTGATAATATCGGGATAAAAAAAAATATAGACTGGATCGTAATACTTCCTGGTTTAGGATGTTCAGGTTGCATTCAGGAAGCTGAAGATTTTTTGAAAAAAAACGCCAATAACAAAAGAATCTTTTTTGTATTGACAAAAATAGAGTCCCTTAAAATTTTGCAGCAAAAAACAGGCGTAAAAATAGGTGAACATTCTAATATTATAGTAGACAGAGCAGATCAGTTTATTGTTCCCACAGACAATAGCATTTATCCCTGCATTATCAAATTTAGTGACGGAGAACTCTTAAGCCATGAGTTTCAATCTCCAGATAACTCAAACGCTTTTGAAAAGCTTAAAGCCAGAGTAAGTTTGTAAAAAAAATTACTTGTTTTTAAATAAGATTGCCAGTTAGGAGTTTTTGTTTCATAACAGTTAAGATCTCAATGTACATTCTATAAAAGCCATTTTAAGTTACCAAATAGTGAAAAGCCAAGCGAAATATCATATAGCCCTATTGTTACTAAGGTTTAGCGTGTGTTTGTTGTATATCATATCAGCAGTATGTTATTCTCAAACAAAGACTAGTACTGCCGACGTGATAGCCGACAACATTCAGACACTGACCAAAAATCATAATTTAGATAATGTTTATATACAAACCAGCAAAAACATATACGAAACCCAGGAAGATCTTTGGTTTAAAGCGTATGTATTAGACTCACAAAGTTTTATTCCTTCTTTACGCAGTAAAATTTTATTTGTTCAGCTCATCGAAGATCAAACCGATAAAGTGGCCTGGGAAGAAAAATATGAAATTGAAAATGGTTTTGTATCAGGGCATTTATATTTAGATGATTCCTTAAAACCTGGTTCTTACACATTGGCGGTCTACAGTTCGGCATCTTTTTACAAAGGCATCAAAAGTTTTAATTCAGCAGCCAGGATAAACATCCTAAAAAGCATTAATGACAAACCCAGGTCTCAAAGTAAGGCATCTCAAAAAGATACTGATTTAAATTTCACACTTTTCCCTGAGGGTGGAAATATGGTCTCGGGCATTCAAAATAAAATTGCTTTCAAGGCTTTGGATTCAAAAGGATTACCAGTTGATGTGTCTGGAAAATTGTATGAAAACAACATTGCGGTGTTAGATTTTAAAAGTGTTCATGTAGGGATGGGAAGTTTTTTATTTGAGCCCAAATCAAATAGTAAATATCACATTGAACTGAGCAACAAAACAAGTTATCCATTACCGCAGATTTTCAACCGTGGTACTGTTTTACATTTACTGAGTAATGATAATAACTTCGCTGTCTTTAATGTACAAAATAGCGGGAGTGCAATCAAGGAGAATGTTTTTTTAAGAGTGCAGTCCAGAGGTATAGTGTATAGTGTTGCAATTGGAGTTTTAGAAGATAAATTAACCATTAGAATCCCTCTAAAGGAGTTGCCTCAGGGTATTGCCGAGGTAACTCTTTTTAATGAAAATATAGAACCAATAGCAGAGCGCTTGATATATGTTAATCAGCAAAAGAAATTAAACATAGAAGCTTTGCTTGATAAAAGTGAATACAAAAAAAGAGAAAAAGCCAGTTTAAAAATAAAGGTCACCGATGAGAATAATCAACCTGTAATTGCTAACTTGGGAGTAAGTGTAGTTGATCAATTGTATATAAATAAATCCGATTCAAGAACTATAATGAGCCATTATTATCTTTCTAGTCAGTTGAATAGTAAAGTTTATGACCCAGGGTATTATTTCAATAAAGACAATACCAATAAAGACAGTGCACTGGATCTGTTATTGCTTACCCAGGGATGGAGACGTTATATTTGGAATGAAAACAACTTGAAAGAACATAATATACTTTTTAAGACTATTCTATCAGATAGCATTTCCGGAAATCTTGGGCTGGAGAATCCAAATAAAAAAAACTCAGAAGCAATACCAAAAATTGTAATGGTTTTTACATCTGATCCTTTGAAAGGACAAGACATTTTTACGGCCAATCCTAATGGCACCTTTAGTATAACCCCGAATCATTTAAAAATGGGGGAAGGGGAGAATCTATTTATTAAACCAATGACAGCTGATAAACCCAAACATGTTATTGCTATAAAAGACAATTCATTTGATATCATAAACTCAAGCAGGAAAGAGATAGCCGGTAACTATCCAGTTGATAAATTGGTAAAGGAAAATTTTGATGATATATCTAAAACATTAATGCGTTTGGATCATCTTCAAAAATTAGATGAAGTTGTTATTGGAGATAAAAAAAAGAAAGTTTTTAGAAATAAATATTTAGGAACCTTGGATAGCTTATCACGATTGAATTCCGGGAATTCGGATTTTGTATGTTTGGAAGGAGGACCGTCGAGGCCTATTTTAAATTGTTTTATGAACAATCACCATGAAGGCAAAACCAGAGCTCCAAAAAACGGAGAAAAGGTTGTTGTGCTTCTGGGTAAAAACAGAGAAATATTAGGTACCGATTATCCGCACCAAAATTATTACGGGACAAGTGAAATTATTTATAAAAATCCTGATCAGGATTTAACGGAAGAACAGCTTCTGAAAAAGTTCAATTTAAAAATGATCAAAGGCTATTATGGAAAGCGGGAATTTTATGAAGCGGTCTACGATCAGGTAACCATAAACGATCCTTTCCCTGATTACAGAAATACCCTGTTTTGGAAGTCCGATGTTATTACTAATGAAAAAGGGGAAGCTGTTGTAGACTTTTATTGTTCGGATATCGACACCATCTTTTTAGGGCAAATTGAAGCAGTAAATGCTGGGGGCTTGCTTGGAATGGGAAATTTCAAACTTAAAGTTGCAGCTAAAGAGAATTAAATTATATGCTGCTCTTGATGATTTCTCATTATAGATTTTATTACCAGTTTCGATTTTTAAGGTCGTCAAAATTATAATATAAAATCATTATTAGATAAAGATATAATAGAAGCCAGCTTTTATGCAGATTCAACATTATAAAAAAATACCAATTAATGAAATTAACTATAAATTATATCCTATTGATCTTTTGTTGTTTTGGCAGTTTTTATTCTTTTGCACAAAAGAACATTGTTGTCAATGGCAGGGTAATTAACCATAAAGCGGAATCTTCCATAGAATCAGCTACAGTTTATTTAATTCATTCAAAAGATTCCTCTGTAATAGCATACACTATTTCAGATAAATACGGACGTTTTAAATTAGAGACCAGGTCTAAGGCAGAAAATGTAATATTCAGGATTTCAGCAGAAGGTTATCAGGAAATCTCTAAGACATTGGAAAATATCAGCGAGGATCTAGATTTAGGGGTATTCAAGCTTTTGGAATATGAAAACAAACTAAACGAAGTCATAATAAAGAGCATAGCACCGCCTATTCGTATCAAAAAAGATACTTTGGAATTTAATGCATCTTCATTTAAGCTTCGCCCGGATGCAAATGTTGAAACGCTATTGAGACAATTGCCAGGTGTTACCATTGATGCTGACAAAAAAATTATGGTAAACGGTAAAGAGGTCAATCAAATACTGCTTAACGGGAAACCTTTTTTTGGAGAAGACGGTAAAATCGCTCTTCAGAATCTACCTTCGGAAATTATTAAAAAAATACAAATCTCCAATACTAAAACTAAAGAGGAGGAATTTACAAAGCAAGCCTCCAGTTCTAATAAAGCTTCTATTAATTTAACAATTGAAAAAGATAAGAGCAAGGGTTTCTTTGGAAAATTTCTAGGGGGATATGGCAGTTCTGACCGGTATGAAAGCAGTGCCTTGCTGAGTTATTTCAAAGATAAAAGAAGAATTAGCTTTTTGGCTTCTTCCAATAATATCAATGCCACTGGATTTTCTATGGATGAGGTTTTTGATAACATGCGGGGAGGGAGAAACTCAGGGTCTCGCGGACCCGTAATTGGAAGAGGGCCGGGAATTATCAAATCAAATTTAATAGGGCTGAACTATGTTGATGAATGGTTTAAAGGCAACAAATCAAATGGAAATTATTTTTTTACAGATTCTGATTCTGAAAATAATAACAGAACATCAGAACTTACACTCTTGCCTGAGAGTTCTTTACTCGCCGAATCGACTACCAAAACAAAAAGGGGTTTTTCAAAACACAATGCAGATTTTAATCTTGAGTTTGATATTTCGGCAATGACAAAAATTATTATTACTCCAAAACTCGACATCGGAAACACTACAGAAGCTGTTTCTTTTTATAGAAAGACCACCGATGATAATGATCAACTGATCAATACTACTGATTCTGACAATTCGAATCAAACTGATAACACAAATTTTCAGAATAATATTAGCGTTTTTACAAAAACAAAAAAGAAAGGAAGGTATTTTACGGCTAATTTTTCTAATGAAAATTCAAAAACGGACTCCAATTCGATTATAGAATCCACTACAATTTATCAGCAGGGAGATACACCAGATGACATTCGTAATCAAAATGTCAAAGCAGTAAATAAGAGAGACAGTTATTTAAATTCTTTGCGTTATACAGAACCGTTAACGGACTCTTTGAGCTTGAATTTTAATATCAATACGGAATGGGAAAAAATAGTCGATGACAAAAAAACGTATGATCGCAATTATACCGTTCATCAATTAGTAGATTCCCTTACCAATTATAGTTTATCTACCAGATTCCAGATTAACCCTAAAGTGGGCTTTACCATCAATAAAAGTAAATTGAATTTAACAGTCTCTACAGGAACCTATTTTGTCACGGCGCAAAACAATGCAGAATATATAAATCAGATTACATCCTTAAATAAAAATTATATAATTCCTGAGGGATCATTAAAAGGAAGTTATCAGTTTACAGAAGAGAAAGGATTGTACATGTTTTATGAACGTAGATTTTTAATTCCTAAAGATTATCAGATTTTAGCAGTTCCTAATCTGGATAATCCATTAGTGACAAGAACCGGAAATCCGGATTTGAAAGCATCAACATCGCATGTTGCTTATTTTACTTACACCAGTTACAATCCTCAAACTCTTTCTGGCTATGATATATATTCTAATACCACTATTTATGATAATCAAATAATAGCTGCCTCAGCTTTTAATAGTGCCGGGAGACAAATTTCAACTTATCAGAATGTTTATGGTACCTACAATACGCTATTAGGAATTGAATGGAATAAAACAATAAAGAAGAATTTACATGTATTTCTGCTGATGTTCGCGATAAACACGGACTATCTTTTAGATAAAGGATTTACCAACGGGCAATTGTATTCTGCAAAAACATTACGTTTTTCTCCTGTTCTACAGCTTTCCTATGATTATGGAAAATTGATGAGTATCAAACCAAGATATAGTTTTGCATATAATGATACCAAATACACTAATAGTTTTATTAATTCAACATCTAATAAACTGCATAATTTTAATATTGAAACAACCTGTTATTGGCCAAAAAGCTGGGTTTTTGGAAATGACTTTGGCTATACTTACAATTCAGATATTTCCGGACCGTATAAAAAATATTTTTATTTATGGAATACCAGTTTATCCTACAAATTTGCAAAAGATAAAATGACTTTCAAAGTAAAAGTATATGATTTGCTGAACCAAAATCAGAGTACTTCAAGAACCATTACACCAACAGCTGTTGTGGATGCTGAAAATACAGTTTTAAAGCGTTATGTTATGTTTTCATTACTGTATAAATTTCAAAATTTCGCCACAAAGAAAAAGAATTAAAAAATAACTATATACACTAAAAATCACCTTAAGAAGTGAATTTTGAATAAGTAGAACTACACATTAATTTTATGATAAAAAAGATACTGATCAGTTCTCTGCTGCTATTTTTAATAGTTTTAGGTTTATTTTGGCTTAGTGCCGCAATACTGCTTTTTATAGTAACCTACAGTATTATATCACATTATATTAAATTAATTAAGCATTCTTTTTTAAAAAAAACAATTAAATGCATAGTTGTGTTTTTGTTTCTTTTATCATCATTGATCTTTAGCAGGATGTTAATCCTTGATTTATTTAGAATTCCAAGTTCTTCAATGGAAAACCTGTTTTATCCTGGTGATATTATTGTGGTGAATAAACTAAAATATGGCCCAAAATTACCACGTTCTCCTTTTGATATTCCTTTTATAAACCTGGCTTTTTATAACAATAAAAATGCTTTGTCAAGAATAAAGAGCAACTGGTGGAATTACAATCGGTTAGCAGGTACAACAAATGTTAAAAGAGGAGATGTCTTTGTGTTTTCGTTGGACATAAGCCGAAAATATTTTGTTGTTAAACGATGTGTTGGACTCCCGGGAGATACAATAAAGATAATTAAAGGGGAAGTCTATGCGAATTCCACACTATACAATTCTCCTGAAACGGTCAAAAACAGTTGTAATTTCAGATTAAAAAACAAAAAAAAATTCTTCACTATAATTGATTCACTAAAAATAGAAGAAAATTTAATTTACGACAATAGTTCTCCAAATTGGGCTAGTGGAATCTTTTCAAAACACGAATTGCAGATACTCCAGAAAATGAATTGCATTGACTCGATAAAAAAGAATATAGACCATCTGAATGTTGCTCAGGAAGAACTATTGAAAACCACGGACAGCAGATGGACTTTAGATGATATGGGGCCTATAATAATACCAAAAAAAGGAATGGAAATAGATTTGAATCCTGATAACTTTTTGCTGTATAAAAAAATATTTAACTTATTTGAAAATAGTATTATCATACAGCGAAACGGTATTTACTTCATTGATGGCGAAAAAGAAACTACATATAAATTCAAACTAAATTATTATTTTATGATGGGAGACAATAGAAAAGGGACTTCAGATTCAAGATCTTGGGGATTTCTTCCAGAATCTAATGTTATAGGAAAAGTTCAGTGTGTATTATTTTCGAATAAAAATAAATAAATTTTAATGAGATGGATTGTTCAAAGTGGTTTAAATTAAGATTATCAAATACTTGCAGCTATTGTATTTAGACAGGCTCGTCATTGGAGAACACATAAGAATATAACCGAATTGGGATTTATGAAAAAAATAGTATGGATTATTATATTGATTGTAGTTGGATCCTGTGCCAGACACAATGAGGAATTTCAACTGGAGGTTCCGCAGGATGTTATAAAAAAAAGTAATGAGGCTAAAGAATTTGTTTTAAAAGCCTTAAAGCCAAAAGATGATTTTAAATCTAAATCAGCAAGATGTCTTTTAGATAATTTAAGGTATCAAAAAAACAGTAGCGGCTTAAGGCAAAAAACATATGATAAGCTTATCAATGAATACTACAAAAATCAAGATTCTTTGCTTCTGCAAATGACTGATATCAAAGATGAATTTCCAGAGGATACTGAATCATATGATGTTGATTTAATGAGCAAAAAGAGTCTTTTGAACAACATTGAAGACAGCTATAAGACTTTTTTGGAATGCCGCTGGAACCATCAGATTTCCTTGGATACCTATTGCCAGTATGTACTTCCATATAAAATAAATAAGGAGCCCCATACTTTAGAGTGGAAGAATAACTTTAGAAACGAATTTATAAAAGATAATGGCAGATCTGTTTTCCAACAGGACATTACAGGCGCTGCGTCGAAAGTACATAAATGGCTTTTTGAAAGAAAAAGTGCATTTCGTTTGCATAGTAATGAGATAGGCTTAAATATACCAGATCTTTCAGTAAATACCTTAGACAAATTGATGTTTGGCTCATGCCATGAAATTTCAGCTGTTGGTGTAGGGTATATGCGTGCACTGGGAATTCCTGCTGCAATAGATTTTGCCCCGACTTATTTGAATACCAATGCAGGTCACGAATGGAGTGCTGTTATTGTTGATTCTACGCATTGTCTTCCATTTGACATTACCACTAAAGAAATAAATGTCATTAAAAAAGACTTTTATTTCTTTTCTAAAGTTTATCGAAGAGCTTACATCCCTGTTAAAGAGTCACATTTTATGCAGAGAGGAAATTGTAGTTTTTTGCCGGAATTTTTTAATAACCCATTTATAAAAGATGTTACAAATTCATACACAAAAACAAGCAATATTAATATTGAGGTTGTAAATGATTTTAGTTCAAAATTTGGATACATCTGCGTCTTTAATAGGAGAACATTATCATGGAGTCCTGTGGGCTGGGGTAAAATTAAAAATGGAATTGCATCCTTTAATAATGTTGGCACTGGTGGTGTTTACTTAGCTGTAATGATTGAAGAAGATGGATCAGCTCCCATCAATTCCTCTTTTGTATTAAATAAAAATGGAAAAGTTACCTTTTTAAAAGCTAAACTATCAGCTCTGGAATCGGTAAAACTGTTTCGAAAAATTAACAGCAATCAATTTAAAGAAGATCAGAAAGACCGTATGATAGGAGGGGTGTTTCAGGGAGCAAATCGTTTAGATTTTAAAGATGCAATAAATCTGTATAACATAAAGAAAAACCCTGGAGATTTTTTCAATAGCATTGAATTGGAGAGTAAAAGTATTCAGGAATTTAAATATGTAAGATATCTTTCGCCAGAGAAATCATTTGGGAATGTAGGTGAAGTAGAATTTTACCAGGCTGGGAGCTCAATTCCTGTCAAGGGAAATGTAATTGGTACAGTCGGCTCTTTTTATGATAATCCCAAAACCACCAAAGAAGCGGCATTTGATGGAAGCGTCTTAACTTTTTTTGATTCTAAATTTGCTGATCACAGCTGGGTGGGGCTGGATTTAAATTTCAAGAGGAAAATCAGTAAAATTAGATTTATTGCAAGAAACGATATGAATTGTGTACAGACGGGAAATCTATATGAACTTTTTTACTGGGATGATAAGTGGATATCGTTAGGAAAAAAGACCGCAGAAACAACATCGCTGATCTATAAAAATGTGCCCAAGAATTCTCTTTTGTGGCTTAGAAACCTAAGTGAGGGCAATGAGGAGAGAATATTTACATATGAAAATGGAAAGCAAGTTTGGTGGTAGAAGCAGGATTGAATAGAATGTATGAAATTAAAAATATAATCACAGATCGTTTAACTAAAAAATAGGTTTATGAATTAAAGCTCACGTAACCAGAGGAAGTCTTTAGTTGTTATAGGCTAAATGATAGCTTTAACTAAGTCTATTATTTAATATTTGGAAGAGTAGTATTTCCTCACAGACTTTTGCAAAAAAAATAATATTGTAAAAATTTAAATTATCAAAGATGAAAAAAGTAGTAGTAGTTTTAGGTTTTTTTGCCTTTTTTGTAGTCATTGCATCAAATACAGATATTCAAAATCAGTTGAATAACGATGTGAATATGAGTACTCTTTTGAGATTAAATACGGCAAATGCAGAATGTATACCCGCTTCAAACGGAGCATCAGCAGGAAGATGTTCGTTTTCTGGCAGATGTTTCTATGATGTGACAGTTAGGGATTGTGCTCTTTAAAAAGTGTATAACAATTAAATAAAAACTAAAGACCAAACTAAATGGTTTGGTCTTATCTACAATTTCACCATGAAATGCATAAACCTTAAAGTATACAATTTACTATTTTTTTTGCTCCTTTTATCCTGTACCTCCAATACAAATAAAATTGAAAATAGAAAGAAAGGAAAGCTTCAAGAATCAATGGAGTTAGCCGAAATACAAACAAAAAGTATTGTTTTAGATAGCAATACCTCTCCCAAACCACAGTATATACAAATATTTGAAGATGAAAACGGTCTGCAGAATTTCACTTTTTTAAATACGTTTAATAACTCTATATATTTTTATAATTATAAAACTTCTGAATTCATAAAAAAGATAAGTTATGATCAAAATGGAACTGAAGGAATTCAAATGCCTCTGGGATATCATATAAAAAATATGGATTCAATATACATCTATAATTATTCCAACTTGGAGCTCTTAATTACTAATAGTAAAAGTAAAGTCCTGGAAAAGATTTCGTTAATTGGAAATCATGATTTTAAAAAATCATCAAATGTTTTATTATATTATCCTCAATTTTTCCCCGGAACATCAAACCCCTTTATAGAAACTAACAAAGAATTATTGTTGCCAGCACAATATCCTCGCACTCTTTCTGATTCGTTGCTATCTAAGATTAAATTTCTCCAACGAGTTAATCTTAAAAATAATAAAGTGACATTCAATAATGTTTATCCCTTTTCATTATATGGAAATAATTACAATTGGGATGATGAGATTTTCACTAAAGTCTTTACAGAAATACACCCTGATGGCAATAAATTAATCTACAGTTTCCCTGTTTCACATGATTTATATATAACAACGATAGGGTCTGATGATTATAAAGTAATATATGGTGGAAGTAATTTTGCTGGTACAATTACCTCCATAGATAAAAAAGTAAAAGAGAATACCCGAGATAAAATTGGACAGCATATTGCTTCTCAAGATTTGTATGCTTCTATTAAATATGATAAATTTCGAAAAGTATTCTATCGTTTTTTAAGAAAACGGATTACTGATGCTTCAATTCATATGCAACTTAAAAAGCAGCTTATTGCTGTTATTATCATGGATAGCAATTTTAACTATTTAGGTGAAACAGTTATAGGAGCAAGTGAAGAATGGAACTGGCAGAATACTTTTGTAACAGAAGAAGGGCTTAATATCGAATATTTAGATCGTAAAGATATTGCGGAAGAAAATATAAACTTTAAAATATTCATACCGAAGAAAATTAAATAGCTTTTCTTAGAATATTAAAAAGAGGTTCTGTCACATTTGGGAATGAGTTTATTTTGACCAAGGCGGTTATGCATCTTTCATTCTTTTATGTGGAATCAGTGTTAATGCAGTCTTATATATAATAAATGATTATAATAATTTTTTAAAAAAAAATATCCACTAAAGGAGATTCAAGTTGTTTATTTTAAGGTATTTAAATGTAAAATAACTCCAGTTCTGCTCACGATTATATTTACTATCGCTGGTTTAATCCTTTTACATTAAGTGGGCAAAATGAGGCTTTTTGGTTTTCTTTTGCCGCAGGCTCAATTGGAAGACTAATCTTTTCTTTGATTGGAATATTAGTTTATTTGCCTATTCTGACTGTTGAAAGACAAAATATTTGAATTAATAATGTTTACGTATTGAAAACCAGATATACATAAATGGGAAGACCCAATGTTTTTAAATTTTATTAATAATGTATTGAGTTATGAAAAAAACAATTACAATTATTCTAGCATTATTCTGCTATTCGTGTCAAAAAAAACAAGAAAAAGTCGAAATTGATGTTCCTTTATCAGTGGCTGAAAAAACAGTATCTTTAAAAAACAGTGTTTTAAAGGAAATGCATAGTGAAAATTCATTTCAAATTGAATCAGCTAAAATTTTTTTAGATAATCTAAAATTTCAAAAAAGTTTAAATGGCGAGAGGTACAAGCTATGGAGCAGATTAATAAACGAGCATTCAAATAAAACAGATAGTTTATTAATGGAGATTGGAATACGTAAAAATAATTTTTCTCCAGATGTTGAATCGTATGATATTCTTGCAGTAAAAAAAGAAAATATAGTCAGTAACTTACTGCTGACTTATAAGACTTATCAAAAAAGTAAATGGCAGAATGAGATTTCACTTGACACATATTGTCAATATTTGCTTCCATATAAAATAGGTAAAGAACCGTTCGTTCCTGAATGCAGAAATTATTTATTAAATCAATTTTTAAAAGAAAAAGGTGATTCTATATACAGTGCAAATCTCGTTTCTGCTGCGAAACAAGTGCATAAATGGTTATATTCAAAAAAGTATAAATTTAAGATCCTTGGGAATGAGGAGCAAGCTAATATACCTGAGATGTCAGCAGATATTTTAGATAAATTAAATTTTGGCACATGTCATCAGCTTACGGTAGAAGGAGTTAGTTATATGCGTGCCTTAGGGATACCAGCATCAATAGATTTTGCACCGACATATTTAAATATTAATGCTGGTCATGAATGGGGGGTCAGTGATTTTAGATTCGACGCACTGTCTTCCTTTTGATATTACCTCAAAAAAAATAAATAATATAAAAAAACAATACTTTTATTTTTCAAAAGTATACCGAAGAACCTATCTGCCTGTTAAGGAATCTCACTTTATGCAAAGAGGGGAAAGTATCGCTCTGCCAGCACTGTTTAATAATCCATTTATAAAAGATGTAACAAAATTGTATACGAAAACAGCTAATTTTCAGATTCCAGTTCCAAAAAATGTTACATCAAAGTTTTGTTATATCTGTGTATTTAACAGGAGATCCATGTCTTGGGACCCTGTTGGATGGGGGAAAATAGAAAATGGAAAAGCATCATTCAATGATGTTGGGGTAAATGGAGTATATCTTTCAGTAGTTGAAGAATCTAATAAGCTTGCTATAGTTAATTCGCCCTTCATACTAGACAAAGAAGGCAAGACCAAATTTCTAATTTCAAATCCCTCAGAAACAGAAACTGTTAGATTGTTTCGGAAAGTTAATAGTAATGTATTCAAGGACGTCCAGAAAAGCCGTATGGTCGACGGAGTATTCCAAGGATCTAATTCCATAGATTTTAAAAATCCCGTTAATTTTTATACAATCAAAAAAAATCCCGGAGATTATTTTAATACCGTTCAAATTGAGAAGAAGGGAAATAATGGGGTTAGATATGTTAGATATTATTCCGCTAAAGATTCTTATGGAAATGTAGCTGAAATTGAATTTTATCAGAGTGATTCTGCTAGTCCTTTAAGAGGTAAGATAATTGGGACAGAGGGTTCATATTTGGATGATCCAAAATGCACAAAAGAAGCTGTATTCGACGGAAATCTTCTTTCTTATTTTGACTCAAAATTTGCTGATCATAGTTGGGCAGGCCTTGATCTAGGCGTTAAAAAGGAAATAAGTAAAATTAGATTTATAGCTAGAAATGATATGAATTGCATTCAGATTGGAAATATTTATGAGCTTTTTTATTGGAATAACGGTTGGAAAACATTAGGAAAAAAAACTGCAAAATCAACTTTTCTTGATTACAATAATGTGCCAAAAAAATCTTTATTGTGGTTAAGAAATTTAACAGAAGGCAATGAAGAAAGAATTTTTACTTATGAAAATAAAAAACAAGTCTGGTGGTAATAAAGGTAGAAGAAAAATGGTTTTCTAAAAGTTTCGAACCTAAACTCGTTAGAATTTGATTTTGTTGGATTTCTAGTTTCCCGAAATGCGATGTGCCACAATTCTGCCACAAAACTTAGACTGGTGAAATATCTTTAAAACAGCCTTAACTTTTTGTGGCAAAAAAGGTATCCACTCCAAAAGTGTAGTTCAAATTTTTATGCCATGTAAAATTTGAGCGGTTTTGGAGATAATCAAATTAAGCTTTTAATTAATAGGTGTGTTGAAAAACGGGAATATAATAGAATCATATTTGCGAAAATCCCTGTATTTACTGATATTTAGCTCTTATATGTGATTTTTAGTAAATTATATCTTTTGAATGGGTTTTGATTAATTACGTCTTTTTTTAGATTCGGAAACTTTTGAGATCCAATGAGTGGACAAATCTTTAATTTAGTAGTCTTTTTACTTGTTATTTTGTAGGTTTATTTGTATCTTATTTGTATCATTTTGTAATGTATTGGTATATATAGGTTTGTTACTTTCAAATAAGTGAAATAATTCTTTTGTATTAAGTAATTAGTACAAAGTATTAAGATAGAAACCGGGTCAGAAATGACTCGGTTTTTTTATTTATATTTACATTGTAATTACAAAATGAGAAATGGAAAAGTTAATAGTTAAAAATTTTGGACCAATAAAAGAAGCTGAAATAGATTTGACTAAATATGTTGTGTTTATTGGAGATACTTCTACAGGAAAAAGTGTTTTGGCGAAGTTGATTTCAATTTTTAGAGATTTTTTTAATTTATTGAAAGATAAAAATAATACAGGCGAATTTAATTACGAAAAAGAGCTTGACTTATTTAATCAGTTGAAAAATTATAATATTGATTTTAATTCTGAAAATTCTCTTTTTGAATATTATAATTCAGGACTTATTTTAAAAATTAAAAAAAATAAAATTGATGAAATTAAGGATGATCATAAAGGAGGTAAAAGTTTTGTAAAAATAAGTGATTTACCGGAAAATTTATTACAAGAGGAAATTAATAAAATATATTCTATAATGATAAATAGGGGAAAATCTGTTTATTTTCCTCCAGAAAGAATGTTAACATCTTTGATTGGGTCTTCGATTTCAGGACTATGGGCTAATAATGTTGCGCTTCCAGTTTGTTTTAAGAATTTTGCAGCTAAATATGAGGTTGCTAGAAAAGAAAATGAAAATATGTTATTTGAAGATTTTGGTTTCAGTTATTCTTTCGTTAATAATGAAGAAATAATATCTAATCCTAATGGAGAGTTTCAATTGCATAAAGCTTCAAGTGGAATCCAATCATTATTGCCGCTTCTTTTGGTTCTAAATTATGAATTGAGATTAGAAATTTTGAAACCAGAACTAAATTTTTTAGTTGAAGAGCCTGAATTAAATTTATTTCCTATAAAACAAAAAAAGTTAATTGATTATTTGATACAAAATATAAATGGTACAAAACATAAATTAATAATTACGACGCATAGTCCATATGTGCTTTCCGCATTAGATACGCTAATTTTGGCTAAAAACACTTTTAATGAACGCGAAGTTTTAAAGAAAGAAATTAACGATATTGTTTTTTATTTGCGATGGTTGGATTATGAAGATATTTCTGTTTACGAAGTAAGAAATGATGGAAAAGTATATTCAATCAAAAACGAAGAATTTAGAAGTATTGATACGAATGCAATTGATGGAGTCTCAGATATTATTTCTGAAGAGTTTGATAAACTAACAGAGTTACGATATGCACAATAGTTTTGATGATTTGATTGAAGCGCATCAAGATTGTTGTTCAAAAAGTAAAGTAGCTTCTGAGAATGGAAAACGGTTTGAAATTGACTCAAATGAAGATTTTACAAGAATTAAAATCGACGATTGTTTGATTGCTTCTCAACAAGTTGAAAAATGTGATTTTGGATTTATTAGGCATTCAAATGACGAATTTTATTTCGTTGAACTAAAGGGAAAAGAAATAAAAAAGGCACTAAGTCAAATCATTAGTGCGATCACACATTTTGAGGATCATTTTGTTGGAATACCTAAAGACAAACGATATGGATTTATTGTGAGTTCTAAAAATCCGTTAGCTGGTCAGGCAACAAATATTTTAAAATTAGAATTTGCTAAAAAGTATGGCAAAATTTTAGAGATAAAAAATATACATTGTAAATATATACCAAAATAAACCGGGTCAGAAATGATCCGGTTTTTTTTATGAAATTAAGTTAAAGTATTGAAAAAAAAAGTTGTATGTGTTTGGTGTTTTTTAATAAATCATCTTGTTGAAATTATTTTTAAAAACAACTTTTTATTTATTTTATTAGGTCTTTTATTGTTTAAATTTGCCGAAAATCATTTAAACAATTTAAATCCTAAAACCAGTTTATGACAAAATTTCTATCTATTGGATTACTTTTATTATCTATTGTATTCGTTTCATGTAGTAGTGATGATAATAATTCGGAAAGCGCAATATCAGCTACTATTAATGGTAAAGAATGGAAACCAACAAAAATTAATAGTGTTACTTTGGTCAAAGTTCCAGGTTACCAACAGCTTTTTAATATAAACCTTCAGGATAATTCAATAATGTTATCATTGGCTTTTACAAGCGAATTAACAAATAATGATGGAATGCCGGTAAAGCAGTACAATTTTTTTGAGGATCCTGAAGATGGTCAGATTAGCGATGCATTATTTGTAAATACGTATTTATATTCGAACGGAAATACGCTTACGGAACATTTTCCAAAATCAGGAAAAATTACAGTTACTTCCATAGATATTGCGAAAAAAACAATATCGGGAACGTTTAGTTTTAGATCAGAAAAAGAAACGTCTGAGGATTTAAAAATTAAAGATACAAATCCAAGTTCAACTCCAAATGTTTTTGAAGTTACAAATGGAGTATTTACAAATTTATCATATACAGTAACTACATCTCCAGCACCGTAATACTTTAGTATATATAAAACATAAATATTAATGAACCGGGTCAGAAATGAACCGGTTTTTTTATGATTTAATTTTTATGAAAAAGGCGATACCAAAAATTTCTTTTTACAGCAACAGCTCCGCCTACGACATGAGAGATTGTAGGTGTGTCTAATTCTATAGCACCCAAGTTTATGGGCTTTAATACTGTAATAAAGTAATCAATGTATCCGGCTTTACTAATTGATATTCTATCGTTTTTATTTACTTTTATGCAAAATCTGCCATCTGCATCAGGATGAAATATTTTGTCATAAAGAACAATATTTACTTCTTCAAAATTTGGATTTGTTTCGCCAAGAAAAATTTTCCCTTCAATTTCTATTTCTTCTTTTTTATTATCCATAGAAATATTAGTTTCTATTGGCTTTTTATCATTTTGTTCTATTCTTATCTTTCCCTGAGCTTTTATAGTTTGAGTTCCCAGTCCTAAAAAAGCAATTATTGAAGCAGCTGCAATTACCCAAATTGATTTTTTTTCTTTTGGGATTACTAAATTTCGATTGATTTGAGAGTTATTAAATCGTCCGCATAATTTATCATTTTCATTAAAAGCCATTATAATTTTCTTATCCGAAGATTTCGTAAAGTCAATTACATTTTTTTGGCAGGTGTTACAAAATCTTCCTTTTTCAACTGGAGACATTTCCATCCAATTTTCGTGACATGGTTCAGGAATTGAGATTTTTATTTTATGAATCATTTAGATGATTTGTTTTTATGGGAATAATTAAGAAACTTGATTCTTATAAAAGTAATTATTATTTTGAATTACGAACAATATCTTCATATCAAAATGATAATTGTCATTTCCTTTTCGAATTCTTTTTTGTAATATTACTATAATAAATAATTTTTGATGCGTAAGATAAAATACAAAGAAGGCCGCAAGCTACAGCATACCACCTTAGAGTATACAGGGGCTCATAAAGATCACGAATCAGAAATGCAGCTTTTTGTATATAATGATGCTGATGTTGTTGAATATGAAAAGTTTACTGTGTTAGCCTTAAATTCCTGTTTTGATTATACCAAAAATAATTGGCTAAATATTCACGGATTAAACAATATTGATCTCATTAAAACAATCGGGGATCATTTTAAGCTGGATGACTTTTTACTTGCCGATATTTTAAACACAACAAAAAGAACAAAGCTGGAAGAACAGCAGGATGTTTTATTTTTCAATATTAAATCACTTTTACCTTCAGAATATTCAGACGGACTTAAAGTAGAGCAGCTTAGTTTTATTTTAAAAGACGGAATCCTGATTTCGTTTCAGGAAAAGCGAAGTGACTTCTTTACACATATCCGGGAACGCATTCGCACCCATGCCGGAATTGTAAGGACTAAAAAAGTAGATTATCTGCTTTATTTATTGTTGGATGCGGTAATGGAAAACTTTTATATTACAATTGAAGATGAAGAAGATAATATTGAGGAATTAATTGATTTGACCAAAAAAGGAGCTGATCCGATTATTCTGGAAAAGATTGAAAATCACCGTGATAATTTTAACTTTTTAAAGCGTGCAATTGTGCCGCTTCGGGATTCCTTGTATTATTTGAAAACAATCAAAGACGATGATACAAACTCCCTTATTCAAAAAGAGACATTTAATTTCTTTGTAAGGCTGCATCAAAAAAGTCTGGAGCTTTTAGAGCAAATCGATTCAGACATGAGTTCTTTGGAAAGTGCTTCAAATTTTTATTTTTCAGAACAAAGCAGGAAAATGAATGAAATAATGAAAACGCTGACCATCATTTCGGCCATATTTATTCCGCTTACTTTTATTGTTGGAGTTTACGGAATGAATTTTGAAAACATGCCGGAACTGAAAACAGAAAACGGCTATTTTATTGTTATAGGAACCATGTTTTTATTGGTTATAGCCTTGATTATTTATTTCAAAAAGAGACGTTGGTTTTAAATGTTCAGCATTAGAATTCAAATACATTTATTAGTATCAAAATATAAATTATGAGTAAAGCAATCTATATTGCCACAAGCGACCAAAATAGCGGAAAATCAATTATCACACTCGGTTTGATGAGTATTCTGATCGGTAAAACAGCAAAAGTTGGTTATTTCAGACCTATTATTGAAGATTTTGTCGATGGAGAACAGGACAATCATATTGAGACAGTACTTTCTCATTTTAATCTTGATATCCAATTTGAAGATGCATATGCCATCACCAAAAGTAAATTAATCAAGAAGAAAAATAAAGGCAAAATAGGGGAGGTTTTAGATTTAATTATCGAAAAGTATAAAAAACTTGAAGAACGTTTTGATTTTGTTTTGGTAGAAGGAACGAGTTTCACGGGCGAAGGAACTTCAATTGAATTGGATCTTAATGTTTTGATTGCTAAAAACCTCGGAATTCCAACTATAATTATTGGTTCAGGAGTTGGTAAAACATTAGAGGAACTATTGGATAGTCTGTATCTGGTTTATGATTCTTTCAAAGTAAAAGAAGTCGAAGTCTTATCTGTTTTTGCCAACAAAGTCCAGCCGGAAAATATTGAACTGGTAACTAAAAGTCTTAAGAAAACTTTGCCAGACAATGTTCTGATCAATACGATTCCGCTAATTTCGAGTTTAAATAATCCGACCATGCAGGAAATCGTTAATGAACTTGATGCAAAGGTTTTATTTGGAGAAAATTACCTCAATAATGAAATTGGACATTTTAGTGTTGGAGCCATGCAGCTGCACAATTATCTTGTTCACCTTCATGATAATGCTTTGGTAATTACTCCGGGAGATCGTTCGGATATTATTTTAGGAGCTTTGCAGGCAAATGAATCGGCTAATTATCCAGCTGTTTCAGGGATTATCCTGACAGGGAATATTCTTCCGGAAGAAAG
The DNA here is from genome assembly GCF_000735715.2 of Flavobacterium chungangense LMG 26729. Lineage (NCBI taxonomy): Bacteria > Pseudomonadati > Bacteroidota > Flavobacteriia > Flavobacteriales > Flavobacteriaceae > Flavobacterium > Flavobacterium chungangense. The sequence goes on from NZ_JASY01000005.1 coordinate 161,773, forward strand.
TATTTTGAAATTGATTGAAGGACTCTCAGCCATTGTTCCGATTATTGCTGTTGACGGCGGAACGTATCATATTACAAATAAAATTGGTGCAATTCGATCTGAAATTTATGCCAATAACACCCACAAAATTGAAACCTCAATTACAACATTCGAAAAATATGTTGATAATGATGCCTTATCTGAGAGATTAATCACTTTTGTACCTGAAGGAATGACTCCGAAAATGTTTCAGTACAATATGGTTAAAAGAGCTAAACAGCATCGCAAACATGTTGTTTTACCTGAGGGAAATGATGATAGGATTATCATTGCTGCTTCAAGATTATTAGATATGGATGTAGTCGATATTTCGATTATTGGAGATAAAAGACAAATTGAAAATAAAGTGACAGAACTCGGAATTTCGTTTGATTTTTCTAAAGTTAATATTATCAATCCAATAGAATCTGAGTTTTATGAAGAGTATGCCCATACCTATTATGAGCTTCGAAAGGCGAAAAATGTAAGCATCACAATGGCAAGGGATTTAATGGAGGATGTTTCGTATTTCGGAACAATGATGGTTTATAAAGGTCACGCTGACGGAATGGTTTCAGGAGCCGCACATACGACACAGCATACCATTTTACCGGCATTACAATTCATTAAAACCAAACCCAATTCATCAGTAGTTTCATCCGTATTTTTTATGTGTCTGGAAGACAGGGTTTCTGTTTTTGGAGATTGTGCCATCAATCCAAATCCAACTGCGGAACAATTAGCAGAAATTGCTATTTCATCAGCAGATTCAAGTTCAGCTTTCGGGATTGAACCAAAAATAGCGATGCTTTCCTATTCTTCCGGTTCATCAGGAAAAGGGGATGAAGTGGAAAAAGTTCGTACTGCGACCGAAATCGTAAAACAAAAACGACCGGATTTAAAGATTGAAGGGCCAATTCAGTACGATGCTGCTGTAGATCGTGCCGTAGGGAAAAGTAAAATGCCGGATTCTGAAGTTGCAGGGCAGGCGAGTGTGCTTATTTTTCCGGATTTAAATACAGGTAATAATACTTACAAAGCCGTTCAGCGTGAAACCGGAGCTTTGGCAATTGGACCAATGTTACAAGGTTTAAACAAACCTGTAAACGATTTGAGCCGTGGCTGTACCGTTGATGATATTATAAATACGGTTGTTATTACGGCGATTCAGGCACAGGGATTGTAATTGAAGTTAAAAGTTAGAAGTAAAATGTTATTCGGTTTTTTCGTTTAGCAACAAATAGAAATAGAATTAAAAAAATGAAAATATTAATAATAAACTCAGGAAGTTCATCAATAAAGTATCAATTAATGGTTATGCCGGAAAACGAAGTAATTTGTACCGGAATGATTGACAGAATTGGTTTAGAAAGTTCGAATGTTACTTTTAAGGCTTCATCAAATTCATATGAAGAAACCGTACCAATTGCGACTCACAAAATAGGTCTGCAAAAAGTAGCCAATATGCTGTTGGATGATCAAAAAGGAGTTATTAAATCGACTTCTGAAATCGATGCTGTAGGGCACCGTGTGGTTCATGGCGGAAGTACTTTTACAGAAACCGTAAAAATCGACGAAAAAGTAAAAGCAAAAATCAAACAGCTTTTTGACCTTGCTCCATTGCACAATCCTGCAAATTTAGAAGGAATTAATGTAGCTGAAGAAATTTTTAATTCTGCTGTTCAAATTGCTGTTTTCGATACTGCTTTTCATCAAACCATACCCGAAGTAGCGTATAAATTTGCAATTCCGAATAAATTGTTAACAGAAAGCAGGATTCGCGTTTATGGTTTTCACGGTACAAGTCATAAATATGTATCTGAAAAAGCAATTGAATTTTTAAGAGAACATAATAAACCATTTCAAAATATAATTACTATTCATTTAGGAAACGGCTGTAGTATGACGGCTGTTAAAGATGGTAAAAGTATTGACCATTCTTTTGGATTTGGTCCTACAAATGGTCTGATAATGGGTACCAGAGCAGGTGATGTTGATCAGTCGGTTATTTTTTATATGCAAAATTCATTAGGATATTCTTTGGAAGAAATAAATAACATTCTGCAAAAACAAAGCGGAATGCTTGGACTTACCGGTTATAGCGATCTGCGTGATATTGAAGGACAGGCTGAAAAAGGAAATAAAGAATGCCAGCTGGCTTTGTTTATGAATGCTTATCGTATTAAAAAATTTATTGGCTCCTATGCTGCTGCTCTAAATGGTTTGGACGCGATTGTATTTACGGCTGGAATTGGTGAAAATTCATCCTATATGCGAAAACTGGTTTGTACTGATATGAGCTATTTTGGAATAAAGCTGGATGAAGATAAAAATCAAATGCGTTCTAAAGAAAACAGAGCTATAAACAGTCCGGATTCTAAAGTGAAAATTTTGATAGTTCCAACTGATGAGGAATTTGAAATTGCCAATCAGGTTTATCATTTATTGGAGAATTAAATTCTAATTTTATGAATCAATTATTCAAAATTTATATTTTATTTATTTTTGGATTTTTATCAAGTAATTCTTTTTGTCAAAACTATAATCATGTAGTTTTTGAGGTATATGGGGATTTAAATAAAGATGGTTTAAATGATTTAGTACTTGTAAAAGAAGATAATAAAGACAAGCATAATCCATTTTTGTTAGAAATTAAATTTCAGGGAAAAGATAAAAGCTATCGTACTGTCTTAAGTTCAGAAACGGCAGTAGTTGATAAATTTCCCGGAGAAGATAACATGACTATATGTTTGTTAGAAAGTATTGAAATAAAAAAAGGAATATTAATTTTTAATCAAAGTTTAATACGAGGAACATTTACACATAAATTTAGATTTCAGAAAAATCAATTTGAGTTGATAGGTATACATTTTAATAGTGCCAATCCCGGATACTTTCTAACTGTTGATTATAATCTTTCAACGGGAAAAATGATAGAAATAAAAAAAGCGTATGAAACAGATAAAATAATCGAGAATAATACAACAATAGAAAAAATTACACCTTTGCCAAATCTCAAAAAGTTTGATCCTTTAAATTATTTGTATTAATACTTGTCGTAAAAAGTATCATCTTTCTAAATTAAATATTTGTCAGTATATTTGAGTTTAAATCCGAATACTTTGAAATCGATACTCTTAAAATTATTTTTCTTCTTTTTCATTACCTCTCAAATTCAATCGCAAGAATTACTTCCCTTTGTAGAAAATTATAGTAAGTCCAATTATCAGGGCGACAATCAGATCTGGAATGTCGTTCAGGGAAAAGATAACGCCATGTATTTTGCCAACAATCATTACTTACTACGATATGATGGCGTAATATGGGAAAAATATACTTTGCCAAACAAAACAATCATCCGTTCCATTATGATTGAAGGCGATAAAATCTATTCAGGTTCTTATAAGGAATTTGGTTATTGGTACAGAAAAGAAGGTAAAATGCATTATGTTTCAATTACCAAAAAACTACGCTTATTTGCTGAAAAAGACAATGAGGAAATTTGGAAAATATTCAGATATAACGGTTCGTTATATTTTCAATCCTTTAATGATGTTTTTATTTATGATGGAAAACATATTAAAAAAATCAAATTTCCATTTTTAATATCGTACTGTTTTGTGGTGGATAAAGAGCTTTTTGTTGCTTCTGTCGATAAAGGACTTTTTAGAATGGATGGTTCCCGAATTGCAAATCCAAAAGGCTGGAATATTTTAAAGAACACAGTCGTTCATGCAATCGAAAAACACAAAGGCAAAACTTATATTTTTACCCAAAAGAAAGGAATTTTTATTATAGAAAAATCAGGTTTGATTCCTTGGAATAATCCCTTAAACGAAACATTAAAAGTAAACGGAATCAATGTCGCGAGGTTTATTAAAAATAACAAATTAGTTATCGGAACCGGAAACAAAGGAGTTTATATTTATGATTTTAATTCAGCGACATACAAAAATATAGACCGAAATAATGTGTTGATGAACAACTCAGTTCTGTGTATTGGCTTTGATAAAGAAAATGATTTATGGCTTGGTCTGGATAACGGTATAGCACACGTTGAAGTGAATTCACCCATATCTATTTTTTATGACAATTCAGGAATTTTAGGTTCGGTATATTCCGTTGCAACCACCAATAAAGGATATTTAATTGCTTCAAATCATGGTGTTTTTGAATTTGATTCAGGTAAATTCAAAATGATGCCCAATACACAAGGACAGGCCTGGAATATTACTAAAATTGAAAATAAATACATCATTGGACATAATGACGGAACTTTTTGCTATGAAAATGGTTCTTTAGTTAAAACAAATAATATTAGCGGTGGCTGGAATTTATCAAAAAGCAGTATTAACAATACTTGTTTTCAATCTACTTATAGTGGGATTTTGGCATATGATGATATTTCAAAATTAAGTGATTATAAAAAAATTAAAGATATTTCAAAGCCTATAAAATATGTAGCTCAAAATAAAAAAAATGAAATTTTTGCTGCAGATAATTATCGTGGTTTATATCGTGTTGTGTATAGTGATGATTATCAGACTGAAAAGGTTGAAAATATCACCCAGCAGAGTAAAATACAAAATGATTTTGGGGTTAAGATTTTTGAATTTAGAAATGAAATTTTGTTTCTAATTGATAATTCATGGTTTACCTATAATTCAATTACCAATAAATTGGAAGAAAATGAATTGTTTAATACTAATTTTAAAAATATAACAGATGTAGTAGCAATTGATGAAAATCATTTTATGGTACTTCAGGAAGGTATTTTGTACCATATTTATGCTGTCGAAAATAAATTTGTCTGGAATATTATTCAGGAAAAATATTACAAAGGAAAACTCATAAATGACAATTTAAGGATTTTTAAAACTCAGAATCACTATTTACTGAATCTGGATGACGGATTTATTTCTCTTCAGCTTAAATATGAAAATAAGCAAAATACACATGTTAAAATTGAAGCATTTAATAACGGAATACTGCTTCCCGATGATTCTAAAATTAAATACAATACCGAATTAAGAATTAATGTAATATCAGGAATTTACGGAGCCAGTAAGCCTAATTTATTTTATAAAATCAATAAAAGTAATGATTTTGTACCCATTTCCGATGGCTTAATTGTACTGAATAATCTAAGTAGTGGTAATCATACCATTGTCGTTTATAAACATGACGGAGCCAATTATGATAAGGTCTGTAATTTCGATTTTAAAGTAGCCCAGCCCTGGTATTTTTCTGTTTGGATGATTTTATTATATCTCTTATTAGTAGGGGCAGTTTTGTTTTTTTATTATAAGTGGAATAAATTTCGCTATATGCAAAAACTGGAATTGCAGGCAGAAGAAGAAAGACATCAAAGGAAAATTCTGGAAATGGAATTAAAGGCCGAAAACGAACTCAATATTCAGGAATACGAAAAACACATTCTTGAACTCGAACTGCAAACTAAATCATCTGAAGTTGCCGGAAAATCATTATCTATTGCCAAACAAAGTGAAATGATTGAAAATATTCAGAGTATTCTGGATTCTGAAAAAGATTTTAATAAACTGAAAAGTGAAATTAAAAAAGCAATTAAGATCAATGAAGTCAATAAACATGAATGGGAAATCTTTGAAACCAATTTGAATCAGATTCATAATGAATTTATCATTAACCTTTCGAAGAAATTCCCAAACCTGACTCCTAAGGATATTAAGTTATGCGTTTATCTAAAAATGAATCTTTCCTCTAAAGAAATTGCACCGCTGATGAACATATCATTCAGAGGTGTTGAACTACACAGATATCGCCTAAGAAAGAAGTTAAATCTATCTCAGGAGGATAATCTTTCTAAGTTTTTATTAAGTCTGTAAGATTTTGGTTTGTTTTTTATACAAATACTATTTTTTCAATCCTTTTTTTACATTATTACAATACATCATTACTACATCATAACATTGTGTTGATGAAATTTATTTAATAATTAAGTTGTTGTTTTAAAAGGTTTTAATTGTATTATAAGAGTGTGTGATGTGGTTGTGTAGTAGTACTATATGATGTACTCAAACGTTGTAATTGTTTAATTTGGCTCTACTAACTTAAACGATTTAAACTGTATGAAAAATTTTATTTTTAGCTTTCTGGCTCTCTTGCTTTTACCGGCTTATATGTCGGGTCAGGCAATAAAAGGAAAAGTAATAGATAATAGCGGAATGGGAATCCCCGGAGCAATTATTAGTGCCCCTCAATCCAAAACTACTGCCGATGCTGATTTCGACGGAAATTTTACAATTAATGCCAAACCAGGTGAAATTCTAAAGATTTCGATGCTGGGCTTCGATGCTGTTTCTGTAGCAGCAACTTCCGGTTTAATGACAATTACTTTAAAAGAAGCAGGCGATACTGCTTTAAAAGAAGTAGTAGTAATTGGATATGGTACCAGAAAGAAAATTGACAATACGTCTGCCATTACTTCATTAAAAGCAGAAGATGTCACAAGAACAAAGGTATTAAATGCTTCTCAGGCTATTCAGGGGAAAGCTGCAGGGGTTCAGGTAACTTCTTCAGATGCACCAGGGAGTACACCTTCTGTAGTCATTAGAGGTTTGGGTACTGCATTAGGAGGCAGAAATCCTTTATATATTGTTGATGGCATGCCAACGGAAAACATCAATAATATCAATACAAATGATATTACTTCTTATGAAATACTAAAAGATGCTTCGTCCCTTGCTATTTATGGTACAAGAGCAGCAAATGGGGTTATCATTATTACTACTAAAAAAGGTAAAGGAGATAAAGTTTCTGTAGAAATTGAAAGTTTTGGCGGTATCAGAACACCGCTTAAGAAAGTAAGAATGGCAGATTCTAATCAATATGCAAGCTATTCTAACGCCTCTTTAGGCACAAACAGATTCTCTACAAATCAGCCTGTTAATACAGATTGGTTTGATGAAATTACAAGAACGGGTACTTATACTCAAAATAATATTTCTATTTCCGGAGGTTCAGAAAGTGTTAAATACTTTTTTAGCGCAGGTAACTATCAGGAAAAGGCGATTCTTAACGGCTTAGATTACAGCCGTACAAATTTTAGAAATAACAATGAATTTAAACTTTCTAAAAAAATCACTTTAAATCAGAACTTTAGCTTTACATCGGCTAATTCTACACCAAAACCATTAAGCGCATTTACAAATGCTTACAAACAGTCATCAATTGTGCCGGTGCGTTTTGCAAATGGTCAATATGGTGCTCCTTTTGCAGATGCAAGCGGAGTGGCAAGCCCAATAGGTACTTCATTTAATAATGTTGGAAATCCTGTATCACAATTAGATTTTTATAATGAAGAACAAAGAAGTATTACCCTTCAGGGTGGTTTGAAACTGGATTATGAAATCTTAAAAGGCTTAAAGTTTACTTCACAATTTAATGGTGAATACTATACCTGGAAAAATTATAATTTCGAGGATACTAAAAATGTTTGGTTAGCGGCTAATCCAACCCGTAAAGATGCTGATTATTCAAGTACTGATCCTATTAATTTATTAACGAGAGGCAGAGAACAGTATTTTAACTGGAACCTGTCTAACTATTTTACTTATAATAAAGTATTTGCTAATGTTCACGATGTAGAATTAACAGCAGGTATTGAAACTTCTGTAAAAGGGCCAAGAGAAAAATTGGTAATCACCAGAAAAAATGTGAGTCCTGATTCTAACTATTGGTCTTTATATAATGCGACAGATGCAGAAGGTGTTGATTACTCTGGTACTGTTACAAATTTACAGGATATTGTTTTCAATGAAAGTAAATTAGCATCTTATTTTGGACGTTTCCAATACAAATTAATGGACAGATACTTAGTAACCGGAACTATTAGACGTGACGGATCTTCAAATTTTGCAAAAGATTACCGTTGGGGAACTTTCCCTTCTGTAGGTCTTGGATGGATTATGACTAAAGAAAGTTTTCTGACAGATGTTAAAGGAGTTGACTTAATCAAATTAAGAGGTAGCTGGGGTAAATTGGGTAACCAAAATGTACCATTAAACAGTCAAAGTTATAATTCGGGTTTAAACAGTTATTTAGGAGGTTCAATTTTATATGAAGGATCAAGTATAACTTCTCAAATTGACCCGTCTTTAACATGGGAAATTACTGAAGAGGCTTCTGCAGGTGTAGATTTCGAACTTTTGGGCAACAGATTAAAAGGATCTTTCGATGTTTATGACAAAAATACAGATAATGTAATTTTATATGTAAAACCTTATCCGACTTCTGGAATTACAACGGCTTCTCCTTCTCATGTTGGTGAAGTTTCAAACAAAGGTTTTGAAATTGCTTTACGTTGGGATGATAAAATTAATGATAATTTAAGTTACTGGGTTGGTGGTAACTTCTCTCACAACAAAAATGAGCTTACAAGCTTAAAAGATGTTTCATTATCTCAGGTTATTGGAGGTAATTTAGGAAATGGTCAGGATACCAAATTATTATACAACAACTCAATTGGCCAGCCATTAGGTAGTTTTTATCTTTATGAATATGCAGGTGTAGATCCGGCAAATGGAAACATGCTTTATTACGATTTTACTGGTGCTAAAGTAACTCAGGATGCTTTATCTGCAACAACTGATAAAAAATACGCAGGTTCAATTTTACCAAAAGCAAACTACGGAGTTTCTTTAGGACTTGTTTACAAAAACATTGATTTTTCAGTTGACGGATATGGGACTGGCGGAGCAAAAGTGTACAATGGTAAAAAAGCACAGCGTTTTGGAGGTGAAAACATCGAAGCTTCTATGACAAATGATTATTGGACGGCAACAAATACAACATCTCAGAATCCAGCACCATTTAATATTGTTCCGGTTGCTTCAACTTATTATATGGAATCTGCAGATTTCTTTAGAATCAACAATATCACTGTAGGGTACAAACTTCCTCTTAAAGAAGATCAATTTATTAGTTCTTGCAGAATTTATTTTAATGCAATTAACCCGTTTATTACACAAAAATATTCTGGTTTTTCTCCTGAGTTAAATGGAGATGGTAATCCTTATGGAACACAAGGTGTTGAACTGGATGCTTACCCAACATTAAGATCATTTGTAATTGGTGCTAATTTAAAATTTTAATATTATGAAAAAAATATATATATCAATCTTCGTGTTATCGGCATTAACTTTTACAGGATGTGCAGATGATTACCTGGATGTTAAACAAACTGAGACTATTTCTACAGATGATATTGAGTTATTTAACAATGACAGCGGAGCAAAAACCTTTGTTACTTCAATCTACAGTAAATTTTTAGATTGGGACATGAGTTCATTCGGATGGATTGGCCTGGCAAGTATTACATCTGATGATGCTGATAAAGGTTCAACTCCAAGTGATACAGGTACTGATAAAGATGTTTTGGATGCCTTAACTTATAATGCATCAAATCCATCTGCTGAAAGTACTTTTAATGCAAACTATGATGGAATCAATAGATGTAATCAGGCATTAGCGATTCTTCCTAAATTAGACAAAGCTGATCCTGCATTAAAAGAAAGATTAATGGCTGAGGCAAAATTTTTAAGAGCTTTCATGTACTTTACTTTAGTGAAATGTTACGGAGGAGTGCCAATTGTAGATCACGTTTCCAGTATTCCATTATCAGCAGAAGATAAAGCAATGCAGTTAACTCGTAAAACAGCTGCTGAAGTGTATGCTTTTATTGAAAAAGATTTAACTGAGGCTGCAGCAGTTTTACCAAATAAATCTGAATATGCTGATGCTGAAAAAGCGAGAGCTTCAAAAGGAGCAGCTTATGCTTTATTGGCAAAAGTAAGTCTGTATCAGAAAAAATGGCAAGACGTCGTAGATAACTGTAATCTGGTTACAGGATATAGCATATCTCCCGATTATGCAAAAATGTTCAGACTTGAAGGAGAAAATGATGGGGAATCTATTTTTGAAATAAACGGGAATGGTGCAGTACCAACTCGTGGAATTCAGGGGTATTCTAATACTCAAGGCGTTCGTGATGCATGGGGATGGGGATTTAATCAGCCTTCTCAAAGTTTAGTAAATGCTTATGAAGCCGGAGATGTTAGAAAAGAGGCGACGATAATTTTTAGAGGTACAACCTTATATGATGGAAGAGTAATTCCAGTAGTTAGTGCAGACGATCCTAATCCGAGATATAATTATAAAGCTTATTCTTCTGCCTATACAAGTGCATGGGAAACAGATGCTAATATTAAATATTTAAGATATGCTGAAGTTTTATTAATGAAAGCAGAAGCTTTAAATGAATTAGGGCAAACTTCAGAAGCTATTCCTTTGTTGAATCAAATCAGACACAGAGCCGGATTAGGCGATACTCCTGCGACTTCGCAGTCAGCGGTTAGAACTGCAATCTGGAAAGAAAGAAGAGTTGAATTGGCTTTTGAATTTGACAGATTCTTTGATCTTGTCAGAACAGGACAGGCCAAAGCTGCTTTTGAAGCAGATAAGAGCGATATTTTCCCTAATGGAAGAGTCTTTACAGAAGGAAAAAATGAATTGTTCCCAATACCGGCATCATTCTTATTACAAGCCAACGGCTTATCGCAACAAAATCCGGGATATCCGAATTAACAGCATTAAATCACTTCCTTCAGATTTTCCGGAGGAAGTGTATTTACCATAATCTTAAATTTTTATAATGATTAGAATTTCAGTCTTATTATTAGTTTTTAGCTTTTTTGGTTGTGGATCTAATTCCGAAAAATCCAAAGAAAATGAAGGAAAAAATACTGCAACTGTAATATTAACAGATGAACAGCTTATTGATGCCGTTCAAAAACAAACATTCAAATATTTCTGGGATTATGCAGAACCCAATTCAGGATTAGCACGAGAACGTTATCATCCAGATGGGAATTATCCTGAAAATGATTCGAATATTGTAACCACAGGCGGTTCAGGTTTTGGATTAATGGTTTTGGTTTCAGGTATGGCTCAAGGTTATATTACCAAAGAACAAGGAGTCGAAAGACTGAACAAGATTGCAATTTTTTTAGACAAAGCAGATCGTTTTCACGGAGCATGGCCACATTGGATTGACGGAAATACAGGAAAGGTAAAACCTTTTGGAACCAAGGATAATGGTGGCGATTTAGTTGAAACTTCATTTTTGGTTGCGGGAATGATTACGGTTCGTGAATATTTTAAAGATGGCTCTGAAAAAGAAAAAGCAGTTGCTCAAAAATTTGATGCACTTTGGAAAGGGGTAGAATGGAACTGGTATACAAACAACAAAAATGTATTGTATTGGCACTGGTCGCCAAACTACGCATGGCAGATGAATTTTCCATTACAAGGATACAATGAGTGTTTAATTACGTATGTGATGGCTGCCTCTTCACCAACTCATTCAATTGATGCAAAAGCATATCATGAAGGATGGGCCAGAAGTGGCGATATAGTTTCTTCAAAAACAAAATATAATATTCCACTTATTTTAAAACACAATGGTGCAGAAGAATTTGGTGGACCGTTATTCTGGGCACATTATTCTTACTTAGGTCTGGATCCGAATCAGTTAAGCGATAAATATGCTAATTATTGGGATTTAAATGTAAATCAGACCAAAATCAACTATGAGTATTGTGTCGAAAACCCTAACAAAATCAAGGATTATGGACCGAATTATTGGGGGTTAACAGCATCCTATTCCAGAAATCCAGACGGTTCTATTGGTTACAATGCTCACATGCCAAGTAACGATCAGGGGGTTATTTCGCCTACAGCAGCCATAAGTTCTATTGTTTATACTCCAAAAGAATCATTGGCTTTGATACGTAATTTATATGAAAATCATAAAAATGAAACCTGGGGAGATGCAGGCTTTTATGATGCAATTAGTTTAGGCAATAAGTGGGTGGCTAAACGTTATTTAGCAATAGACCAGGGACCAGAAGTTGTCATGATTGAAAATTACAGAACAGGTTTATTGTGGAAATTATTTATGAATGCACCGGAAGTAAAACAAGGTTTAACAAAACTTGGATTTAAATCTGGTAAATACGGAATTTAAATAGGTTTTTCATGAATTACAAAGTAACATTTTTATTGCTGTTATTTTCAATAGTTGGATTTTCCCAAAGTGAAACAACCGGAAAAATCAATACAGTCATACTATCAAAATATGAATTGGGTTATGCTTTGCATCGTCCAGCCAATCTGAAAGAGAAAAAGCCATTAATCGTTTTTATTTCAGGAGATGGAGAAAAAGGAACTGACATTGAAAAAGTAAAAATTAATGGCCCTTTTAAGTATTTAAAAACACATCAGTTAGATGCTTATGTTTTGGCTCCTCAATGCAAAGAAGATGAAAATTGGGATATTGAATCTATTTATCAACTTATTGTAAAAATTCAGAAAGAAAATAAAATCGATTCAGAAAGAATATATGTTACTGGTTTGAGCTCAGGAGGATGGGCTTCCTGGAATTTGGCTTTTGCACATCCGGATCTATTTGCCGCAAATGTACCTGTCGCTGGTTTTGTAGATTTAATTCAGTTAGAACACGCTTGCGCAATAGCCAATATTCCAACCAGAATTTATCACGGATTATTGGATGATGTAGTGAATGTGAATTATGCGATTACGATTTACAAAGAATTGAAAAAATGTAATGCAAAAGATGTCAGGCTGACCATTTTTGATGATGCAAATCACGATAGCTGGACAAGAGTTTATGACAATCCCGAAATTTATGACTGGATGTTTAAACAGATTAAAATCAATAAATAAAAATAAATACCACAGAATGAAAAATCGCCATTGTTCCGAACCAAAATAGGAATAGACAATGGCGATTATATAAAAGAATAAATATTATCTAATATGAAATGAGCATTACAGTAAATTGGTTTCAAACACCAATGAAAATATGCGAATTACATATGACAGATAAAAATCAATAAATATCTTCATATGAAAAAGAAATTAATCATACTCTTTTTAGGATGCACTATTTTAGGTTACACCCAAAAAAAGAACACTAAAAATGCTGTAAAAATAAAACCAAAGTCGGAGTTTGTGGCAGAGTTAATGTCAAAAATGACTTTAGATGAGAAATTAGGTCAGCTAAATTTACCAACATCGGGAGATATTACGACAGGTCAGGCAAACAGTTCGAACGTTGCAAAAAATATTGCTGAAGGTAAAGTAGGTGGGTTATTCAATATTAAATCGGTTCAAAAAATAAAAGAAGTACAGAAAATTGCGGTTGAAAAAAGCCGATTGAAAATTCCGTTGCTTTTTGGTATGGACGTGATTCACGGTTACGAAACCACATTTCCAATTCCGCTTGGATTATCCTGTACCTGGGATATGAAGCTAATTGAGAGAAGCGCGCAGATTGCTGCGCAGGAAGCAAGTGCTGATGGTATCAACTGGACATTTTCTCCTATGGTAGACATTTCGCGGGATCCTCGTTGGGGAAGGATTTCCGAAGGTTCAGGAGAAGATCCGTATTTAGGAAGCCAGATTGCAAAAGCAATGGTGAACGGGTACCAACAGCACGATCTTTCTAAAAACAATTCCATTTTAGCCTGTGTTAAACATTTTGCCTTATACGGAGCTCCGGAAGCTGGTCGTGATTATAATACAGTAGACATGAGCCACATCAGAATGTTTAACGATTATTTTCCGCCTTATAAAGCAGCGGTTGATGCGGGTGTAGGTTCAGTTATGGCTTCTTTCAACGAAATTGACGGAATCCCTGCAACCGGAAACAAATGGTTAATGACCGATGTTCTAAGAAAACAATGGGGTTTTAAAGGTTTTGTAGTTACTGATTTTACAGGAATTCCTGAAATGATTGAACACGGAATGGGAGATTTACAAACAGTTTCGGCTTTATCATTAAACGCCGGAGTTGAAATGGATATGGTTGGAGAAGGATTTTTAGGAACTTTGAAAAAATCTTTAGACGAGAAAAAAGTAACAATTCAGCAGATTGATAATGCTGTTAAATTGATTTTAGAAGCAAAATACGATTTAGGATTATTCCACGACCCATACAAATATTGTGATCCAAAAAGAGCCAAGACAGAAATCTTTACAACAGCTAGCCGAAAAGAAGCCCGTGAGATTTCAGCGCAGTCATTGGTTTTATTAAAAAATCAGCATCAGGTATTGCCTCTTAAGAAATCGGGAACTATTGCTCTGATCGGACCATTGGCAGATGCCAGAAACAATATGTCAGGAACCTGGAGTGTAGCCACTGTTGGCGAAAAATGTATTTCATTATTACAGGGAATTCAGGATGTAGCCGGAAAAGCTGTAAAAGTACTTTATGCAAAAGGAAGCAATTTAGATTACGATGAAACGTTTGAAACCAATGCTACAATGTTTGGTAAAACCTTAAATCGTGATGCCCGTCCTAAAGAACAATTAATTGCAGAAGCTTTAAAAGTTGCTGAACAATCTGATGTAATTGTGGCTGCCTTAGGAGAATCTGCTGAGATGAGCGGAGAATCCAGCAGCCGTACTAATTTAGAAATCCCACAGGCTCAAAAAGATTTACTGAATGCTTTGCTAAAAACTGGAAAACCTGTCGTTCTTGTTTTATTTGATGGCCGTCCTTTAGTTTTAAATGATGAAAGCGCAACAGTTCCTGCTATTTTAAACGTTTGGTTTGCCGGAAGTGAAGCAGGTCACGCCATTGCGGATGTTTTATTTGGAGACGTTAACCCTTCCGGAAAATTGACAACGACTTTCCCAAGAAGCGTGGGTCAGGTACCCATTTATTATGCACATAAAAATACAGGAAGACCGCTTTCTAATACAGAAGGAAAGTTCGAAAAGTTCAGGTCGAATTATATTGACGAAAGAAACGAGCCTTTATTTCCTTTTGGATTTGGTTTAAGTTATACGACTTTCGATTATTCAAACCTGAAAATATCTGCTGATAAAATGAATTCAACCGGAAAATTGAAAGTTACGGTTGAGGTAACAAACACCGGAAATTTTGATGGAAAAGAAACCGTTCAGTTATACATCAGAGATTTAGTGGGTTCAGTAACAAGGCCGGTTAGAGAACTAAAAGGTTTCCAAAAAATAGAGCTTAAAAAAGGAGAGAAACAAGCAGTAAGTTTTGACATTACTGTTGAAGATTTAAAATTTTATAACTCTGATTTACAATTTGTAGCAGAGCCCGGACAGTTTGAAATTTTCGTAGGAGGAAATTCGGCTGCCGATAAGAAAGTTAGTTTTGAGTTAACTAAATAATTGGTTTGTTATTAGTAATTGCCCTTCGTACTGGTTATACGAAGGGCTTTTTTTCTGAAATAAAAACCAATTTTAAATTCTTAAACAGATGAATACTTTTAAAAAAGTTTCTTTTTTGTTCGTGCTGATCGTTCTTTCTTCGTGCAGTATCAAAAAGAATGAAATTGTAGCACATAGAGGAGCCTGGAAAAAAAAGAATCTTCCTGAAAATTCAATTGCAGCTTTACGCCATGCAATCGATTTGAAATTTGCAGGTTCAGAATTTGACGTTTGGAGAACCGCTGATGATTCACTTGTAATCAATCACGACTCTCATTTCAATAAATTATTGATTGAAGAAACCAACTACGCTGATTTGATAAAATTTAAACTTTCAAATGGAGAAAAACTGCCAACCTTGCATGAATATATTTCTGAAGGAATGCAAAATAATAAAAAAACACTTTTGGTCTGCGAAATAAAACCTTCGGAAATTAGCCAAGAAAGAGGAAAAAAGACTGCTGTATTAACTGTTGAAATTATCAGGAAGCTGAAAGCAGATAAAAATACTTGCTACATTAGTTTTGACTATGAAATTCTAAAACAGATTCGGCAAATAGATCCTAAAACTTCTTTGCAATATCTGGAAGGAAATAAATCTCCGAAACAGGTAAAAGCAGATAATATCAACGGCATCGATTATCATTTTTCGGTCTTTAAAAAACATCCGGAATGGATTCAGGAAGCCAAAGACAGCAAAATGATTCTGAATGCATGGACCGTAAACGAACCTGGAGATATGGATTGGATTATAGCTCACAAATTCAATTACATCACCACAAATGAACCGGAGCTGTTAATTCAGAGGGTAAAAAGTAAAAAGTAAAAAGTAAAAAGTAAAAAGTAAAAAGTAAAAAGTAAAAAGTAAAAAGTAAAAAGTAAAAAGTAAAAAGTAAAACTGCTAATCACGAATAACAAGATTTTAAAAAATAAAATAAAGAAATGTATAAACTGTCTTCAATATTGCTTTTGTTGTTTTTGATAGCATTTAATATCAATCTCAGGGCACAAAAAACAGAATGGTTTGATCCTGTCAGAGCTGCAACAACGTATTGTAATCCAATAAATATTGGTTACAATTATACGACACACAATCACAACGGAATTCCGGAGTCCCGTCGTTCCAGTGCTGATCCGGTAATTATTACGTATAAAGGCGATTATTATTTATTTGCCACAAATCAGGCGGGTTTCTTTTGGAGTAAAGACATGTCCGACTGGAATTTCGTTTACGGAAGTTTTCAAAGACAACCTGGCGATGATGATCAGTGTGCTCCGGCAGCCTGGGTCGTAAATGACACTTTATTTTACGTAGGTTCAACATGGAAAAGAGATCATCCCATCTGGAAAACAGCCGACCCGAAATCAGGCAGATGGACACGTCACGTAGACAAAGCAATGCTGCCTACGTGGGATCCTGCTATTTTTCAGGACGATGACAAAAAAGTCTATATGTATTACGGTTCAAGCGGAAAACTGCCTCTTGTAGGTGTTGAGGTTGATTATAAAACCTGGCTTCCAAAAGGCAATCAGGCCGATTATGCAACATTGTATAAAGCGACTGAGGTAGAGGATATTCAGCGCCCGTATGGTCAGATTAAAGAAGTGGCTATATTAGATCCTTCAGCTCACGGCTGGGAGCGTTTCGGACCAAACAACGATATGGAACCTGCGCCCTGGGGGAATTTTATCGAAGGTGCCTGGATGACCAAGCATAATGGAAAATATTATATGCAATACGGAGCTCCTGCAACCGAATTTAAAGGCTATGCCAATGGTGTTCACGTAGGTGATCATCCGTTAGGGCCTTTTACCTATCAAAAACACAATCCAATGTCGTATAAACCGGGCGGATTTGTAATTGGTGCCGGACACGGAAATACTTTTGCAGACAATTATGGAAATTACTGGAATACCGGAACCTGCAAAATCTCTATTAAAGACCGTTTTGAGCGCCGTATCGATATGTTTCCTGCCGGATTTGATAAGGATGATGTTATGTATTCTATTACTTCATACGGCGATTTTCCAATCGTGCTTCCAACCAGTGAACGCGATCAGACAAAAGGCGCTTCATCAGGATGGATGTTACTTTCGTATAAAAAGCCTGTAACTGTTTCTTCTTCGGAAGAATGTATGGAAGTCGAAACACACCGAATGGATAATGGCGGAAAAAAAGTCTATGAGAAATTCTGCTACGGAGCTGAAAATTTGACGGATGAAAATATTCAGACGTATTGGTCGGCTAAAACCAATAATGCGGGTGAATGGCTTCAAATGGATTTGGGAAGACCTATGGAAATAAAGGCGTTGCAGATTAATTACGCAGATCATAAAGCAACACAGTTCAATAAAGCAATGGATATTTATTACCAGTACAAAATTTTCATGTCTGATGATGCTGTAAACTGGACATTGGTTGTAGACAAATCCAAAAATGATAAAGATGTGCCTCACGATTACGTAGAACTCACAAAATCGATTAAAGCGCGTTATATTAAAATGGAAAACATTCATAACGCTTCCGGATTATTTGCAATTTCAGATTTCAGGGTTTTTGGTAATGGATTAGCAGCAAAACCAAAAGCAGTTGCCTCTTTTAAAGTAAACAGAAATAAAACCGATTTAAGAAATGCCATAATTTCATGGAAAAAACAAAATGATGCAGTCGGATACAACATTTATTACGGAATTACTCCGGATAAATTATACAACAGCATTATGGTTTACGGAGACAACACGTATGATTTTAGAGGTCTCGATAAAGGCACAGAATATTACTTTACAATCGAAGCCTTTAATGAAAATGGAATCGGTATAAAAAATAAGATTATCGAAGTAAAATAATTTTTATTTAAAGAATTTATAAAAGCTCTGACTGCAAATTGAAGAATTTGTAAATCAGAGCTTTTTTATGAAAAGGCTGAAGAAAAAATCTGACAGATTTGGAGAATTTTTGTTTCTTTGTGAAAGAACTAACCAACACAAAAACACCCAAAACACATATAAAAACGATGAAAAAAACAACTCTTCTGCCTGTTTTGATTTTAAGCGGTTTGATGGCTTTTGCACAATCAAATGATGAAAAAAATATTAAATTATTTTATAAAAAAGCCTTAACCGATTCCAAATGTTATACATGGTTAGAGTATTTATCCAACGATATTGGGGCTCGTTTATCAGGTTCTCAAAATGCGCAATTGGCGGTTAATTACACCAAGTCCCAATTAGAGAGTTTAGGACTTGACAAAGTCTATCTGCAGGAAGTAATGGTGCCGCATTGGGTACGTGGCGAAAAAGAAACAGCATTTATTTTAGACGGAAAAGTAAAAACCGTAGTGCCAATTTGTGCTTTGGGAGGCTCTGTTGCCACACCAAAAACAGGACTAACCGCTGAAGTAATAGAAGTACAGGGTATCGAAGAATTAAAAACGTTAGGAGATAAAGTAAAAGGAAAAATTGTGTTTTTTAACAGGCCAATGAATCCTGAAAATATTGAGACCTTCAAATCATATGGAGCTTGTGTAGACCAGCGATTTGCAGGCGCAAAAGAGGCGGCTAAACTTGGTGCAGCAGGAACGATTGTTCGTTCAATGAATTTGCGTTTAGATGATTTTCCACACACAGGAGCTCAGAGTTATGGTGACTTGCCAAAAGAGCAATATATTCCGACTGCGGCGATCAGTACGAATGGCGCTGAATTATTAAGTGCTGCTTTAAAAAATAATCCTGCGTTAAAATTTTATTTCAAACAGTCCTGCGAAACTTTGCCGGATGTATTATCTTATAACGTTATAGGTGAATTGACAGGAACAGTGACGCCTGAAAATATTATGGTTGTAGGCGGTCATTTGGACTCATGGGATTTGGCAGACGGATCTCATGACGATGGTGCAGGAGTAGTGCAAAGTATGGAAGTGGTTCGAATTCTTAAAAGTTTTAATTATAAACCTAAAAATACGATTCGTGTCGTATTATTTATGAACGAAGAAAACGGCGGAAAAGGCGGAGCCAAATACGAAGAAGTTTCAAAGCAAAAGAACGAAAACCATATTTTTGCTTTAGAAAGTGACTCAGGTGGATTTACACCAAGAGGATTCTCAATTGAAGCAGACGATGCGAATTTGAAGAAAATTCAGGGATTCAAAGACTTTTTCGAGCCATATCTGGTACATAGTTTTACCATTGGTCATGCTGGTTCAGATATTGGGCATTTAACCTCTAAAGCGATTGTTAAAGCAGGTTTAAAACCGGATTCGCAGCGTTATTTTGATTACCATCATGCTGCAAATGATAAGTTTGACGCCATTAATAAGAGAGAATTAGAACTTGGTGCAGCGACTATGACTACTTTACTTTATTTGATAGATCAGGGTGGGATTGTTTTGCCTGGAGCTAATTGATTTTTTAAGAAACATCTATAAGCTACTAGTTTAAACATATTCTCAAATTCTAATAAAATAGAACCATTTAAATGTATGAAAAAAACATTATTCATTTTTCTTTTTTTACATTTTTCAATTTATTCTCAGGAAAAGAAGAAAGCGATAAAAACAGCGAAAGAAGTATTTTCAATTATTATAAATAATGATTTTCAAAAGCTATATGAAAAATTAGAAGACACAATAAAATTTCAAGTTAACATAGAGGAAATAAAACTATTTACTAATAACTTAAATAAAACATTAAATAATACATCTGTAGATTTTGAGAATTTTAAATCTGAAATAGTTGTTCCATTAGATACAAAATCAAAGTTCGATTATATTGTTTATCAATTTCCTTTGACTGGAGAACCTAACAATAAAGATTATTTTGAAATCTCCTTTATTTTGAAAAACAATTTCTCAAAAATATTTAGTACAAATGTTGTCAGAATTGATAAAATGCCTGATATAACAGTTAAATATGGAGCTGAATATGAAAAAATTCCTAAAGTTGGAGAAGTTGTTACTGAAAAGAACAGTAAAACCGGATTTATAGAAAAAATTAAATACCGAGATTTCAATAATTTAATCATTATTGAGTTTAACGAAAAACAAGTAAAAATAAGTGAGTCAAATTTTTTGCTTAAAAATTTGAAATTCAAAAAAATTACCGAGTTCTATGAAAATGGAAACATTAGTTTGATTGCGAGTTATGACAATGGAATTGTAATTGGTGAATTTAAAAGCTTTTATGAAAATGGCAATCCTGAAAAATCAGGATTGTATTTAGAAGATTTAAAAAAGGATAAAACATGGAATTATTATAATGTAGATGGAGCTATAGTTGAAATAGAAAAATATCAAAACGGAAAACTCGTAGATCAATAAATACGTTGCATAACTGTTATTTTTGCGTAACGGCTGGTTTGTTTTTCTTAGACTGAAAATACTCAGCCAAAAATTCACAGATTTTTTAATAAAGGGGGGCATTGACACCAAAGCGCAAATCTTCAGTACGTTATGTATTTGTAAGTTTAATTATGGTTGTTTTTTTAAATTCAAAGTTTCATCGCTACTGAATAATACAAGTACGCAATAGGAATATTACTCAACAACAGGAAAATTTTAACCGCTATATCTTTTCGTTCCTTATATAATTTTATAAAACGGCCTGTCAGATGAAAGAGCATGATTGCGTTTAAAAATAAAACGGAAACAGCAAAAGGAAAAGCAAATAACAGAACATTAGCGTTTTGGCTGGTAAACATATAAAAAGCAAATAATACAGTACTGATTATAAAAGTTCCAATCACTAATTCAATAGTTTGGGTTTCTTCTGAAAGTTTTTGATGTGTAGTTTGCATAAGATTAAATATTAAAAATGTGTTGAATCGTTTTGACAGGTACAAAAAGCATATTTGAAAAATTCAGATAATAAAAAGAATGTGCTTTTTTGCCTCTTTTGTATTGTTCAATAAAATACCCAATTTGTTTCGGGTAGAAGGGAGTACCTGAAAAGATTACCAAAAACAAATACATACTTCTCTTTCCGTTTCCTAAAAGATAATACTGCATCCCGATCTCATCTATAACTGAAATTCCGGTATTGGTTAAAACATGAATGATGTCATGATCTTCTAATTTGGGCTGCATATCAAAATGATGTTTTGAAAGAAAGTTTCCCAAACCATTTCCTAAAGTGCCTTCGGGATAATTTAATAGTGTTGTTTTGTCAATTTCCCAAGGGGTATTTCTTTTAAAATATTTTTGATAAGGCTTTTTTGTGTATTCATACAATTTTTCAATAATGTGGTCTTTCATAATACATGTTTTATAAAGTTCTTTGAAATTCAAAGTTAAATAGTAAATAAAAAAGTAATCTAATTTTTGAATAATAGCCTAATATGTATTTTGTCTTTTATTATTCATTTTTAAAGCACTTTGAATTGCAAAGTAAATAATAAAATAAATAGCTGCCAAATAAAATTGCAGTTATTTTTTTCAATAGAATAATGCTCAATTTTTATTTAAAAGTTAAGTGTTGTTATTTATATTTGTCTGAAATATAAATTAAGATTAGTAAGTTATAAGATTAGTAAGTTAATTGAGAATTAAAATATGAAGAAATTATTTGTTGCAGTATTGTTGGTTTTTTCTGTAATTGGAGTTAAAGCACAGGTTGTAGGCCTTGAAGTAGGGGATATAGCTCCTGAAATCGATCTTCCGGATACAAAAGGGGAAAAAGTAGCACTTTCATCTTTAAGAGGAGGAATTGTATTAGTTGACTTTTGGGCATCATGGTGTGGTCCATGCATTAAAGAACAGCCTGAGTTATTAAAATTATACAACACATATTCCGGTAAATTAGATATTTATGGGGTTTCATTAGATACTAAAAAACCTTCCTGGACAGGAGTAATAACAAAACTCAAACTTCCATGGACACAAGTAAGTGATTTAAAATACTGGAGTTCTGCAGCAGCAACTGATTATATGGTACAAGCGTTGCCATTCAATGTTTTACTGGACAAAAACGGAATTATTCTGGCAAAAAATATCCATGGTAACAAGCTGAATGAACTGGTAAAAGAGCTGTTGACGAAATAGTTATTTTGTGCAATTTTGCAGATCAATTTGAATTAATTGATCTGCAAAATTTTAATTTCCTCTAATATATTTCGCCACATCAACCATTGTCGCAATCCAAATATCTTTTTTTCTTTTCTTTAAATATTCAAGTAATTTTCGGTGTTCTTCCAAATCGATATTCAGAGAATGTTCGCCCCCTACACCGTGAAACAGAAAAACAATAAATGAGCCCCTTTTTTCTGCTTCTTCAACCTGAACTATCATTTGTTCGGCTGTGCTTCCGTTTTGAACAAAGGAATTTACATTAGAAAGATCAACTTCCTTCTTGTTTAAATAACCGGCAGCAACTCCCCGTGCAGCAACAAAATCATTTTTTAAAAAATTATAATACAATGTATCTTTAATGGTCAAATCACCGCAAGGATAGGCAAAAGTACGTTCGTTTTTGCCGTCAATAGCTTTTAGTAAAGTATTTGTAATTCTGGTTTCATTAACTGCCCTTGCAACCGTATATTTGGATAAATCAGCTTCAGCTGTTACAAATTCTCTTCCAGGTAAATTTCCGTCACACGGATGGTTTAACGTATGATTACCAAGTTCATGTCCTTGTTTTGCTGCGGTTCTCCATGCTTCAATTCTCTGGGAAACAACTGGAGAAGAGCCTATCAGATAAAAAGTTCCTTTAAACTGATACGAATTAAGCATTGGGATGACTTTGTCAAGATGAATATTTAAGGCGTCATCATACGTCAGTACAACGGCACATTTTTTACCATTCCAGTTTGTGTTTTGTGTCTGTGCAGAAACGGCAGCAGAAAACAGATAAACAATTACGGCAGCTATTATGTTTTTGTGATTCTGGTTTAATAGTTTATCAGGAAAAGTGGTCATGTTAGTTAGTTTTTATTTAGAGGGTTTCAATTATTCTGACCAGAAATATATGAAAAAATATTCAGGCAAAATGACAAATGGTATTGTTTTATTTCTTCGGTTTTTAGAAGATTGCATCAGATAGAAAATAGCTATATTTACACTTATTTATTATTTATTTTATGGAAGAAAATAAACATGTAACGATATACGATATTGCTGAAAAGTTAAATTTAGCAACATCAACTATTTCCAGGGCTTTAAAAGACCATCACACGATTAGTGATAAAACAATAAAAAAGGTGAAAAAAACTGCCGAAGAGATGGGTTTTGTGCCTAATACTTTAGCAGCAAGTCTAAGAGGAAATAAAACCAAAACCATAGGCGTTTTGATTCCGACAGTTACCCAGCCCTTCCTGTCATCATTAATCAGCGGAATTGAAATTGCCGCCCAAAAATCCGGTTATACGGTTATCATTATGCAGTCTCATGACTCTTCTGAAGAGGAGGTAAATATGGCCAAATCTTTATACAGCAATCGTGTTAGCGGTGTTATTTGTTCGCTTGCTATGGAAACCAGGGATACATCACACTTTTTGCAATTTTCAAACAATAATATTCCCCTTGTTTTTGTCGACAGGGTTCCTAAAGATTTTAATACATTCAGAGTCATAATTGATAATTATTCAGCAGGTTATAAAGCAACGAAACATCTTATTGATCAGGGCTGTACCAGAATTGCACATTTGACCGCTGGATCAGAATTTGGTAATTTATATAATGAAAGGAGAAGAGGTTATATCGAAGCTTTAAGAGATCATAATTTACCTGTGGACGAGGAACTGATAGTCAATTTAAAGTCAGTTACATATGAAGACGGAGTAAAGGCAAGCAATAAATTATTTGATTTAAATCCAATTCCGGATGGTATTTTTGCAGCTGGAGATATTATTGCTGTAAGTGCTGTTCAGACGGCTAAAAAAAGAGGAATTAAAGTTCCGGAGGATGTTGCTGTTATTGGCTTTAATAATGATCCAATTTCGCAAATTATTGACCCAAATTTATCAACCATAACACATCCTGCAGAAAAAATGGGTAAGGCAGCTGCCGAAATTATTATTAAAAACCTAAAATCGTCTAAAAGTGATGAGGTTAAAGAAATCACTTTTTTAAATACTGAAGTTCTGGCACGTGAGTCTTCGAATAGAAAATAAGTTGTAAGGGCTTCGACTCCGCTCAGCCTGACAGTAGAGTTATAGTTTAGGATTAAATTTAGCAACTTTAAAATTCTTAGACTTAATTACTTTTCCGTTATCAGTAATCATTAAACAACTGTAATCCGGGAATTTTTGAAGTAAAAGCACCCCATCATCTTTGCCTAAAACCATTATCGAAGTACTTAATCCGTTGGCAGTTTCAGCATTGGGACCAAAAACAGTAACACTGCATAAACCAGTTGCAGGATAGCCAGTTGCGGGATTTATAATGTGAGAATATCGTTTTCCATTAAAAACAACATATTTTTCATAATTGCCTGATGTGGTTACAGCACCCTCATTCAAAGGAACAACCGCCAAAAGTTTTTCAGGTTTAAAAGGGTTTGTAATTCCGATTTTCCAGTCTTCGCCGTTGGGCTGCTTTCCCCAGGTACTCATATCACCGGATCCGTTTATGATTCCGGCTTTTATTCCTTTTGCGACCATCATGGTTCGGCATTTATCTGTTGCGTATCCTTCACCCAGAGCGCCAAATCCAATTTTCATTCCTTTTAGCTTTAAGAAAATAGTCGATTGAAGACTGTCTAACACAATGTTTTTAAAGCCAACTTTCTCTACCGATTTTTTTATGGCTTCCGCCGAAGGCATTTCGGTCATGGAACCGTCAAACTTCCAGATTCTGTCCATGGCAGCAAAACTGATGTCGAAACCACCATTGGTTATTTCAGAGAACCGGATGGCTCTTTGTGTCAGTTCAAAAACTTCCCGATCCACTTTAACGGGTTTGATCCCCGCATTCTGATTCACCTCAGAAACCTGCGAATCCGGTTTCCAGTCTGAAATCAGGTTTTCAATCCGGCTGATTTCTGCAATTACTTCATTTATATTTTGTTCTGCTGTAATAGAATCATTGGCAACAATACTAATATCAAAACGTCCGCCCATTAGCAAAGTAGTTCTTTTGCGCAATAGCTGAGAATACCCGTAGATGTTCCATAAAATTACAAAAGCAAGTACAATTTTATAATGAGATAACTTCATTGGTATAAAAATATTAATAACAGTCAGTTAATAATTGTCCGTTTTTCTTATAATCATAAAGGTTTTTGATGTTTCTTTCCAGGCATAATTCGTTTAAAATTGCTTCTACATCATTTTGCATTGCCAGCGAACCACAAATCATGATAACGCCGCCTTGTTGTAATAAATTAACAAAAAAGGAAGCATCACGTTTTATCAAATCCATCACGTAAATATGTTCTGCTTCCCGGGAAAGAGCCAGATGAAAACCTGCAAGTTTTTGTTTCTGAATCATTTCAGCTGAAAAATTTTTGTAACCCGTAACAGTTTCGGTTTCCATTCTGAAACCGCAATACAAATGAGTTTCTGTTTTTTTTCTGTTTTGCTCAATCATTCCAAGAAAAGGGGCAATTCCTGTTCCGTTTGAAATCAGAGCAACTTTTGGAGCTTTGGCAGGAAAATGAAAAGCATTATTATTTATGATTCGGGCTTTAATGATATTTCCTGCTTCAAGGTTATTTAAGAATTCGGAACCCAGTCCGTTTGGATGTAGTTTTACAACCAATTGTATGTTTCCGGAATGATTTCCAATAGAGTAGAGGCGTTCGCGTGAATCATTTGCAGGATAAATGGCAAGCAAATCTCCCGAACTGAATTTTGCCCGCATATTGGCCCGTAAGGTTAATATGAAAGTGTGTTCGGTTACGGTAACTTTTGTTTTGTCTAAAACCATTAGTTTTTGAAGTCCTTTTGGAACATGGTTATATAAGGAAGGTGTCGTGGCTAAAGGAATTCCGGTTTTTTCGCTCCATAATTTCACCCAGTTTACAAACTCAACAGCCGATTTGTCATTAACCGTCTGCAATTCAAGAAAACGTTCTGTCCAGTTTTGGATTTCCAGAAGCTGATCGGCTTCTACTGCAAACTTGCAAAAATCAGGATATGATTTTGACCCAAAACCGATTACGGAAAAATTGATTTTCTGTTTTTGTTTCTGCTTGTGCAAAAGAGATTTAAATTGAGTTCCGTTTGAAGGCGGATCTCCTAAACCATGCGTAGAAGAAAAGATAATGATATGTTCTGCCTTTGGATAAACAGAAAAACGGTTTAGTTCGGTTATAAAAGCTTTGTGTCCCTGATCTGTAAGTTGCTTCAAAATAGCATTGGCAAACCTGAAAGAGCTCCCGTTTTCAGAACCTACTAATAGAATGATGCTGCTCTCATTAGCTTTGAATTTATTTTTTATTAAACCAGATCTTCGTTTTAAAGTAATTGCAAATCCTGAATAAACAAAGAAAAGAATATTGATGCAGGCAATAGCCAGAATAATAGCCCATACGGCATTGATTCTTCCGGTATGAAGATCAAGGCTCAACGCGGCTAACTGAACTGTTACAGGAGAACGTTTTTCAGAAATAACTGCACCGCTAACCTGATTTACTTCAATTTCACGATCTTTTAATTCGATAATGTAATATTCTTCAGGGTCATCCGTAAAAGGAAATTCTATTTTTTTTACGTCTGATAAAAGTGTATTTTTAAAGATTGAAGTTTTTTTGGCTTCCGAAGAGAGTTCGGTATTTACAGGTTTGACTTTTTCATTGCCCATAAAAAAGTTGAATCTTTCCAGAGAAAGATACATTCCGGTAAGTGCAATAATAAAAATCGGAATCAAAGTCAGTCTCCCCAAAACAACATGGTAGTACTGGGCAAAATATTCTTTGATTACTTTAGAAAAGAAATTTCGGATACCTCGCTGTCTTTTTAAAACAAGCACGAAACCCGAAATTGATATTAGTAATAAACAAAAAGAGATTACACCAACAAAAAATCTTCCGGTTTCATGAAGAAATAAAGAGCGATGAAAACCTGTAACCCATTGAATAAATTCGCTTTTTTTTAAAGGCGTGCCTAATGTCTTACCGGTTTTGGGATCGATATAGGCGTTGATGTCATTTCCATCCCTATCGATTGCCTGCAATGTTACAAACTGGTTGTAATCTATACTCAATTCTGTAATTTCAGGATATGCTTTTTTTAATATTGGCAGTGTTTCGCCTAAAGTTAACTGGTCAAAATTCGCTGCTTGGTACGGCAATGTTTTTTCCTGCGCCGCATCGATGGCCAGAATGATTCCGGTTACCGAAGCCAAAATTAGAAATACAGAGGAAAATAGGGCCAAAGCCAGGTGTGCGTAACGCCAGAAAGAAAGAGTCATTGCGTGTATTCTAGAAATATAATCGTATTAAATTTTGTTCAGTCTTACGTATCTGATATAACCTTTGCCTTCTGTTTTTTCAGCAAGACCTTCAGTTGTAAGCGGAATTTCAAGATCGTTTACGTAATATTTTTGATCTTCAACTGCCGATTCAAATCGTAATTTGTATCCTTTGTTTATTTTAGAATTTTCAATTTCAATAGTAGTAATACTGCGATCTCCGCCAGTTACAGAAGCTCCGGTTTTAGCACTAATATCGTCTGATTTTTGAGCTGTATGAAACTTGTTCCATTCCTTCAATGATTTGTACCATTTTTTGTCATCTCCCATCACATAAAGCGTTTTTTCGTAATCTCCTTTAGCATTAATTAGTGATACGACTATATAGGCGCCTTCTCCCATATAATTTGACATTTGGAGCATGCATTTGTATTTGCCCGACTGTGCATTTATATTGAAAGAAACAAGACATATAAGAACGGCTGTAAGGGCAATTTTAATAGATTTCATTTGAAATTGATTTATTTTATTGGAATTTGGAATTTAAAAAATTGAAATTTAATGATTGTTTACTTTAAAAATTCAACAGAAACATTGCTTTTAGTAAGTGATTCATTTTCTTTTGCCAAAGCGTAAGCACTTTCGTCAAATTCAGTTGTTACGTCTTTTTTTGCACCAACAGAAATAAGATATTTTAATATAGTATCATCTTTGGCAACCATTGCTGCTTTATGCAAAGCTGTTAAACCGTCTTTATTTTTAGTATTAATGTCGATATTTAAATCTGCAATTTTTTTCAGTAATGTTAAATCGTTTTTTATGACAGCTAAATGGTATAGTGTGTTTCCGTCTTTTTGCGGAGTTGTCAGGTTTAGTCCTTTATCCTGTAATAATTTTATTTTGGCAGCTAACGGATCTTGTTTTGAAGAAGCTCCATCACCACCACGTCCCATCATTTGAGGACGGTAAGATTGTATTAGATAAAAACCAAGGTTGTTTCCGTCTTTGTCCAAAACTTTGGTATCAGCTCCTTTATTTAAAAGGATCTCAACAGCACCCGGAGTTCCTGTTTTAACCGCTAATGTTAAGGCAGATTCTCCCTTTAGATTCTGTGTATTGATGTTTTTTGTATTTGGTAATAATTGTTCCAGTGCAGTTGTTTCTCTGGCAGAAGCAGCAATCATTAAAGGAGTATTTCCTTCATTGTCAGCTTTGTTACTATTTACTCCTTTTGCTATAAAGTAATTGATAATTTCTGTCTGGTTGGGTTTATTTGCCAGAAAATGAAGTACAGTTTGTCCTTCTTTATTTGTAGCTGTTGGTTTTATTTTTAAATCTTCGATAAGATATTTATAGGTATCAATTGTGTTGGTTTCCCTGCGTGAACCTTGTGCTGCAATTAGTAGTGCATTGTCTGTATATTTTACACCTTTTTCTAATAGTGTTTTTAAAAGTACAATATTTCCGGTTCTGGCGGCATAATCAAAAGCAGTATTACCATCATTATCAACATCTTTAAGTGATAATCCTTTTGTAATAAAGTAATTCGAGATGGAAAGATTTTTGTCATACGGTATCGCCATAAGCAACAGGTTTGTACCATCTTTGTATTTTTTCTTTGGATCTATTCCTGCTTTAAAAAAAGCTTCGTATACTTCTGTATTGTTTTGGCCAGCGCTTGCTGCTGCTGTAACAGGAAAGCTGCCATGGCTGTCTTCTAAATTAATATCAGAACCTTTTGCAATGAGGTATTTTACAATTTCAGCATTACCTTTTCCTGCAGCCCAGTGAAGGTAAATTCGGTTATCGTGTGTGGGTTTGTTTACTTCATTACCTGGTTGTTCCAATAAGAACTTTATCGTTTCTGTTGGAGCATCATTATTAATCGCTATAACAACCACATCAAAAGCGTTTGAAGTAGAAGCGGAGGGACTATTGCCTTTTGCAATTTCTGCCTTAACAGTTTCGATATTGGGAGCTGTTTTCCAGAAAGATTGTTCTAATAAAGTATTTTTTTGCTGGGCATTTACAAATAATGAGGCCACTAAAGCAAAAGAAACAAAAAAGGTATTTTTCATAAATTTTTAGATAAATTTTTTGGTAAAAACATCAGGTGCTGATTAGATGCTTTTGAATCCAAAAGGTTTAAATTGGGCTGAACTTTTATTTATTTCAACTTAATTATTTAGAATAAATAAAAATAACGCAAATATAAAAATAAATGTTAGAATACCAATGTTTATTTGGTTTTTAAGTAAGTTTTAAGGTTTTGTAAAAAAAATCTAATTTCAATTATTAGGCAGATATACTCGTCTTTTAGGATAACAGGTTGGTTATTGGCATTTTCTAATTGACTAATTTAATGCATCTTCATTTGCTTCTAAAATTGCCTGATCCATATCATTTAACATTTGCCCTGTTGACCATACAGCCCAGTTGGCTGAGTTTGGTTTTGGTCTGATAACTTCTGAATTGTATTGTGCCATAGAAGCCTCAATATATTCAATAAGTTTGGCAAGCACCCAATTTTTTGGTTGTATTTTTTGTTTTTCTTTGGCGAGTTTTAGGTTGTTATCCATTATTTCGAAATCTTTCAAGACTTTTGGCATATCTACTTGTAGTATTTTTTCTAAGCCAACCATCGTACAAAGCTTGTTATAATCTGTTGAAATCGTAATGTATTTTTGTAAATTTTCTCCTGTTTTATCTGAATGTAACGATCTTAATTTTTCGATTTCCTCTTTCCAAAGATTTAGTTTGTTAACCAAAACTTCTTTTGCTTTATTATCATTTCCATTTAACATTTTTGAATAGAATTGTAATTGAGACATTGATGCTCTAATAGTATCTATTTGCTCTGATTGCATAATAGTTTTAATCAAATCATTTTCTTTTTTCTCTATAGCGATATTTACTTTCCCTCCCACTTCCCAGGCATCTACTTCTTCCGGAAGGTTTTTGTACTTTTGATAATTCCCTTTAACATTAAGATTTGTCAATACTTTATTACGTTCTTCGCGTCCGGAACCGTACACACTTTCATGAAATTCAGCAACTGATTTGTGCTGTTCTTTTGGAAGTACTGTTTCTGCGTTTAATTGAAGTGCATATTCTACGATCTTAAGCGGTACAGACATTTCAGAAACAATTTTTTCTTTTGATTCATGTTTTTTAATTCTCATCAAAATCATTTTAAACCATTGTTCTGAATGCCTTGCCTCATGATAGAGTGTGTTAGCAAGATTTGCATCGATTGTGAGAAGACTTTCATCTATTTCCATCTTCCATGTCCGAAAATCAAAATGTGCAGAACCTTTATTTCCCAATCCTTTTTTACTTATTATTTCAAGTTCTGGAAATTTTAGGATTCTTAATTGATTATTAATACTTACCATCATTGCACTTAATTTTACCATAGGTGGGGCCAGATCTTTACCTGCCAAATTTTCATGTAAACTATCTGTGAATTCACCTATATGTTTTTTAGTATTTAATCCATATTCTCTATTCAATTGTGTAACGTTATTTGGTTTTGTATAGTTGATTTGTAAATTTTGAACCTCTTTTTTCTGAACTGTTATTGCCTTGGTTCCCATAACATCCGCCTCCCTCTCCAAACCTTTGTCATCATTTACATTCACTTTTCCCTTCATTTGCAAAGTAGGTTTTACCCGCCCTTGTTTTTGCTGTACGACATGCCAGGCTTCATGTGGCAAATGTTTTTCCTGTCCGGAAGCAATATGAATATCTGTACCCTGTGCAAAGGCATGGGCATTTAGAGCTGCAGGTTTGTCAGAGTTGTAATGTACTTTAACATCGTCCATTGAATGCCCGGAAAGATTTTCAATTCCTGATTTTAAATTATCAGGTAAGCCTGTATTGTTATTTTTTCTTTGTAAAACAGAAGCTGGACGATTGTCCTGAAGTTTTATTGTTTTATTTTGAACTGTTTTACTTGTGATACTATTAGCAACAGATTCTATCCTTTGCTGAGTAGCTTTATTATTTATGTATTCCATAGCGATATTATTTTTTTTATAAAATAATTTTAAACAAAGATTCCTTGTGAAGATGATGGAGGCGGAGGTGGAGGCGGATCTTGTCTTTTATGAATATCTGACTTATGACTTGAAGGCAATATTCTTTTTAGTTTTACTTTCTTCTTTTTTGACGGATCAACTTCCCTTGATCGTGCTTCATATTCTTGTTGCTTTCTTGATATGGGTCTTCCCTGACCTTTTTTCCAATCGAAAGAATTGTGCATACTTACCTTAACATCACTTTCTGCCATTCTTGCCGGATTACCCTGTTCTTTATATGGGCCGGATGCAGATACACCAAAACTTGCCATACCAGTTTGTGTTGCAAGAAATGCAAGTTGAGATGAATTCATGTATTGTTGTAACATCTCCGGATAGTCTTCACCTGTTTCAGCCATTTCCTGATTACACCCTCCAACATGTCCACTCCCTCCTTTATGCCCGCATGACGCTCTATTAATTGCTATGTTGCTGCTAACGGGTATGCCTGAAAGAAAATTTAAAAGGTTTTCAAATTGTTCGGGAGTTGCGTCACCCACACCAACTTCCGGGTCAAAATCCATAATATCTGAAAATTGCTCAATATCGTCAGCATTTCTTTTTACAGATGATCTATATGCTTCACTATGAACTGCAAGAGCCTCAGCATGCGCGGTTGACCTATTGTCTGGCAAGTTTACATGTTGAGGAGGCGGTCCTTGTCTAAACAGGTGACTTTGATAAAATTGAGGAACAGGATGTGTTTCATTAGTAACATTATTTACAGGTGTACTAACTCCGGAATGGCTATGAACATGTAAACCGTCAAGTCCTTCAGAAAAAACCATTGCATGTGTATTTCTTGCACTAAATGCGGTTGCTTGGTCGTGTGGTATTACTGGACTGCCTGCTAATGCATTAACTTGTTCTCTTGTTACATCTCCTCCTGTTGTCATCACAGGACCAAAATGTACTGGGTTGTTTAGTAATGCTGACGCAAGTGGAGTCTGACCTATGGGCGGTCCCTGCAACGGTGGTTGAAACTGAAAGTCTACAGGTGGTCTTTCTTCTAATCGAATTCTTTCTTGCTCAGCCAAGTAGTCGCTTTCAGCCTGTTCAGCTTCTTGGCGAGTAGGATAATTTAGTCCGGTTAATGAACTTTTAAAACCTCCACCAATACGATTTGCTGATACTCTTAGCTGTATTACGTTATGAGATAAGCCTGCCTCATTTTGGAGATTATTATTAATTTTTCTAACAGACAGTTCCCTGTTATCTTTTAATTGAACAGCTTTTTTTAAATCACTAGAATTCGCTGCAATAGGTTCTATTTTATTTTTGAATGATTTTTCCTGATACAGTTCCATTTTTAATTTTTTAAATTAGATAATTGTATGTTAAGGACATTATTTATACATTCAGCAGTGCTATGTCCACAGGTCCAATAGCCCCCGCATAATCAACCGCAGAACAAAAAGGATGATTTCGAATCAATAACTTTAAATCTTCCAGCTTTCTGTCAAAATAGGGGAGTGTTACTTTTTTTCCTGTCAGCAGCTGAATTAAATGTTCATTTTTTAACGGATACATTTTAAATAATGGTTTTCTGATAAAATAAAGCTTTTCTTCATGTGTTTCAAAACTATATCTGTCAATGGTTTTTAATTCTTTTGTATGATTTTCAAGTAAAAAATGAATATTATTTTCTATTTTCTTTAAAGATGAATCAAAATTCTTATCGTTAGTTTTGACTATCAAATAAAGAGTTTTATCTGTAATCAAATAGCCATTTATTATCAAGTTATCGTTTTCTGTACAGTGGTTTAAAGCCATTGCAATAAGTGTTTTTACATAATTGAGATGAAACTGATTCTTCCAGTCTCCCAATTTCAATTCCGCCTCATGTGAGTAAAGATGTTTTTTGATGATTATGGATACAGATTTGTCGTTCATTTTTTTCATATCAATTCATTTGGGTCACACTTAGCGTTCGATTCTCTTTTTTAAATTCACGTCGAATTCCTTCAAGCAAATCCTGATACCCCACAATAGGTCCATTTTTTTGAATGGCCTTTAAAGCACAATATCTTAAAACATTTATTATGGCTCCTCCAGCCAGTTCATATTGTTCTGCAATGTTTTCGAGATCAATATCAGGATCTAACTGACATTTTCCTGAAAAGGCATTTTTCCATAATACCAAACGTTCTTCAGGACTTGGCATCGTAAAATGTATCATCGACTGAAACCTTCTCGAAAAAGCTTCATCCATATTTTCTTTAAGGTTTGATGCTAATATTACAACTCCCGGAAAATCTTCGATTCTTTGTAATAAATAGCCTGTTTGCTGGTTAGCGTGTCGGTCATTTGATGAGGAGGTCTGCGTTCTTTTTCCAAAAAGAGAATCTGCCTCATCAAAAAATAAAATCCAGTCTTTGTGCTGTGCTACATCAAATATTTTAGAAAGGTTTT
This sequence comes from Flavobacterium chungangense LMG 26729, assembly GCF_000735715.2. NCBI lineage: Bacteria > Pseudomonadati > Bacteroidota > Flavobacteriia > Flavobacteriales > Flavobacteriaceae > Flavobacterium > Flavobacterium chungangense. Next base: position 195,932 of record NZ_JASY01000005.1, read on the forward strand.
TTTCTGTTTCTCCAATATATTTTGACACTATCAACGAAAGATCCACTCTGTAAACTTCCCGATTCGTACTTTTTCCTAATAAAGTAGCGGTTAGTGTTTTTCCAGTTCCCGGGGGGCCGTAAAAAAGCGTTCGATAACCGGGTTTAATTTTGCTTTCAAGCCCCCATTCGTTCATAAGTGTTGATCCATGTTTTAGCCATGCATCAATTTCCAGAACTTGTTCCATGACGTGATCTTCTAAAACTAAGTCTGACCAATCCATTTTAGTAAAAATTTGTTGAGCAGGAAATGAAACACTATGCTCTAACCGGGGTAATGTACCAGTGATAAAATAATGCAGCCAGCGTTCGTTAATCGAGATTACCTGATTTAAAAGTGGCGTATTAGATTCTGTGGCTTCTAAAATTAAAACCTGTTCTTTCAAAAGAATATTTGATGGGTTAAGAACATTCAGCATTTCCATTCTTAATTCAGGATTAACAGCTGTAATTAAAAAGGAAAAGGTTTGACCGGTTGGTAAAAATCCGCTGTGGATTTTGTTTACTACTCCTCCAAATTCAGTAAAACCACGATCGTACATGGCATTTTTACTAAAGAAAATATCTAATACTTCGGGCTTTATCTGAGGTGCAAGTATTAAAGCAAGACAAAGCCTTTCATATTGGTTAAGATTCCATTCTTTCAGTTTTTGATAATAGGTAGTGTTTTCTGTGTCCTGATCAGTTTCGGGAAACGGAATATCCATCCAATGATTTTCATGGCCTTCCTGAAGCAAATAACTGCAAATAACCTGATCGATCACTTTTTGCAGCCATTCCATTTCTTTGTACAAAACGATACTATTTTCTTTAGTTTCCATAACTTTCAAATAGTTTTTCTACATCATCTAAAGTCGTATCTGCCCATTTAAAATACAATAATGCTGTATTTGGATTTAATTCACCGGATTGTAGCATATCTAAAAAATAACCCTGAGCATTTTGCATCATCATTTGTGAACTGTAGTCAATATCATTATGAAAATTTGAATCAAAAAATGTATCAGTCCATTGACTTGAATTATAGGTTTTATTTAAAAAATCACTAATAAAATAAGTTAGTTTGTCATCTTGTACAACCAATTTCTTTGCCTTAAAATAGGCAGGTTTCTTTTTGGTTTCACGATGATAATAATCAATATCCTTAGATTGTATTGTTTTGGTATTATCATGACCAAAAATATCAACTAATCCAAAGTTTTCAGAATCACTTGCCAACTCCAGTTCAGCATTTACTTCACCTGCAACAGCCAGAGTGGTATTAGCAGCAGTAGCGCTTTCTGTCACAATATACAGTTCTCTGAAAGAGAATATAGTTTGAGTAAGTTTTATAATTAATTGCTGTTGAATATCATTCCAATTCTCAATTTTCATGGATTCAGGTTCTGCAGCCCTAAAGATGAAACTTCCTTTATTTGCAAAAGCGAGTACCTGTTTGCTGAATTCAAATTGTCCTTCAATAGCACTATTACCAAAACCTCGTCCTGAATAGGGTTTTGAGATGCCATCACTAAAACTCCAGCTTGAGGGATTTAGTTTAATTACAGGGCTTAAATTAACTTCATCCGGAGACAGAATACCGTTGCGATATAAATTTCCCAAAAGGGTAATCGTACCATTTTTAATTTGGAAATAATCGCCAGGAAACAGGTTTTTATTTAATGGTTTAGTAGGTAGAAATCCACCTGTTTTTAAGTAAAAATGCCTGTAATAATTTTTATAAATTAAATCCATAAAACTAAAAATTAGGTGGTTAAATGTCCACTGAATCTTTGATTGAAACAGTGGACTTTTTTATTAAGAAGCCAAAGCAGCAGCGTTTGCAGCAGCCAAAGCAGCCTGTAACGATTTAAGTTCAACCTGAGCTTTATTTAAGTTGATATTTGCTACATTCAATTGTCTTGTCGTTTCATCATTTGCTTTATTTGCTTCAAGATAATTGGCTTTTGCTTCATCATTTGCTTTGTATATCAAGGCTTGTACTGAATTATTACCCTCTAAAATAAAGGTCTCTTGCGGGTCTTTTTTTCCGGTTAGGGTCAAATAAAGGTTTAGAGCCTGTTTTTGTTCAAGAGCTGTAGAAGCCTCAGATTCAAGAGATAATGATTGTGCAGCAAATACTGATTTTAAAGCAACCAATGTAAGTGCGATTGCATTATTAGAATCTGTACCGGCAGCATTTATTTTGGTAATCAAATCATCTAATATAAGCGGGTTTAATGATTTTTTGCGAATAACAAGATTGGATAGTTTATTAATAATCTCTACAGAATAGATAAGCTTATTAATTAATACCGTTATTTCTTTTGCAACTTCTCCTGTAGCCTCGTTCGCCACAGTCATTTTTGAAAAGGCAATTTCAGAATTCTGAAACAAATCTAATCCGTTCTGAACCACCTGGTCTACAAGTTCTTTGTTGCTTTTTGCCTGAGTTCTAGAACTTTCAGCATCCAGTAAATATCCTTGATATTTTATTGATTTTTGATTTAAGGAAGCAACAACTGTTGATTGCTGATCTACAACTGCCTGAGCATCTGTTACCTGAGAGGTTAATAAATCGATATCAGATTTTTTCTTTTCGGTAACTCCATATCTCTGTGGATTTGAATTTAGTATAGTGTCCATATTTTAAGATTTAGTTGATTAGTATTTGTTGATTATTAACAATTGAAAAAGTAAAACTTTCTTCATTTTCCCAATCTGATAAATTATTATTGTACTGTTTTCTGTTCGTTTCACTTCCATTGTAATAAGACAGAATTACTGGAATATACAGTTTGCTGTCTATTAGTGAATTACCAAAATTATCTGTCGTAGCTGGATCAATTTTTACCTCATATGTCAGCGGATTGTTTGAAACAGCAGCAGCAACAGTATAATTGCCCGAAGGAACGTTTTCGGCTAATTTTTGATTAAAGAAAAAAGCTTTTGTGTTTTTAATTTGAGCAGTTTTTTGGGAATACATTTTTTCGAGACCAATATATAAATGGTTCAGTCTTGTCTGTGCGATTTCCAGTTTTGAATTAGTTTCTATCTCAATCAGACTATAGCTATTTACCTGACTTTTAGTTTTACCTATTTCATCATTCAATTTTTGTTTATCAGATAAGTCAACAGATTCCTGATTCTTATCCAGTTGTTTATCCAGTTGGTCTTTGAGTTCCTTATTTTTATCTTTAACAGATTTTAATTCGGTCTCGTACTGGGTAATCTCATTTTCAACTGTTTCGATTTCTTTCTTTAAAATAGTTTCCTGAATGGATTCTTCAAAGTTGTCAAGATCATTTTTTGTAAAGTCGTTTTCTTTATAAGGCAAAAACATACATCTGTATTCTGTAATTAACTTATCATCCTTATTTACGGTAAAATTTACAGCATAAGGCGAAAGCGCTGGTAAAACTGCATTGGTATTGTCTTTTCTTTCAGACTTTTGCACAATGTTAATGTCTTTTACCGCATTCAGTGTTTTCTTTAAACTGAAAGTTTCTGATGGAGCTGATAGATAATCATCGTAAGTATTTATTCCTTTTTTATATTCGTCTGTAAATACAATAAGAAGAAAGATGACATATTTTTCTCCTAAAACGATCACTTCGTTATCCGTATCTACTAAATCTAAAATGTTAATGGTTTTAAAAACGTCTTTTTTTTCTTTAAAAGCAGTTTCAGCAGTTTCCAGATCTTTTTTATCATTAGTAACTAATGTTTCCGCTTCTGATACTTCATTTTTAGCGTTTGCGGCATTTGTATTTGCAATTTTTAAATTATCTGCTGCCACTTTTACAAAGTCAGTTGCTTTTGTTTCGGTGAGTTTGGCAATATTCAGAGATTTCTCAATTGTATCCTGATCTCTGGCAGCCTGTGCTGAAGTTTTGGCAAGATCCTTATCGTCAGGATTTTTTTTGGCTGCTTCTGCTGCTTTTGCTGTATTTTGTTTAGCAGTATCTAATTCTTTTGTCAGTCTGGTAATGTTGTTTTTCGTATTGTTAACAGCATTATCAGCATCACTTTTTTCTTTGGTTGCTAATGCCAAAGCAACATTGGCTTTACTTAAATTATCCTTTGCTTCAATGGCTTTTTGTTGGGATGCTCTTAGATTATTGATCGCCTGAAAGCGGGTTTTATAATTAGACAGAATGGTTTCGCTTGTCAATAAATTTGTTTTAGCAGGAGTACCGGCTGGAGGGATCAAATCAGTAAGAGGAATAGAATTAGCCGGAGGAGTCAAATCAGCTAGAGGGATTAAGTTAGCAGGAGGAATTATCTGAATACGCTGAAGCGGATTAATCAATAATTCTTCAGCAGCTGATGCAGAAAAAACAGATTTTTTACTGTCCTTAACCAAAAACAGATTATAAGTTTTTACTGGGTTGTCTAACCCAAGAGGCGGCGTATTTGTTCCTTTTTCATCTGTTTTAAAAGGTGCTTTAAAATAGTTAAAGGAAACTTCATAAGAATTATTATAAATCTTAGGAACATTGACTCTTAAATTGTAATTAAGACTTTTGTTATTAAGCAGATAAGCCACTTTTGCTGCCTCTAACTCTACTTTGTTAGATTCAATGATTCCCTGGGCTGCTTTTGTATTTACGCTGGCGGCCGCTTTTGCATCATTATCAGCAGCAACAATTGCTGCTGTAGTTGTAAAATTTGTACTGGATACCTGCAAAAGGTTGCTTATTGAAGCATCCGTAGCTTTTGCCTTGTCCTGTACTGTAGATGATGAGACTTCTGCAATAGCTGCAGAAGCTTCCATAGCATGCTGAGAAGCGACTTCTGCAAGATAAGCCGTTCTGTTCATCAAATTGTAAGCTTCGATACTTTGCTGATAAATTTGAGTACCGTAATCCGACGCATTAATAATACTGAAAATGCTTCCCATATCACTTGCCAGTCGTACAATTGCATTAGTAGCAATTTGAATGTTTGCCGCACTAACAGCCCCATTGCTTACAGATTGCAAAGTATTTGTGTTTTGCTGGGTAGCCGACATTACAATATTGGTAGAAATATTTTTGGTTTTAACCGCCTGCTCCTTAACCGTCTGAGCCTGATTGTATTTTTTTGTGGCCAATTCGAGTTTGTTATCGGTAACGATTTCTGCACCTTCTGCATAATAAAGTGTAAACATGGATGAATTTAATTGTGAATCCAATTTTTTCTGATTCATCTCCTGGCTTTCTAATGATGCCAATACACTGGAATGTAAATTTTCACTGTAGCTGTTCATAATTGATTTTTTAATTGATTAATTTTTTATTTTAAGAGATTGTATTTATAGTTTTATAGGTTTAATAAGGCCAGTTAACATGCAATGGTTTGTCCATCCAGGCATATTTTATAATTGAAAAAGCAAAAGGTGATTTGTTGATCAGTACATCATAGGCTTTCTTGTCTACTGTAAGTTCCCATCTGTCTTCAAGCTCTGTCAGGATACCGTCGCGTACAAGCCAGTTTCCTCTAAAACCATCTACTGAACAATCGCCAATTGCATCCCAGTAGGAAATAGCAGCCAAGATTAAACCGTTGATTAATGTTTTATTTTCTTCGGGAATTTCGATTTCGTCCGGTATGGCATGCATCATCGATAATCCGCACAATACCTTGTTTAGGGGTAAATATGCTTCTTCTGTTTTTGTTAATCCTGTAACTACATATTGCAGGTATTGCGAAGCGCGAATCTGATTTTCTATACTGGTAAATTCGTTATCAACTACCAATTTAAGCCTCTCAAACAACATAATGATATAGCTGTTTAAGATTACGATTCCGGCGTTTCTGACAGCAATACCCTCCAGAATAGGGGCTTTTGTTTTTTTACTGATGCTTATTGTTTCCATTTTTTCAAGTATTTCAATATTTTTTGAGATTTGAGCAGTTTGTTTTTCGGCATTGCTTACTGCTGTAAAACTAAGTTGTAAAGACAGTGGAAATAGGTGAATGTGTTTTTCAATGTCGATCAGGAAGCTTTTTTTTGCAATTCCTTTTTGGGTTACCACTTCCCAGATTAATTCATTCCAGATTTTATCAATCGAAATCAGTTTCCAGTTATCATTTGCTGCGGCTTTGAGCAGTTTTCTTAATAACAGTATTTGTATTTCTTTTGAGGCTATTCCTTTAATCGCAACGGTTCCTAAAACGGAATAGAATTTTTTTAGGATTCTCAGATAAGACTCTCTGTTTTTATCTAATTGATCAATTGAGTTACATAAATCATCAAAATTAATAGTACGGCTAAGCCAGTCTAATTGCGCTTCGGCAACGAATTCATTTTTGATTATTCCGAAAAATATTTTAGGATGGTTTACTACAATTTCACCGAGTAATTCCTTAATGTCAAATGTTCCGGAAATACTTAAAGCAACAGGAATTTGTTTTTGACAGATGATGAGTGAGAACCATTCCTGTTTTTCTTTTTCTGAAAGGTTTTTACCTGCAAACAAAATTTTGCTTTTAGTTTTAGTCTCCAAAGGCAATGTATCCTCAGGCAGATTTTTCACGGTAGGATTTTCTATAAAAGAGGGGAGAGCCTTATTTTTTAAATCTATTTTATGAAGACGTTTTATCTCCTCTATAAGCTGATTTTGATTATTGTTACTATTGGTTTCCAGGTAAACGTTGAGCGCATTTTGCAGCATTTTTTGAAACAGGATTTCATTTCCTTTATAGGCAGAATATTTTAAAATCGTTATCCAGAACAATTCATTTAATCCAGAACAGATTTCTGTTTTTGAAAGTGTTGTGATTTTTTTAGTCAATAGGGCAGATTGTTCTGCTATCCAGTGGTTTTTTAAAGATGTACTGTTCTTTAAAAAATAATGCATAAGGATTTTACTTTCTCTTTCGTCCTTTTTTCGTAATAAAATAAATTTAGGATCATCAAAATTCAGAATCAGCAAATGAGATAATTCAGAGTGGGATTGTTGAGATGTGCTCTGTATCAAAAGTGCTAGTTCTATAACATCTATGGCGCTGTTGTTTCTCAATTGATTAAAAAAAGTATTTTTAACTGCGACTCCAAAAGACTTTATTTTTTTAGAAAGCAATAGTTTGGTTATAAACTGAAAGTAATTTTTACGATGTGTATTGGTTACTTTTTGGGATAACTGAAGAATAATGGTTTCCAGGAACAGCGATGAAGTATGTTCCGGATGAAGAAATATTTCCTGTATACCAAACAACAGCAAATCATCAGTAAGAAGCTCTTCAGGAAAATCGTATTTTTCTTTGGCATTTAAGATTTCGTATACCATCTGAATCGTTTCTACCAGTTTTGTTTTTTTATAGTTGGCAGTTTTAACCAATAATTTCAATAATTCACGGTTAAGGATCAATGGAAGTATTTTTTTTAGCAAATCTTTATTGCCATACGAAAGCATTACTTCGAAAGCCATTTTGGGATGTAGCGTGATGTTTTTGATAAGTGATCTTTGCAGGTCTGTAAAAAGCTCTTTTTGGGCTGATTTTTTTTGTAATTGGATTTCGAGTTTTGATAGTAAATTTTTGAAATGAATGGCAGGATAACTCGAATTATTACGGGTTATTTCACTGCAATAAATAGCATTGAGGCTGTTGTAAATTATTTCAGAATTATGATTTTTTACAGCAGAAGGAATTTTGGCACTGGTAAACGATTCTAATAAATGTTCCGGATCAAGATTATTCTTCTTACTTAATTCTGTAATGCAGTGGAGTAGAAATGTACTATGAGTTACATTTTTATTTTTTATCAGAAAAATAATTGAGATTTGCCATAAGGTCTTGCTGTTTGTTTTCAACTTAAGGGTGCTGCTTAATTTGTTCAGACAAATTATAGTATCCAGATTCAACGATGATGAAGCTGTATCGAAGTTAGAAAACAATAATCTGAGAGCTGTTTCATTTAGATCCTGAATCAGTAAAATAAGAGCATTCTCGTTATGTAAAGTTTTATTTATGAGTGTGCTAAATTTTGTTGGATTCTCATTGCTCAGCGCAACAATCAATTCATTCAAATCGTTTTTATTGGTATTTGTTTTTTCTTTAATTGTATTGTTTAGTAATTGTTCGAAAATATCCCAGTAATCTTCGTTTTTTTCAGGCTGATAAGGGTCTTTTTTTTGAGATTCAAATTCCTGTGTAAGTGTTTTTAGCGAAGCAATAAAATCATTGTCCTGACTGGTTTTATCAGAAAGTTTTATAATCGTGTTTTCAATCAGCAAAATAAGTTCAGTATACGAAATATTGTAATGATTTGCCATTTGAAGAATACTGCTTTTCATAAACGCCAGTTTATTAAAAAGCGTTCCTCGTTCCAGCAGCAGAAAATTGAATATAAAAAACCAAAGATTTTTTTTGAAATTGATTGCACTGGTCTGAATAATAGTTTCTTTTACCTGAAGTTTCGTCATAACAGATGTGAATTCAACTATGGTATTGCTATTATTGGGTTCAAGTGCAGCGATTATTTTAGTTATATTACTTTCGTTAAATTGCCAGGCGATTCTTTTTCTTACCTGTTCATGGGTAATTCCTGCTTTTTTGATGATAATAGTAACTTCGGCTAAATTATTCTGAAGCAATTCGGCCAATATTTCGTTAATAGATCCTTCTTTGTTTTGGTAATTCCATGGCAGATAGCCTTCCATCAAAAAAACAATAAGATTCTCCAGAATCGATTTTTCTTTGTTGTAAACCGAAATCAGGTTTTTCTTCTGATGATTTTGGTAGATAATCATTTCAGCAATTTTTTCCTTCAGCTGATTTCGAATTTTGGTGCTTAAATCAAACTCAAGATCATCATAATCGCACGGGCCAAGGTTTAATTCCAGCGATTCAATTCTCCAGCTTTGTTCAGGCGGACAAAGCTCATTAAATATATTAGCGACTTCTCTGGGTAAAGCGATTTTGCTCCACGAACTCAAACGGTCCTGAAGTCTGTATCCTTCTTCTTTACGGTCAAAAGTAGTATCCCACTTTAGACTTGATACAATATGGCGGTTAATTTCTTCCATTTTTTGTTTCTAAAATTGAGGTTAAACTACTTATAAGATTCATTGCAGACTGGGCAGGGTTTACAGTTACATTTTTATCTGCATTATCTGTAAACGGACTCTCCTGATCGGTTTTCAGTGGCAGCAATTCATCTTTGTATCGCAAACTTTCATACCAGTAGAGATAATCCGGAATAAATTCTTCTAATTCCTGACAGCTTAGAAAAAGACATTCGTAATTCACATTTGCAGGAAGATTGATTTTAAGAAACTGTTTTAATCGTTTTTTAAATTCAGCAGTTTGAAAAGGTGGAATAAAATCCGGGAATATCAAAAAGACACTTTTTTTAAAGATTTTAGAATCAATAGTTACTTTTTCATTTCCGGACGGAATTGTAATCCGGAAAGAATAATTAGACCGTGTTGCTTTTACGTAATCATTTTGATTTTCAATTGTTTCATTGCTGGGAATGAAAAAATATTTTACATCAGAAAACAATAAGAAATTTTGTTGTAACTGTATATCAAGTGTAGTTTCATCTGTAACGTTTAAAACATAATTCAGATTAGTTACAGTTTGAAAATCGATATTTTCAATACGGTAAGAAGCAGCGTTTACCTGATTCTCTTTTATAATTTCGAGATTAAATTTTAATTGATTCAGCAGAAGTACCGATTCCAAAAGAATACTTCCGCTTCTTTTTTCTGTAAACCATAATGCTCCCTGTACTGTTTTGAACGCATCACTATCAGATTGCTTTTCAGAACTGTTTTTTAAAATATCCAGTTGACTTGTAATGAAATTTGAATATATATTTTTTAACCCGAAGAGCAAATTCAGTTTTAATTCAATTCCCGAAAAATTATTAAAATCATTTAAATGTAATTTCTCCTTTTTATTGATTTGTTCAGATCTGAATATGAAATCAGAAGTATTTTCATTTATAAGCCTGAAATGTTTTTCTTTGATTTTAGGTAAACTCGTATCAAGTTTTCCGTGAGCCTGACTGGCTATCTTTGAGGCGCTTAAAAAATCATATGCTTTTTGTCTGTTATACGACAGCAGTCCAAGATTTTGTAAATACAGGCTTTTTAAGATTATTTGATCTTTTCGTTTGTCTCCTGTGTAAATCGTGTCATCAATAATAGAATCAATCACTTTTGGAGATTCACCGTGTCGAGCAAGCAGATGGTCCAGTAATTTGTTTCTTCGGTCGAGGCTGATATTTTCCTGTTCCATAAGTTTCATCAATCCAAAAATGTATGGATTATAAGGATCCTGCTGATATTCAATCCAGCTTTTTTCTTTCAATTCAGCCTGAGATTCATTACCGTAGCTGTAATTAAACGTATTGCTGTCTTTTAATAAAGGCTGGATGTGAGGAACCGTATATAATGACTGATAATAATAGCTAGGCGAAAACATTTTATAGGGCACGGGATATTCTAAATGCTTTTGCTCGTATTTATCTTTTACGGCATAAAAAGCTTCTTCATCTGAAGGGGTTCCACAAACAGAATTTTTAAAAGAAAAAAGTTTAGAAATATTAGCCAATTGCGAAAACTGATTAGCCAGTATTTGATCAAATAATGTCAAATATCCTTTTAACTGCCGTGATTGTGCCACCTGAACCGGTTTTGTCTCATCTTCGATCGTATCATCGCCAATATTGTATTGCGCCGGAAATGTATTTTGAATAGAATAATAGGTGTTAATATCCCTAAAGTAACTTTTAGGTAATTTTATACCTGTACTATTGCTTATAATACTGGTTGTTTCTTCAAAATTATCAATACTGGCCAATAAAGGTCTAAAAGAATCAAAAGGCAAATCTTTTCCGTTACAGCTCAATATCAGGTTTTTATTTTGATAAGAGCCCAAAATATCAATTGACAAAATTTGATTTACTGTAGACTGAAGCAGAGCAACCGTTTTTTGTTCCTGATAAAGCTGTAAACCGGAAATGGAATCAACTCCCGCCACAGATTCTATTACAGAAACTAAATCAACTGCCTGAATAGTATCTTTTTTATCAACTAAAGATGCTGTTATAATCCAGCCGTTTTCTAAATAAGGGCCATCATAAATTTCAGATGAAGTATATCCCGCAAGTTTTAAATTATCCGTACTTGTTTGCGCAATTTTAGAAAAAACATAAGATCGGAGTGCAGCTTGCAGTTCCAGTAATACGGTATAGGGGTCAGCTTCTTTTTTTAGGTCTAATTTTCCTCCAATCCAGCAATTTACAGGCTGGAGTGCAATAGGGACATTAAATAGCTCTCCTAAATTTCGACTTTTGTTGAGTAAATAAAATGCCGATTTACAAATATTTTTAATTTTATTGGGATTCGTAATTTCAGGATTTACGTAAACATAAACCTGATATACTTTATTAAAGGGAAAAATATTATTGTTATAGCAAATTATGGCAACATTATAGACCTCTTCGATACCATCAATCAAATATTTTTTATAATCGTCAATTGTATACGGAGCAGTTGTAAGTATTTGATATGGTAAATAAAACTGGTTATTAATTTCGAGATCACCGTTGGCATCTGTTAAAATATCCGGAATACTAAAATCAGTACAATACCCCAATTCAGTGAGTGCATAACAAAACTGATCTAAAATAGTCATTCCCGGATCACTTGGGTTAAAGTTTGTCCATTCACTTCCAATATGTTTTTGGATATAACCAAGTGCTTCGTTTTTCAGAAAAGTGAAATCCTGATGCGGAGGAAGCGGTGTCTTTGTTATGTGATTGATTGTATCCATTTCTCAGATTAAAAAGTAATATTGTGATCAGGTGCTGAAACTAAAAGTGTCGTTGGACCATAAGCTTTAAGCGTAGCTTTATTTTTTTTGCAAACCGTTTGTATTCTTGTTTTGGAATTAATGTAATAACTGGAGAATGAAACATTTTCAGCTAAAGCTACCCCTTCGATATTTTGAATAAAAGAGGTTACTTTGGCATTAATCAGCGGTTTTTCAATTTCTGTCTGAGCTGCAGCACTGTTAATCCAGGGTGACAGATACAGTTTTAAAGCATCATTTACATTTTTATGAATGAGGATTGGCTGATAACCGCTTTCAACAACTATTTTAGCAGTAACAGAAACATATTCCATATTAAAATTCGAAACTGTAATGTTTGCAAACGGAGAAGCATTTTCTTTTAAAAAATCTTCTACATCGCTTTCCAGACTGTTTGACGCCAAAGGGATAAAAGCATTACTGTCGTTCCCACTATCCATTTTTTTTACCAGATAAACAGTACAGCTGTTTTGATATTTTTTATTTACAATTTTTGAATAATAAACACTATCGTATTGTTGAGCGATTAAAGTATAATAATCAGAAGACGTAATGACTCTGTTTTTTGTTTTGATAGTGTTACTAACTCTTTGATTTTTATTGGTTTCGTTTTCTGCTGCTTTTCCTCCAAAAGAAGCAAATGGCTGAATCAGTGTTGCAATTTGTGGAATTGCATTTTGCGGTTTGGTGATTGTACCGCTATTTATCTGTGGAGTTTCCGTATCCAATAAAAATTCTGTTCCTGTTCGCTGAACGCTAAATCCGTTTGTTTGCAAAAAAGTGGTGTTAGAGTAGGAGTCAGGTGTACCGGAAACCACAACAGAAATCCAGTTGTTTTTCCCCGACATATAAATTTCATTATTACAGCAATCTGCCGGAATAGGAAGTTCAATAATTCCTGAACGTTTAAACTGATTCGTTTCGTCTGCCAGCGGTTTTATTTCTTCCCAGCCTGAATTACTTAAATAGAAATAGGTAACGCTCTCACCAGGTGTTATTGCTGTTGAATTTCGGGCTAATTCAAAATATAAATTTAAAGTACTGTTGCAGATTAAATTTTCAAGCTCTATAAATAAACCTCCTGTATAATCAAAAGAAGGATAAATAGGCAAACCGTTTGTAACAGTCGAACCAGACCCTGAAATAGCTGTATTTACATGTGTATTGGTTTGATCAGCATTATCAAATATCTGATAATTCTTAAACGGGGTATAAATGAAATACTGCAGCGGATATTCTCCGGCGGTACTATCCAGTTTATACGTTACGCTTGCTGAATAATTTGCAAAAAAGGATTTTATTTTTGGAGCAAATGGTAAATTTGCTGATGGAATGAATATGGCATCATCTTTACCTTTGGCTTTGGCAAGACTATTCGCATTTTCTAAGGCAATATGGGTCACAACGTTCGGATATATCTCTGATCCAAAACCATATTCCGGTCCTGATAAAACCAGTTTTATGAATCCGGATGAACTGGTGTCAGTAAATTTTAATGGCTCGTTCTGGATTTTAGGATCAACAGCAAAAGTATTGTCAATTACAACCTGAGAATCAGATGTAATTGTTTTAGAATACATATAATAGCTTTTTGAGTCGGTAACAAAGGGAACTGTCGGATCTCCATTTTCAGGATCGAATAAAAAAACAGGATCCGGATTAAAGATAGCGGGTGCAAATACATCTACGCCATTTGGGCTGTCCACTTTGTTTATTTTAAGTTCCTGCCACGATTTTCCCTCCAATATATTAAAGTCAACAGTAAAGCTGGCATTGCAAAAAGTACCGTCGTTAACTACAGGAACAGGCTTCGGAGAGAGTCCAATTATGTTTCTTAATTTTTCCCCCAGAGTTACATTGGAAACAACAGGCTTTATGAAATCATTGTATTGTTTATAATATGTTCCAAAGTCAGAAGGCCGTTTGTCCCAATTGATTCCTATGATAAACTTGTCAATAGGTTTACTCAATATTTCATTATTTCCAATTATAAAATTGGCATTTTCTACCGGAATTGGGCCAAAAGGAGGAAAGGGATTTTTAGTATTTAATTCCCCAAAATCGTTATACAACTGAAATGTTTTAACTTCATATACTTTTACACCGATAGTAATAGAAAGTACTTTTGGAGGCGTACCCGGATTTGGAACTGATTCAAATAATATTTTAAGCATTGGCCATTCAGTCTTTAATCCATCTGGATTAATAAGGAAAGGCTCTATTGCAGCTTCTGTAGCAGCAAGGCTTATTTCTATTGTCACGGTAGTTAAGGAAGTATTTATCTTAAAAACTGTCGGGTCTAATTCAAGCTTTAACCAATCGTTTTGGGTACTTAAAAAATAGGAAGCTTTCTGTAAAAAACTTAAATAAATTGCCGAATCAAATTCCAGCGTAAGCGTGATGATCCTTTTCCCTTCCCGTAATAATAGCATAGGCGATGCAAAAGCAATTCCGATTGGTACTGAAGCAGCGTTTGGGTTTGATTCCCCAAAAGTTGGCCAGCTTATTATTTTTCCATCAGGATCTTTTTGTACGCTGGTGGATTTAATCGATTGTAAATTATAGGATGAAGTATCAGGCTGATAACAAAGTGTATTTGCACTTACAATACTGGCCGGATTTAAGGCAGTGTTTTTTTGTGATGCAAATAATATTGGATTTTTTTGTGCATCAACTCCGGCATTAAATAAAGTACCAACAGGTAAATTATAAACTGAATCCGTTTTGGCAAGTGTGGCACACAAAAATGTACTGTCGGCCAGAGCAGGTAATTTGGTTTGTTTTAAGATATCACGATAATAAAAATCAAGATGTTTTTGTGAAATGCCGTTTAATTGATCTTGTTGTATTTTTAAAATATTGATAAAAGACCTTAAAAGTGTTGTATCTGGAAATTTACTTTTTTTATGGCTTAATTTTTTAAATTCATCAGATGAATGATGAATTACAGTTTGTAAAAAACTAAATAACTGATCAGCTTTTTTGGTCAGAATATTCAAACTGAAAGCAATCATTGTTTCTGATGTATTCAGAATATTTTGTTCTGATTCAAATCCAAAAACTTCCCAAAAAGGAGATTTGTCTTTATTGATACTCCACAAATGGGTTTCAAAAGAAACAAATTTACTTACAGGCGCAGGCTCAATAAAAACCTTATTCACAGATGAGGTATATAAGTATTGTCTAAAAGATTGGATAGCCCAAAAATCTATGCTCAGTTTTGTCTGTACTTCGTGAAGAATATAATTTTTAAGATCATATTTTTCATTTGTTTTTTGCATATAATGGGTCCAGCTTTCGATAATTTTATAAATAGCATTCAGGTGGTCGAATAATTTGCTTAACGCTTTTGAATTCAAATTACCTGCGTTAGTATTTAGTGACTGTTTTTGAATTTCTGTACAAATAGTCTTGTAGACAGCATAAAGGTTTTTATAATTTGTTTTGGATATAGAAGCCATTAAAAACACCGGATCTTTTAATAAAAAAGGATTCCAGTTTCCTTCAATGGTATTGGTGTCATTATAAAAATTGATTAGCTTGCTAAATTCGGCAACAAAGTACAGCCAGTCCTGCTCAGTCCTTCCATCAATCAAAGTGGAATTAGGAATGAGTGACTCATTAAGTGAATTTATGGCGCTATTTTGATCAATTACAAGCATTATTTTACGGCTAAATTGGTTCCTTCGTTTAAATGAAAAGGAAAAACATAATTATGTCTGGTATTCGTTTGTGCGTAGATGTAAATAATTAATATTTCGACAACACCATTAATTAAATCTGTAGCTGCTACCCGTACTTCCTGAACTATTATTCTTGGTTCGTAACGTAACAAGGAAAACTGAATAGTTTCTACAATTTCTCCTTTCAAAGTATTGTCGATTTTTCTAAACATAAATTGCTGTAATCCGGATCCAAAATTCGATTCCAGCGTACGTTCTCCTTTACGGGTATTCAAAATGATATTGATAGATTCGTTTATATTGGTTTCGTTTGCCGAGATATTCACCTGATGATTACCTGCAGAAAAAGACACAGGAAATGCCCATCCTGAACCCAAAAAAACATTTTCTTTTTTATCGGCTATTTTATCCACCTATTATCACATTAAAGGCTCCAAGGACAATTGATCCCCCATGAGCGGTTTTATCTCCTATTCTTGCGGCGGGCATTCCACCAATTTTAACAGTTGCCGATCCTTGTACTATAGAGTCAGGCGGTCCTACGCAAACCAGTATATCGCCAACTCTCGCTGCCGGCAATCCTGCTATCAAAACATTTGGTTGTCCGGGGCCCACAACTGGTCCGCCCACATGCGGAATAGGAGGTACTGCCGGAGTTTGCATCGGGCACTCATGAAAATCTGTAAGTCTTGCTGCTGGGGGCATATTTTTAGTTTTTTGTTATTGGTTTTTAGTTGTTGGTTTTTAGTTTTTTTTAGGTTGTTAATAAGCTGAACTCGATTATTCTTCAACTTTTAAAGTCTTTGATGTAATTAGTTTTAAAAATACTTCGTAGTGCTAGGTATAATTCCCTATATAAAATTAATTGTACCAAACAGATTAACAACAGCCAACCACCAACTAAAAGCCACTAACCATCAACTAATTAATCATTACCATGGCGCCTTTCAGCGTTAATTCCATTCCTCCGGAAACCTGAGCTGTTTGTCCGCCCTGAGCAGTATACTGCATATCTGCAGAATCCTTAATATTCATTCCTTTGGTGGCAACATCACCTCCACTAGACTGAATTGAAACGCCCTGGGTTCCTTTGATGGTCACATTTTCCTGAGCCGAAATAGAAATGCTTTTTTGGCTTGACAGATCGATACCACTGCCAGACATGATAACACTATTCTGATTTTCATCCTGAATTGTGATTTTTTTGTCTTTATCGCTGATAATGATGGTATTTTTATTAGGCGTAGCAACAGTCCATATTTTATTTTCATCATCAAATTCTATTGAAATTCCGGATTTGGAAACAATAGCTTTTATTGAATTTTTTTCATTAGGCGCTAAGTCCGTAAAAGGTTTATTTTTGGTTCCGCTGTACAAACTTCCCAAAATCACAGGATAACGGGGATCTTCGTTTAAAAAACCAAGGATAACTTCATCACCAACTTCGGGTAAAAAAAACGCTCCCGCTCCACTGGTAGAATAAAAGTTAGAAAGTCTGGCCCAGATTCCTGTGCCATTCGTGTCAAATAATGGAACATCTACTAAAATTCGATATTGAGAATCGGGATCATCATACATTTTTTTAACGGTAGCGTTAAATAAACCCCTTGCTCCGGGCAAAAGACCGGATGCGGGAGGAGACATAACATCTGGTTCTTCGGTAAACCAAAAAGGCGAAAGTCCAAGTGAAGCATGAGAAACCCAATTTCCTTGTGACAAATCATGAACAACTCCCGAAATAATATAATCACCATTAAACCGATCGCCAACACCATCAAAAGTCATATATTTTCCCGGATCAATTAAGTTCGTTCCCTGAAATTTAGCCTCTCCAATTATTTTAGAATATTCACTTTTAACAATTTGTGCTTTTGACCAATTCGTTAAATCAGCAGTTTCTAAAGGTGCTGAAGTTTGCAATTGAAAAGCAGAGAGTCCAATAACTTCGGATAATTTTTTTGATGATAAATTTCCGGATCCGGCTACATTTGGAGTTGCTTCACCTTTTACGAGTACCTGATTTTTGTAATCCCAGCTATTAGAAGTAACATTTCCTAATTGTGTCGTGGCATTTAATTTAGCATTAAATTCCAAAAGAGTATTTCCGTAAGTTACAGTCAGTACAGATGTTGTATTGCTATCGGGCGTATTGACAGAAACTTTTCCGTTTATCGTTGTCACAATTAATCCGTTCGCTTCGGCAAGAGCCAAAATATAATCCCAGTCGGTTACATAATATTGTACCTGTTCAGGCCACTGAGTAGTGGTAGCCGTTACATCCGATGATAATCCATAGGTTCCAATAATGGATGAAATGATATCACTGTCTTTTTGATTAGAATACGTCAGGCTTTTTCTGCCTACAATCATTTTTATTGCAGCATCCCTGCATTCTATTTCCAAGGCTGATCCAACCAAATCATTAATACGAATAGATTGCCCCATAATTAAACCCGAAAAAATAACGGTGTTTTTATTATCATATCCGGCCTCTATACTTACACTTGCACCCGGAACAAAAGTAGAAGACGAACTTGCATCAAAAGTTCCGGTATTGGCTTCTCCGTCCAGAATCATAATTTTTGCAATAGCGATCCGATTTACTTTTTTTTCGATGTGAACAGAAAGCACACTAAGTTCATCTGGAATTGTATTGCCGTTGACTTTGACTGAGAATGTTGCGATTCCCCCACTTGCTATTTCGTTTGAAGCACTCATGATTAAGATGGATTTACAGGAGGAAATATTAATTTATCGATCCCTTTGAGATTTCTGAATTTGTTCAGGTTGTTGAATTGCGCCACTTGTATATAGAGTGAGTCATCATCCCAAGTTTGTAAACACAACTGAGGTAATGACATTCCCTCTGTTACATTGACAATATGCGTTAAGTCCGGTGACTGAGGAGCATCAATCATTGTTACTGATTTGGGAGAAATATATTGACTGAATGCCAAAGATATTTTTGCTCTCAAAGGACTTCCGTCTGGTTTAAACAGAGTGTATGAAATATCTATAGAATCCAGAACCCCATTAAAAGTAATATTCTGACCCCATTGTACTTTTACGAAATTAGGACGGTGAATTTTACCGTTATACGTATAAATAATAGTTTCCAACGCCTCTATTTCCTGTGCCATATCAATGCGTTTTGCATCTACAATACCTGTACAGTCTATTATGATTTCGAAACTTAGTTTATCGCTGGGAGTACTTTTATATTTTTGAGATGCAGAGCTTGTTGCAGGAGCCTGCTGTTCATTATATTCAATGCTCTTTTGTATTTTAATGGTATCAGGATTAATCATAAAGGCATACGGGCTTGCTGAGAATTTATTTTGAAATTCTTCATCAGTATATCCTGTTATTTTCATTAATTCCAGACTTGCCATTTTTTTATTTTTAACGTTTATAGCTATTCTCCTGATTTTTTTCTGCAATCAGCCTTTTGCATTCTTCCAATACCTGTTTTCTTAAAACAGATAATTCTTTTTCTTTCACTATAGAAGAATTTCTCGTATTGCTGCTTACGATTTCTGTCTTGATAATGAGTTCTCTTATTTCTATTGGCATAATTATTAAGTAAAAAGGTTATCAAATTTTGTGTCTGAAGAAATATCAAAATAGGTATAGGCGAGTTCAATAGATTCTATTGCAATACCGCTTTCCTGCGAGTTTAAGTCAGAAATAGCATATTTTACAGGATAAGCATTATTAAAAGTCCATTGCATACATACAATACCGGTGGCATTAAGCAAACTCAAAATCACATTGTGGGGCTGAATCGTATTTGATAATCCCTGATCAATAGAGTTTGCACACCAGTTTACCAATTGAGATCCCACGGGTACTACGGCTCTTTTAAGAACTAAGTTTTGGCTGTTAGAAACAGTTGGGAGGCGGTATTTAAAACGATTCTCGCCTCCGCAAACAATTTCTTCAACACTTAATTCTTTCGAAATTCCTGATACCTCTTTGAAAGCTGCATCTACACCTGAAAATGAAAGTGTAAAATAGAAGCTAACCGGATAATCCATTATTTGCCACCATTTTTGATGATGAGCTGCTCATGTGCAATTTCGATAGTGTCTACTGCAACCTCATTTCCATCAGATTTTAAATCGGTGCTGGTAATTTTGGTGGGCCAGGCATTATTTAATGTCCATTGCATGGTTACATCGCCTTTTTCGTCTAATAATTTGATCAAAACGGTTCTTCTTTTAATCGTATTCATCACGATTTGCTGATGCCAGTCCCAAAAAGTATTATCGTTTACAAAAATGCCACGCTTCATGGTAACATTTCCGTATTTGGTAATTCCCGGCATTTTTTCTACAGAAAAAAGAGGGCTGTTACTTTTACGATATTCTATAATTTGATTTTCGACATCCATTCCTGTAACTTCCTGAAAAGCTACTTTTGTCAATTCGGTTCCAAGGTCTACTTCGAACCTAAACTTTGGCATTGGCCATGTTGCGCCTTGTACGCTTCCGTCATCTGGTGGTGGCATAATATTTTATTTTAAATTAAAAATTTCTTTGATTTACTAGAGTATTTCTTTGATTAACTAGAAGTTGCCATTTGCTGTTGAAATGTCAATACGATAAATTCTGCAGGATGAACTACTGCTACTTTTACAGTTACATTCATAAAACCATTCAAAAGATCATCTGCTGTCATTGTAGAACCCAATCCACAGGCAACAGAATAAGCATCTGATGCACTCGCACCTTGCAGACCGCCTTGTTTCCAGATCGAATTAAGAAAACTGCTGATCATAGAAATTACGGCTTCCCAGGTATTTTTGTCATTTGGCTGAAACACATAAGCCTGAGCTGCGAGTTTACAAGACTGTTCAAGAAAAATCATGGTTCTTCTTACCGGAATATATCGCCAGTCCTGGCTATTTCCGTCTAAGGTTCTTGAACCCCAAATTAAAATACCCAATCCATTAAACATTCTGATTGCATTGATAGATTTTCCTGAAACGGCATCAACATTTAAATTTGCCTGCTGACTTTCAGAAATACTGATTGGTAATGAAGATGCTCCAACAATAGAAGTATTTGCAGGTGCTTGCCAAGGGCCAACAGCATTGTCAGTGGTAGTAATAACCCCAGCCATAGCACCGCTTGGAGGCAGAATATTAGCATCAGTCAGTACGTGTTTTATGATTAACGAGTAAATTGGGCTCGCAATCAAAAGAGCATTGTTGTTCTGAGTAACACTTAAACCACTATCAGGATTTTGAATGTTGGCAATGATCGTAGCAACGGCAGGGTTAGGTGCACTTGGCGGATTAAGAATGGATGCAAGTTGTTTTGTATCACCACCAAATAAATTGGTATAATCAATATCCGAATTCTGCATTATGGTAGTTCCAATAAATGGATAATAGGCCATACCATAATTTAGGCCCTGAGCACCCGTGTTATTCCTGAAATTGGTAATGTCCTGAGTATACAAAATAGGATCAGGATCATCACCTCCGATAATATCAAATAAACACATGGCCGTTTGCATTTTTGTAGCCTGAAGAAGCATTGATTGCATAAGAGTACCATTGTCTGCAAGATTTAACAAAGTAGCTTCAGGACAAATGTACATCGTTGGTTCCGGTTCGTTTAGTAATAAAGCAAGACCGTTAGATAAGTCGCTTAACTGTACATTCGGATTCACAATCGGAGTACCCGGAGTCATTGGCTTTTGTGATCCGGGTCCATAAGTACCCACAGATACAATATACGCATCGCCACCGCCATTCTCATAAAAAAGCTTCACGCTGTTGTACAAATAATAGACTGTATTAGGATCAGGAACTATAGAGTAGTAAGATCCGTTGATCAACATATAGTCTCCCTTTGCCGGTTGACTTTTTTGTTGTACTAAATAATATTCAGGGCTATATTGTTTAGCAGGGCTTGCTGGACTCGCAGGATCCGGTAAACAAAAAAATGCCTGAAAATCAGAGAACGATGTGATTCTTACTGGTACATTCGTATACGATTTACCTTCGTAAGAAGCTTGTGGCGTGTATCCAATAAATGCCGGTACAGCCGTAGCAACTGCTACTACTGAATTTGGAAAGGCATTTAATTCCTGAATATACACACCAGGGGTTTGGATGGTAGATAAATTCATTGATTTTTAATTTTTAATGTTCATTTTAATTTGTTTTTTATAGATAGATATACATTGGTGATGCTATTTGATTTGTCTTACTGTTTTTAACTATTTTAATTTGTGAAACATCAGGAACAGGTAGCCCTTTAATGATTACTTTTCCGTTTAAATTGCTTTGACCGGATCCATTTGATGTATTTTTATTAATTAAATCAAATTTGTACTTCGGTTTTTCACTAAGCAGAATATTAGTAGTGTTTGATGTAAAAAGGAGCGCTTTTTCTCCTGTTTGAAGAGTAACCTGCTGCGGACCATTAAATTGAATATTTTCTTTTTCAGTAATCGCCGGATTGTTTAACGGAACTGCATTTTTATTAATAAAATAGTATTGCCATTGTGTCGCTCTGGCTTTAAATTTTATTTCAAACTGTAAGGGAGTAGTGGTTTGATTTTTTAGAATATCAGCAAAATAAATTTTTAAACTGCCAAAAAACGGAGCCATTGATTTTGTTTCTAATGTTGGGTTGAGCATTGTAATACCATTGTTATTCTGATTTTTATCATCCTGGCTGTCAAATATAATTTCGCCGAGCCAGTTGATAGGTAATGCTGTAAAAAGAATGAAATTTGGATTACTGCATTTAATGTCAAATTCAAAGTAATTCTGTGTAGTAGTTTTCGAAATATAATCGAATAAATTTGACAGTGATGATGTAGTACTGAACAAATCAAAACCGTTGTAAATAGTATTGATTTTAAAACCAAATTTCTTCAGTATTTTTTCGGTTTTATGATTAGCAATAAAATGCAGGCAATTGCACTTGGTGTTATCAAAATAAGTATGATACACAGCTGTCGTAAATATTTTTATGTAATTGCTTTGTATCATGTTGTCAGAGCATTATTGGTATTGGTTACAGCTGGTATAATCGCGATTGTTTCATTGGCCTGAACTTTTATAAGTTTCATTTTATAAATTATTGATGGCTGGTATTTTGCTCCCATTGCGGTCCACAAACTATGCATCTGATGGTACGAAATCTTTTCGTATTCAAATTCCAGTTTTGACAAGCCTTCCGGAATAGAAGAAGAGCTGGAAGCATCCAGATAATTATTAATCTGAAAAAAATAAATAATGGCATCGAGAAATTTTAGAGATTCATTATAATCGTCAAAATTACTGCTGATCAGGATGTCCAGATTGTATCTTTCGACAGGGTTAAAACTGGAATAATTTCCATTTTCGAGCTGCTTGTTTTTTATATAAAATGGCTGATTGGTTTCTTTCTCCACATTAATTAAAGACAAAACCACTTTATTCTGATTCACTTTAGGAAATGTACCATTCACATCTACAATATAATTCAGGACGATTTTATCTTCGTCCAGTCCAAAACGGTTTTTTAAAAACTGTCCCAGTAATTTATTCGTAAATTGAAGTGATTGATTGATCATTTTAATATGATTTAAATTATTCAGAAAAGAGATTGTCAATGGCAGTGGTAAAATTACTTTAGAATTGAATTTGTGTAAGATTTTCAGAATGTACTTTTCGTATACATTGTTTAAAATTTCTGATGTTGTATAGACAAAATGTAGACAGGAATATTTTTTAGTAAAAAGAAAGGATTTATTCATTATATATGGTCAGTTTTAATACGATTTATGAAAGATGATTTTAGGTTTTTAGTTTTATTTAGGGTATGCTGTTAGTTTGTTATAAAATAAAAATTGATTCATTTATAGGTTGTAAATGAATCAATTAAGATTTTTTATATCGAAAGATGAAGTGATTTTAAGAGACGCTTCTTAAATACGAAATGATATCCTGTTTTTTTTCAAGTGTCAATTTCTTTTTTAAGCGGTATTTATGAGTTCGTACGCTTTCCTGATTAATACCGAGCAGATTGGTAATATCATTATTACTCATATTCATTTTAATGTAGCAGCAATACTTTAAATCTTTAGGACTAAGGGAAGGATGTTTTTTGGCAAGGGCCAATAAAAATTCAGGATCTGACTGTTCAAAATAAATTTTAAAATCGTCCCAGAGTTTATTGTCATTGGCAGCCGTTTTAATAGAATTTGCGATAGACATTAATTCTCTTCTGATAGTATCATCAACATTTGGGTACAGGAACGAAATACGTTTTTTAATATTTTGAAGTACTTCTACTTTTTGATCAAGTTCCATTACATAATGACTTAATTCTCTGGTATGATTAAAATCATTTTTTTGTAAGGCTGCTTCTGCAAATGTTGAACTTGCTTTATTTGTAGTTTCTGTTTTTTTTAAGACAAATATAGATTTGATCCTGTAGATTAAAAAATCAACATTATTAATAAGCTTATATGGATGTGTAAAAATAATACAGTTTTTTGACCAGCATGACGATTCGCATTCATAGCTTTGAGTTAAACATAAAATAGGAATATCTATTTTGCTGGAATTGAAAGTACTGTTGTTTATAACAGGCTGATTTCTTTTGAAGCCTAAAATAATTAAGTCCGGTGCCAGTGATTTTGCGGTATTATATAAATCGATAGCTCTCGAAACAGTAACCGTAGAAAAAGTAAAATCAGACATTGTTGACAATACATTTAATACCTGGGTTAAAACGAAGGTATCATCACATCCTATCAATATTGATTTTTTTTCAGGCATTTTAGTAATCGTTTTTTGGGGTTGGTTGGTTTTATTATAGCAGTTTAAAATTAAAAATCTATTATGTATAACAATAATAATATGTTATGAAAGGCTGTTTTTTTGTTATGAAAATTATTTTTTGGTGTTGTGATTTATAGCGTTTGTGATTTAATATTAATTTTTCAGGCATTTAAAAGAAAATATAGAGAAACTTAAAACAATGAAAGCCATTCCGTTTGGAATGACTTTCATTGTTTTTTACTATAACTGTAAACACTGTTTTCTAATTTAGGGAGGTATTCACCGGAGGATTTATCTTAAAAAACTACAGAGGTAACTTATTATAAAGTACAACAAAAAATGTAAAATTGTAAATATCAATATAAATATTAAAAAATTATATTTTGGAATTAGATTTATTTTGGCAAAAAAATAAAATACTATTGCTGTAACGTATGGCAAACCAAACATAACCGCTAGTTCCAAATAAAATTTTTCGGCTATCTCTTGCTGATACGTAGTTATGTTAATTATGTTGTTATGAAAATTATTTTCTGTACTTTTTATGCTTTCCCAAATAAGATTTATAGTAATATATCGTATTACAGCTGCCGTTGTTATTGAAAATAACAATAATTTTAAAATTTCTTTATGTTTCATTTTAATATGAATTTTGTTTTTTCTACAAATGAACTATTTTTTAATTTTATTAGCGTTTAGTAAGTTTATCCTGTTTTTATCAATTTGGAGATATTTAATAATACGGTCCAAAAAAGAATGAGATATATATTGTCCTCTTGAAAAAGTTATAAAATATTCATTATTAGGTTTCAATATAATTCTTGTCGTAAAATTGTTAATCGATTCATCACGATTATATCTGTCTTTTTTTATGAAATTTATTAAAATTGTGCCTTCGAAAGGTCTTGTTTGTAAAATATTTTCTTGTTTTAAATCTAATAATCCTTTGCATATAAAGTTTATTTCTTTTTTATCTGTAATATTGATTTCCTCAATTCCTCCCAAAAAACCTGAAGCCCTATTCTGAATATTAATCTTGTAGATAGAATTTATCATTTCTTCATTAATATCATTTTTAGAATTACAACTGCTTATTAAAAAATATATTAAACCTAATAAATAAGTTTTATTCATAATTAACTTTTTTTCAATGTTTCCTAAGTTTTATTAATCTCCAAATATATAGATTTTAAGAAAAGTTGTAAAAGATGTTTTATTAAAGTATCGCTTTAAATTATATAAGTAATATGGTAAATTGTATAATTTTTTATAGAATTAATTTTAGATTTTTGAAAACTATTACAAATAAAATAAATCCCAAATACGATGAGAAATATAAATTACATTCTGAGTCTTTCAATGGCAGCTTTTACATTATTCAGCTGCTCGAACGATGATAAAAACACAAACGATCCGGGAACACCGACAAATCCTGTTGAAAATAATTCAGCCAATACAACTTATACTCCTGCGTTTGAGGGACAAACACGAATAGGCGGACTACAGACCAATACAAGTTATGAGGCAAAGATCATAACTTCAGCATTGACTAGTCCCTGGGGGGTCAAAAGCCTTCCGGATGACAGACTTTTAGTTACCGAGAAAACAACAGGAAACTTACGCATTGTTAAATTAACAGGTGAAGTAAGTGCCGCAATTACAGGTTTACCAGCGGTAAATTCGGCAAATCAGGGAGGTTTATTGGGTTTGTGTCTTGATCCTGATTTTACATCCAATAGGATGATTTATTGGGTGTTTGCTGAAGCAGGAACAGGCGGAAACCTAACAGCAGTTGCGAAAGGAAAGTTATCAAATGACGAAAAAACAATCGAAGGAGCGACTGTAATTTATCGAGCAAATCCGGCAAATGCAAGTACGCTTCATTATGGAGGCCGTATTCTTTTTGATAAAACCGGAAATCTTATCGTTAGTACAGGAGAACGTTCAGTGTTAGCAACCAGACCGTTGGCACAGTCGGTTTCTGCCGGTTTAGGAAAAGTGGTCAGAATAACCAAAGACGGACTGCCAGCAGCAGGCAATCCTGTTTTTAGTCAGACAGGAGCTTTAGCAGAATTGTATACTATCGGGCATAGAAATCCGCAAGGGTTGGCACTTCACCCGACTACAGGTGAAATTTGGCTAAGCGAACATGGACCGCGCGGGGGAGATGAAATTAATCGATTAAAAGCAGGTTCAAATTACGGATGGCCAGTCATAACTTATGGTATAGAATACGGAGGAGAGGCAATTGGAGATGCTATCCAGAAAAAAGAAGGCATGGAACAACCGGTGTATTACTGGGATCCTGTTATATCACCAAGCGGTATGACTTTTTATAAGGGTGACCGTGTGCCGGAATGGAAAAATAATTTATTTATAGGGGCATTAAGTGGTCAACATATAGCACGTCTTGCAATAGTAAATAACCGTGTTGTGGGAGAAGAAAGGCTTTTAGCTGGCGAAGGTCAGCGATTTAGAGATATTACTCAGGGCAATGACGGTGCTTTGTATGCTGTAACCGATCAGGGTAGACTTTATAAGATAGATAAGAAATAATAATTTCAATAAAAATGGCGCTCTCAGGCGCCATTTTTTATAGAGAACTGCGTTCAATATATCCAAACGGATTTTTGAAAAACTCTTTTTTATTGCTCAGTACCAATTCTGCAGCCTTTTGTCCCATGGCTTTAAAATCGCTGCTTAGAACACTAATGTCAAGAAGCGCCTTGAGTGGGGTTTCATTATAAGAAATGACACCTACATCAGTACCAATTTGGAGTTTTTTTTCTTTTATCTGCTGAACAAGCTGCACCAAATCATTATCATCAATAACGATATAAGCTTCTTTTGATTCAAATTTCAGATCATTATTTACTTCTTCTATGATTTCAAAGGCAAGGGAATTATTTTGACAGAATTCCTTAAAACCATGTAATAAACCAACCGGAATTGGAAATAAGGTTTGGGTTGAAAACACCAAAATGATCTTTTTGTATTTTTTTAATTTTGCGAAAGCTTTTGTCAGCGCATACATTATATCCTCTTTAAAATCCTGATAAACTGCTGTAAAATTCCCTGAAATTTCAGAATAAGAATTGTCTAGTATCAAAAGTTTATCTTTCGGAATGGTTTCAATAGCTTTTAGAACTCTGTTTGTATAATTAATATGAGTTTTTTTGCTGGTTCTGAAATGAGGCATAATTATAAAATAGTTATAATTATTAATGTTTTTTTTCAAAGCATTAATAAAAAGCTGCTCATCACAATAATAGATATACATATTGACATGCCCTTTATTTCCAATTGTATCAACAAAAGCATTGTAAGCCTCCATTTTATAGGTACATGGTTTATTGATAAGAAAAAAAACATCAAACTTTGCTTTTGAGCCGGTATAGGAAACAAAATTTCCGGATCCCATCACGGAAACTATTAATTTCTGATCCCTTAATATTTTGTAAGCTTTTTCTGCAGTGTCCCGCGAAATCGAATTTTGGGTACTCAATTCATTTATTGATGGCATTTGCTGGCCGGTCTTCATTTTACCATTCACAATTTCTGTGGCGAGAAAATCGGCTACCTGTATAAATTTAGGAGAGCCGGAATCCATTTTCAGGTTTATAGTTACATTATTTCTTTTTGATACCATAGGAGGGGTTTCTGATATATTTTATAAAGCTTTCGTTAATTTTTAACCTCCTTCATTTTGAAAAACAATAGGTATGAGGATAATTGTATGAATACTGAGTGAAGAATTAAAATTTTAACAAATATTTTATTTTATTTTTATGATTAATGTGTTTGGGTTGTTAAATGTTAATTTGGTTGTTCTCAAAAATATAGAAATTGAATCCTGCATCTGTCCTGTGCTGTGCTGAAAATGTTTAGGGAGTTATTTTTTTAACAAATACTAGATATCCAATTACTAAATCATAAGTTGTAAAACTCAAAAGAATGATTTTTTTAATCTTTTAGTAATTATATTTTTTACTATTTTTACCTTTAGCAGCTATCATACGTCAGCATTGTTTTGTATGAAATACTGATTTGTTTTACTAAATTTAAATATTAAAAAATGAGAAAAAACAATGATTTAGGTTTGTTAATACTTCGTATTACAATTGGATTTTTAATGCTTTTGCACGGTTTTGCAAAATTTGGCGGAGGGTTGGAATTTATAAGCGGTATGCTTGTAGAAAAAGGGCTTCCGGGATTCTTTGCTTATGGTGTTTTAGTTGGTGAAATTTTGGCTCCAATTGCCATTTTAATTGGTTTTAGAACAAGGCTTGCAGCACTTATTTATGCATTCAATTGTTTAGTTGCCGTATTAATGGCGCATAGTGCAGATATATTCAAATTAGGAGAACACGGAGGCTGGGCGCTTGAGCTTTTAGGATTGTATTTCTTTGGTGCTCTTGCTTTATTTTTTACTGGTGGGGGAAAACTGGCAGTTTCAAAAAACAACAACTGGGACTAAAATATTCATTTTAAATCTGTAGTGAATTAGAGATAAGGGTCAGGCTGAGCAGAGTCGAAGTGGCTTTCAAATTATAAAGCTTTTATCATCCTGTCAATTTCATCCAACAGATTAGGATACACTATTTTATCATATACAAAGAGGCTTTCGGGTCTCTTTTTTTTGTTTTCTATTAAGAAAAAAATAACAGAATGAAATCCAATTCTAATGTTATTTTAATGTTGACCATAAAATTTCGTCCTAACTTGCGCCACTTTAAGGACAGAAAAATGTTGAGCAGAATTAAAAATAGTATCTTATGTAAATGCCTTCAGGTGTTGCTAATTGGGTACTTTCTAATCAGTAGTATTAATGTCTCAAATAGTTTTGGCCGTATCATCGCTGATAATGCAGAAACAAATACGGTTAGAGGTATTACCTGTAATTTCCTGAAAAAAATATTCAATTGCGACAGTATTTCGGAAGAATTGGATGACTACGAAACTAAGGAAACAAAAACCACTAAACTCGCAAAAGGAATTCCGTCATTAGATTATCTGGTACCTTTAAACACTTCATTAACTGTTTTGTACTTTCAAATTAGTGCAAAAACAAAAAACTATGTTGATAATCAAATATTCTCATTTGGTTTTCATGGTAAAATTCATTTACCGCCACCTCGATTCTAGTGTAAATACTTAATTTTGTTTGTTGTTAGAAGTAATTCTGACATTCTTATCTATGGTTTTTACCGTATATAACATTTATTAATATTGTATTTATATAAATTCATGACACCATTAAAACGTTTTTACAATTTGCTTCATCTTGACAAACGCGATGTATATCAAATTATTTTTTATGCTGCTTTTGCCGGCCTTGTAAACCTTTCACTTCCTTTAGGGATTCAGGCAATTATTAATTTTATCCAGAGTGGACAACTGAGTGTTTCCTGGATTGTACTTGTAATTTTGGTTACAATAGGAGTTGGTTTCGGCGGAATTCTGACTATTTTACAGCTTCGAATCGTAGAAAATCTGCAGCAGCGAATTTTTGTGCGCTCTTCATTTGAATTTGCCTACAGATTGCCTCTAATCAAATTTAAGGAAATGTACTCTGAATATGCCCCGGAAAAAGCCAATCGTTTTTTTGATACTTTAATGGTACAAAAAGGAACGGCAAAACTTTTACTCGATTTTTGCACTGCTTTTTTACAAGTAGGTCTGGGGATTATATTATTAGTTTTGTACCATTCTTTCTTTACGGTAATTGGTCTTTTGTTTATCGTCATTTTATATATCATTTTTAAGTTTTCGTATAAAGATGGACTTGAAACGAGTCTTAACGAATCAAAATTTAAGTATAAAGTAGCAGCCTGGCTTCAGGAAATTGCCCGTAATAGGGATAGTTTTCGCAAAAAAGGAGGTTTTGAATATGCTTTGGAAAGAAATGACGGTTATGTAAGTCAATATGTGAATTATCGTGAAAAGCATTTTCAGGTAATGAAAAAACAATATATTCAGCTTACTGTTTTTAAAGTTATTGTTACGGCTGCCTTATTGTCTATTGGTGGTTTCCTGGTAATTCACCATCAAATGAACATCGGGCAGTTTGTAGCAGCTGAAATTGTTATCGTATTGCTGATCAATTCGGTTGAAAAAATTATTTTCGGATTGGAATCTTTTTATGATGTACTGACTTCATTGGAAAAGATTGGACAAGTAACAGACATGGAAATCTCATGTATTCCTGAAACATCAGCAGTCTCTGAAACAGGAATTAATATTGAAACAGAAAGCGTGGTTTACAATTATCCGGATCACAATAAAAAGTCACTTAAAAATATTAATCTGAAAATAAATCAGGGGGAAAAAATCATTTTAAGAGGAACAAACGGAGCCGGAAAAAGTACTTTATTACGTTTATTATCTGGCTTACTTGAACCGGAAAGCGGTGCGATGTATGTGACAGATAATTATATGAACCGTTTAAACGAAGATGCCTACAGAGCACAGGCCGGAACTTTTTTACAGGGGGATACG
Source organism: Flavobacterium chungangense LMG 26729 (assembly GCF_000735715.2). Classification (NCBI taxonomy): domain Bacteria; kingdom Pseudomonadati; phylum Bacteroidota; class Flavobacteriia; order Flavobacteriales; family Flavobacteriaceae; genus Flavobacterium; species Flavobacterium chungangense. The sequence goes on from NZ_JASY01000005.1 coordinate 226,732, forward strand.
CTTTTTGCCGGAACCATTCGCGAAAATATCCTTTTTGGAAACGATGCATTGAATAATGATGATCTAAAATGGGCTCTTGATAATGTTGGACTGACACCTGACATCAAAACATTCCCAAACGGACTGGAACATCAGGTGCATCCGGGTGGTAATGAACTTTCTGCTTCAGATATCCAAAAGATTCTTTTAGCACGCAGTATTGTTCATAAACCTAATATATTATTTCTTGAAGATCCTGTTGACAAAATGGACGAACTGACTTCTGGTAAAATTGTAGATTTTTTACTTTCTGAAGAAAATGACTGGACGGTAATTGTAACTTCTAAAAACGATATCTGGAAGAACAAATGTGACCGTATGATAACGATCGATAACGGAAAAATTATTAACGACATAAAGCTTTAATCATGCTCAATATATCTAAAGATAATAATGTACTGATAACTCCGGGTAAATACAAATCTATTACCAGCGTAGCTCGCAGGCCACATTATAAAATTTTAAACAGGGTTATAATCGGATTTTTGATCTTTTGTGTAGCCTGCCTTTTTTTGCCATGGACACAAAACATTTCAGGGAGTGGTTCAGTAACGACCTTAAAACCTGATCAGAGACCACAAACAGTACATAATGCCATTGCCGGAAGAATAGAAAAATGGTACGTGCAGGAAGGCGATTATGTGAAAAAAGGAGATACAATTGTTTTTATTTCGGAGGTAAAAGAAGATTATCTGGATCCGAATCTTGTTGGCAACACCAAACAGCAGGTTGATGCCAAGAAAATGGCTGTAGAATCGTATGGGGACAAAGTAACTTCGCTTGAAGTTCAGGCACAATCGCTTAATGCAGAAAGAGAATTAAAACTGCAGCAGGCCCAGAATAAAATTAAACAGGCCCAGCTGAAAATCAAGAGTGACAGTATGGATCTTGAAGCGATAAAAACACAGTTAAGAATCGCTAAAACTCAATTTGACCGTTCGACAGCATTGAATAAGGAAGGTTTGAAGCCGCTTACCGATGTGGAGCAAAAAAGACTGAAACTTCAGGAGTCTGAAGCATATATAGTCACACAGCAAAACAAGCTTTTGAGCAGTAAAAACGAATTGATAAATGCGAGAGTTGAAATTAACCGAATTACAGCTGAGTACACCGAGAAAATTTCGAAATCAAAAAGCGATAAATACACTGCTTTGAGTACGCAATATGATACAGAAGCCCAAGTAAATAAATTGCAGAATCAATATGTAAATTATAGTCTTAGAAACGGTCTGTACTACATTACGGCTCCTCAGAGCGGTTATGTCAACCGTGCTTTACTGGCAGGTTTGGGAGAAACAATCAAAGAGGGGACTTCAATTGTGAGTATTATGCCGGCAAGTTATGATATTGCCGTAGAAACCTATGTTGATCCTATCGATCTTCCGTTGGTACATCGCGGTGCGAAAGTACGTGTCTGGTTTGACGGATGGCCAAGAATCGTATTTTCAGGATGGCCTGGACTATCTTACGGAACCTATGGTGGAAGAATCGTGGCAATCGAGAATTTTATAAGTTCTAATGGAAAATACAGAGTGCTTGTTTCACCTGATGGTCCGGATAATAAATGGCCAAAAGAATTAAGTATAGGAGCAGGGGCACAAAGTATCGCTTTACTTGAAACCGTTTCAGTATGGTACGAAATATGGCGTAACCTGAATGGCTTCCCTCCAAATTATTATAAATCAGACGAAAAAGAGGCGAAGGATGGTAAGGACAAAAAATAAATTGAAGTATGCTGCAACAGTCTTTTCTCTTTTATTTTTATTCGGCTTTTCTAATTTATACAGTCAGGATTTTAATAAAGAAGAATTGAGCTACAGCGAGTTTTTGGGATACGTAAAAAAGTATCATCCGCTGGTAAAGCAGGCTAATCTTGAAATTAGTACAGCTCAGGCTGCATTGATGCTTGCCCGAGGAGGATTTGATCCTAAAATCGAAGTCGATTACAATAAAAAAGAATTTAAAGGAACAGAATATTATTCGCTTTTAAACAGCAGTTTCAAAATTCCGACCTGGTACGGAATCGAAATTAAAGCAGGTTTTGACCAGACAGACGGGCAATACTACAACCCGCAAAATCGTACTCCTGAAGCGGGTCTGACTTCTTTGGGAATTAATGTTGCATTAGGTCAGGGAATGTTCATCAATCAGCGAATGGCTGATGTAAGGGAAGGGAAACTGCAGGTAAAACTGAGTGATGCACAGCGAAAACTTAAAGCTATTGAGGTTTTGTACAAAGCCAGCGAAGCATATTTTGAATGGAGAAAAAGCTACAATGAAGCTGAACTTTATAAAAGATATCTTGGTTTTGCCAGCACTCGTTTTCAGGGTGTAAAAAAGCTGATTGAACTGGGGGACGCTCCGGCCATAGACAGTGTAGAGGCCGGAATTACTGTTCGAAACCGTGAATTAAACGTAGAAAACGGAAATCTGAAATTGGCTAAAGCGAAATTATATCTTTCGAATTATTTATGGATCGAAAATGTTCCTGTTGAGTTAGGAGATGCTGTTAAACCGGAAGAAAATCTGATAAAAACGCTGGAAGAAACCCTAAGAACGGATGCAATGATGGTGGATGTTCAAGGTCTGGACTCTCATCCGAAGATTCAGGCTCTGGAAACTAAAATGGGGATGCTCGAAATTAGCAGGGAACTGAAAGCGAATTCATTGCTTCCAAAGTTGAATGTGGGGTACAATTATATTTCGGAGCCTTCTTATTTTAATTCTTTCAATACCGACGATTATAAGTTTAATGTCGATTTCAGCATTCCGATTTTTTTGAGAAAAGAGCGCGGAAGCTTAAAACTGGCAAAGCTTAAAATTCAGGATTTAAAATATGACATTGACCAGCAGCGACTGGAACTTAAGAATAAAATCAAAGCACAGCAAACCGAAATTGCTTCTTTAAAAAGGCAAAAAGGTGTCATTGATAATCTCGTAAAAGACTATCTGACAATGCTGAATTCTGAAGAAAAACTATTCTCTTTTGGTGAAAGTTCTATCTTCCTGATCAATTCAAGAGAAAATAATCTGGTAAGTGCCAAACTATCACAAATTAGCATCGAAAATCAGTTTTACATTTCAAATGCCGAATTGTTTAAAATACTGGCAAATCCTGATTGATATTTTTTTTCTTTTCCAAACCACTTATTTATTCAGGTAAAATAAGTGGTTTTTTATTTAAAGGATATTAGTTCAACCGTTCAGAAGTTTCTGTTCGAAGACAATGTTCGGTTCCCAGATAAAGCGGGTTTCCGTGTTTTTCAGACCAAAATCCTTCCAGTAGATCTTTGGTGATGCATCGGTAAACAGCGACACCTTTGTATGTTTTTTTGTCTTCTCCTTTATAACTAAAATTGATTACGAGAATATTATCTTTAAAAAATCCTGAGCCTTTTTGTTCCTGAACATTATTGATGATCCACCTGGCTTTAATCCTGTTGTTTTCATCAAGAGAGAGTGTCAGAACACCTTTGTAAGTCATTTCATCAGAACCGTCCTGATTACTTCCCAAAATAGAATAGCTGCCAGTTAAATCTTGTATTGTCATTATTTTATTGATGGTTTAAAAGAAGGGAACAAATATATCAAAATAAATAGCTGCCAGGGATTAGTCCTTTTACAATTATTAGGAACGATTTTATACTTCAAAATAGACAATTTCTAATTTTAAAAGATTGAGACTTGATTATGAAATAGAATTTCTACTTTATTTTATAGAACGTAAAAGACTTATCAAACAAAATACCTCTTAAAGTTTTTATTGGATTAGAATTTTTGTCCCGCTTTAGTAAGCCAATTGTCAACGTAAGCCATGATAAATTAGGATGTTCATGATGTACATCGTGATTTCCGATACCAAATCCCATTGGAAACCAATAGGTGTTTGTTTTATGTTCTAAAGAAGTTCCCATATGCTCACACCAGTTTCTTACAGCAGAAATAATATTTAAAAGCAAAAGTGTTAGTAAAACAAAGTATACCGGCGGCTTAATGATTAGAAACCAAATTATGCTAATGCAAATTGAAAGTATAAAATAGATTCTGTTTATTTTTAATGCATTGTTAACTTTCTTTGTGTTTTCTCTATTATTAAAATCAAAAATTAAATAAAAGGTATAAAACACCGGAATCGCTTCCAGAAAAATATATAAATAGCGATGCTTTTGATATAGTTCTTTTGAGATCGTGGAACTAAGCGGGTCGAGATCTGTATTTGTATAGCCATGATGGATTAAATGATATTTTCGATAATGCTCGCCATAAAAAGGGATGAAGATTAATGAAGAAGATAGATTTACAATAAGTCGATCAAATTTAGTTTTTGTTATGGCTTTGTGCGAACCATCATGAACTGTAATTATTAAAAAAGAGTGAGCAAAAAATCCTGCGGGTATAAATGTCCAGTAAAATCCTCTCTCATATAAGCTCATAAAATAACCAATTGAAAGCAATAAAAGGCTGGCAAATAAAAGTGTAGTAAAAGGAATCAGCAAAGAATTTTTTCGATAGAAATTTCTTCTATCAATTGTAATTTATTTTTCATTTTGGCAGATAAACTAAAGAAATGTTTTAAATACGTTTGGTAAATTCAATAATAATTAAAGTGATTTTTATTACAATAATCAATAATTTGCTGCAAACTTATAAGAAAATAAATAATTGTAACTATAGTATTGTTAAAAATAATATTGTAGATAAGGTGTCATAATTATCTTCGGATAAAATAAAATTAGGGATATAATGTTACTGTATGCTGAAAGGTAATATGAAAAAGTAAAAGAAAAAAGAGTGATTTAACACCTTTAATAAATAGACCCCCTGAATTGGTTATGAGAGAAGTAAAGCCAGGTAGTTACACTTTATGTGCCTGAATTGAGAATGCAGCAAAGGGGTGCTGGTTAAATAAGATCAGTCTTTGAAGTTTTATTTTGTTTTTCCATATGGCTTCAACAGACACATAAAAGGATAAACAAAAACTTTCGTTTTTTTCTTTTTGATTTTATAAATGAACTGCAAACTAATTCTGTTATTTCAATATTGTAAATTATTATTTTTACTTTTTTATTGCGAATTTTTAAATTATTGATAAATTTATTGCATAATTATGGTTTTTTTGCGGATTACAGATCTGTATAATTTAAAATAAACAAATCTTGAAGAAATTTTTTATAAACCTGATTCTATTAGTGGGATTTTACGCACTTGTTTCGGCGCAGGAGAATCCGGTAAAATTTCTTGACATATCTGATGGGTTATCCAACAATTCGGTGACTACAATATTTCAGGATAGTGATGGTTATATGTGGTTTGGAACTTATGATGGACTGAACCGATATGACGGATATAATTTTAAAGTATTCCGAAACCGTATCAACGATAAAAAATCCTTGCCATTCAATACTATTTATAACATCGAAGGAGACTCGAAAAAAAATATCTGGGTTGGTGGTTCGAATGGGGTTTGTATTTACAATAAAAATACAGCCACATTTCATCCTGTTCGTTATAAAGCTACAAATAAAAAAGTAAAAGCTTTAAAAGACATTATTCATCAGATGCGTTCTGTTTCTGATGATTTGGTACTGATAGCTTCTCAGAGTTTAGGACTGATAAGTTTTGAAAACGGTTCTTTCATCGGCAAACAAATTCCGCTTAAAATTCAAGGAAAAAAAAATAGTATTGATAATTATGATGCTGTAGCGATTCAGGATGATAAAAAAAACAGCTATTCCTGGGTATATGTCCGTAATATTGGAATTTGCATGTATTCCTATCAGTCTAAAAGCTTACAAGTAGTTTTTCCACTTTCGAAAGAAGTAAAAGCAATGAAACCGGCTTCTGATAGTAACCTTTGGTTAGGCACAGATGAAGGGCTTTTTCTTTTTAATACAAAATCAGGCGCTCTTTCTGAGAATTATTTTTCAAATAAATGCAGTGTTACCGATATTCTTTTGAATAAGAAAAAAGAAATCTGGATTACGACTGACGGCTGTGGGATTTACAGAATTATAGGTAACCGGGCTATTTGGCAGAATGAAGTTAATGGCAATCAACTGGCCAAAAGTAATTCGGTTTGGAGTTTGTATGAAGATAAAACCGGAAATAAATGGTTTGGCTCATTGCGTGGCGGAGTCAGTATGCTAAGCAATATTCCCAAGTATTTTAAAAGCATTAGATATAATGCAAAAGATCCCGCTGAAAACTTTATTTTGTCTTTTTGCGAGGATGAGAAAAATAACATTTGGGTAGGAACAGACGGTGCAGGTTTAAAATACTGGAACCGAAAAAATAATACTTATGTAAACTACGGAAATACCCTTTCGAGCAAATTTATTACCGGAATAACACGTGATAATAATAACGATATCTGGATCTCTACCTGGGCCGGAGGTGTAAACCGAATTAATAAAAATAATAACAGCGTAACCCAGTTTTCATGTTACAACCCATATACCAAACAAATAGAAAAAAACATCTGGTTTGTTTATATGGATTCAAAAGCTAATATCTGGGCAAGTGCTACAAACGAAGGTTCCTTGTATCTTTTTGACCGTAATAAAAACAGTTTTGTACTTTTTGACCGCAACATCAATAATCTGCAATGTCTAATAGAAACCAGAGATGGTAAGCTTTGGGGAGCAAATTACAGTACTTTGTTTTGTATAGAAAAAACACCAAAAAAAGTCAAAAAAACGGTAATTGGCAACCCGATTCGATGTATTCATGAAGATAAGGACAAAAATCTCTGGCTGGGAACACAGGAAGGCGGATTGGTTATGTTTGACAGAAAAACCAATCGTATTAAAAGATTTACTACAGATGAAGGCCTTCCGTCTAATACGGTTTTGAGATTACTGGAAGATAAGGAAGGGAATCTCTGGATGAGTACTTACAGCGGTATTTGCAGATTTGATAAAAAACGAAAAACATTCCGTAATTTTTCTGTAAATGACGGACTTCAAAGCAACCAGTTTAGTTTTAATGCCGGGATTCAATTATCGACTGGCGAATTTCTTTTTGGCGGTATAAACGGTTTTAATATCTTTTTTCCGGAAGCGATTAAGGGTTTCAATCAAAAAAATAACGTATTGCTGACTGATTTTTATGTCAACAATCAGCCAATTGAAGTAAGCGGAGTGGAAGTTACGACTTTAGATTCCGACAAAATGAAAGAAGTAAGTCTGGATTACGATCAGACTACTTTATCGGTAGAATTTGTTGCTTTGGATTATAATAATGCCGACAAAATAAATTATGCTTACCTGCTCGACGGCTGGGATGACCAATGGAATTATGTGGGTCAGGCCCGAAAGGCAAACTATTCAAGACTGCCGGAAGGAAAATATACTTTTAAAGTAAAAACTACCAATTTTGAAGGGGGCTGGAACAATGAAATCAATCTGATTTCAATTGAAGTTTTGCCGCCCTGGTACAGAACGTGGTGGGCTTATAGTTTATATGTTCTGGCTGTGGCAGGAATTCTTTTTGTCTATCTTGATTATCAAAAGAATAAGGAAAAATTAAAATATAAGGTAAAAATCGCTGAACTTGAAAGCAAGAAAGAAAAAGAGGTTGCTGAGAAACAATCATCTATGTTTACCTATATTTCACACGAATTCAGAACACCGCTTTCGCTCATTATAAATCCGCTTAAAAAAGCAGTTCAGAAAGAAAGTGTTCAAAATGGATCTTCAGGAAGTGATTTGGCTATTGCACACCGAAATGCCAGAAGACTTTTGAGTCTGGTAGATCAGCTCCTGCTTTTTAGAAAAGCCGAAAATGATGCTGATTCCCTTAGATTATCTCCTATAAATGTCAACAATCTTTGTAATGAAGTGTATCAGTGTTTTGTAAATCAGGCAAAAGAGAAGAATATAAAATACAATTTTGATATTCCGGATCATGAAATTGTGATTATCGGGGATTATGAAAAAATTGAAATCTCACTGTTTAACCTCATGTCAAATGCTTTTAAGTATACCTCAATTGGTGGGCAGATTGATCTTAAACTTATAGAAACTAATGATGACGTACAGTTAGAGATCGCTGATAACGGCGATGGAATCGAGAAAAAAGATATTGAGGTAATCTTCGAAAAATTCAAACAAATCAATTCAAAAGTTTCAATTGGAACCGGTTTTGGAATTGGGCTTTATATTGTCAAATATTTTACAGACAAACATAAAGGAACTGTAAGCTGTAGCAGTGAACCTGGTAAAGGGAGTACGTTTAAATTAACTTTTCTGAAAGGGGACAGCCATTTTGAAAATGCAGAAATTACAAATGACGTTCAAAAAAGAAGTCAGCTTTTTGATGAATTGATTATTGATGATGCCGAAGAAAGCAATGCATCAGTTAATACAGTAGTTTCCGAAAGTGATTTACAAAAAGTGATGCTTACTGAAAAAAGAACGGTTTTAATTGTTGACGACAATGCTGAAATCAGAGGATATCTAATCAAATTATTTTCTGAAAATCATATAGTCTATAGTGCCGAAAATGGTGAAGAGGGTTTAAAACTAACCAAAAAACACATGCCCGATTTGGTAATCAGCGATATTACCATGGAAGAAATGGATGGTCTTGAATTATGTCGAAAAATAAAAGAAAGCAACGATTTATCGCATATTCCTGTAATTCTGTTAACCGCATCAAAAAATCCTGAAACTCATTTGCAGGGAATAAATGATGGTGCGGATGATTATATCACGAAACCATTTGATGATGAGATACTCGTGGCCCGTGTCGAATCGTTATTGCGAAACCGAAGTAATTTACGAACCTATTTCTTAAATAGCATAACTTTAAAAGAGAATACACAGAAAGTACCTGTAGAATATCAGGAAATGCTGAAAAAATGTATTGATATTGTAGAAGCTAATATTCACAAAAGAGATTTTACAATTAGAACTTTTGCTCTTGAAATGGGTATGAGTCATAGAACACTTTATACCAAAATTAAGATCATTTCGGGACAGACTCTAAACGCTTTTATACGTTCACTGCGAATCCGAAGAGCTGCCATGTTGATGCTTACCGAAGATATTAATATTGCCCAGGCAAGTGCTGAAGTTGGTTTTGAAGATCCAAAATATTTCAGGCAGCAGTTCGTGAAATTATTTGGAATGACACCTTCAGAATACATCAAAAAGTATAAGAGTTCTTTTAATTCTGATTTGAATATTATTAAATAGTACTTGCTGGGTGTAATTGAAAACAGTTGTCAGGCTGAGCGGAGTCGAAGCCTTTTTTGATGATTCAAATAGCGATTAAACAGTAGTTTTGTATCTAAGCCGGTATTCTCTGGGAGATATTTCCATGACCATCCTAAATGATTTTGAAAAATGAAATGGATCATAATAACCCAAAAAATAAGCAATTTCCTTTATTTTCATAGTACTGAACTGCAAAAGAGAGCAGGACTTCTGAATTTTTAACTGATTGTAATAGTCCATAGGCGTAAAGGAGGTTTTCTCTAAAAACAGAGACCCAAAATGCGAACTCGAATAACCGGCATGCTGTGCAATATCATACAGCGTGATTTTAGCAGTTAGGTTATTTTTCATGTAAATAATACTTAGTGGTATAACATCTAATACCTCTGTGTCTGCTGTTTTTATTTTTAAGAATTGATCGGTGTATTTTAGACTGGCCAGAAAATGCTGCAGACAAATGCTGGAATATTCAAGATTGTCAGGATTAAAACCCATTTCCAGATTTTGATATATTTCTTCGAATAAATTTAATCTGTCCGTTGATCTGCTGTCGTTTAGATTTAGGATCTTTCCTGAAACAGCAGTATGTAAAGAGTTCGAGTTTCCTTTAAAATGGAGCCAGTAAATACTCCAGGGTTTAGAAATTTCTGCTTCATAGCTATGTGCTTTGTGCGCCGGTATTATAAAAGCCTGATCTTTAGTAAGCGAAAATTGTTCGTTTTCAAGGGTTATAAAACCTTTTCCGGTTTCACAATAAATAAGAATGTTTTCAAGTGCGCCTTTTGACCGTTTTCTAAAATGATATTTTGCATTAGGATAATAACCAATATGTGTAATAAATGCATTTTTTGTCAATTCATTACCTGATTGAAAATTACGTACACTATATGGAACAACGATTGCTCTTTCGCCCTTAAAACCATCTGCTATTTGATTCATATTAAAATATATTTATTGTAGAAACTAACCATTTGAGATGTATTTAAAAATCAAATTTAAGAAAATATATGTATTACTTAACCGTGATAATTTACATATTATATAATTTTGTTACTTAAAAACGTATGATAATCTACCGTAAATAATACTTTAGTCAGATATTTTTTATATTCAGGTTGTTTGTTATGTTAGTTTTTAACTCTAAAAATGTATTTGCAATAAAAAAAAGGTTTCTTTATTTTTAGTATGACAATGGTTTGTTTAAAATAGTTGTTTTATACATGTTTTGCATAAATATTACATTTTTGTAAGCTTACCAACTAGCGATATTTGTAAATAATAAATTAATTTAAAATTATACATATGAATAAGTTTAATTCTTCATACCTGCTTTTTATCGCATTGGTTTCAGCCATGGGCGGATTACTGTTCGGATATGACTGGGTTGTAATTGGTGGTGCGAAACCATTTTATGAAGTCTTTTTTAATATTGCCAACTCACCTTCGATGCAGGGATGGGTAATGGGAAGCGCTATTTTAGGATGCCTCTTGGGGGTAATGATTTCGGGAAGTTTGTCTGATAAATACGGAAGAAAACCGCTAATGATTGTAGCTTCAATCTTTTTTACATTGGCAGCAGTTGGCACCGGAATAGTCGATACGATTGAATGGTTTATTATATGGAGAGTTGTTGGCGGTATTGGAATTGGAATTGCTTCAAATCTTTCACCAATGTATATAGCCGAAATCGCTCCAAGTGAATCCAGAGGGAAATTTGTTTCGATAAACCAGTTAACGGTTGTAATAGGAATATTGGCAGCGCAGATTGTAAACTGGTTAATTGCAGACCCAATTGTAGAAGGACAGGATATTTTGAATTCCTGGAACGGTCAATGGGGCTGGAGATATATGTTTTGGGCTGGAGCCATTCCATCAGTAGCCTTTTTTGTTTTGATACTAATTATACCAGAAAGTCCAAGATGGCTTGCGAGTCAGCGTAAATATGATAAAGCCGAATCTATTTTTACTAAAATTGGCGGGCTTGCCTTTGCAAAAGAACAAATTGAAGAATTGAAGTTAAGTGCGGGAGATACCAAAGAAGAAGCCAATTATAAAATGCTTTTTGAAGGTAAAATGCCAAAGATTCTTTTATTAGGAATCGTGATTGCGGCTTTTCAGCAATGGTGCGGTATTAATGTGATTTTTAATTATGCACAGGAAATATTTTCGGCTGCCGGTTATGGCGTTTCGGATATCTTGTTCAATATCGTAATTACCGGTCTAACCAATGTGATCTTCACATTTGTGGGAATGTATTTTGTCGACAGATGGGGAAGAAGAACATTGATGCTTATCGGTTCAATTGGATTATTCTTTATCTACGCAGCACTTGGCGCCTGCTATTATTTTGAAATAACAGGGCTTGCAGTTTTAGGACTTGTTATTGCTGCGATTTCCTGCTACGCCATGACATTGGCACCCATTACCTGGGTTGTTTTATCTGAAATATTCCCTACAAAAATCAGAGCAATGGCAATTGCGGTTTCGACTTTCGCCCTTTGGACAGCCTGTTTCGTGCTTACTTATACATTTCCGATATTAAATAACAGCCTTGGATCTTATGGAACATTCTGGCTTTATGGGGTTATCTGTTTAGCCGGATACTTTTTCCTTCGCATTTCGCTGCCGGAAACCAAAGGAAAGTCTTTAGAGGAAATAGAAAATGAATTGACAAAATAATAGCATAGAATAAAATGGAAAATACAATTGCAGATAATTTGAATTCAAAACAATCGGTAAACGAAACGGGTCAGGACGAAAAAATCACAGCGTATTTAATTCAGTCAACCGTTAATGAAGATGGTGTAGTACGGGTTTGGGAAGAAGCTATTTTACTGCCTACGTACCAAATTGGCGAAGAAGAAAAGAATCCGATTTTTCTTGAAAAACGAGTATATCAGGGAAGCTCAGGAGCTGTTTATCCTTATCCGGTTGTCGAAAAATTGTCAGATGAAAAATTTGACAAATCCTATCACGCTGTATTTTTAGAAAATAAATACATCAAAATCATGATTCTTCCTGAACTGGGAGGGCGCGTTCACATGGCGTATGACAAAGTAAAACAGCGTCATTTCGTATATTACAATCAGGTTATAAAACCGGCTCTTGTGGGGCTTACCGGACCTTGGATTTCCGGCGGAATTGAGTTCAACTGGCCACAGCACCACCGTCCGAGTACTTTTTTGCCTACAGATTATAATATTGAAGAAAATGAGGACGGAAGCAAAACAATATGGTGTAATGAAGTAGAAAGAATGTTCAGAACCAAAGGAATGCAGGGATTCACACTGCATCCTGATAAAGCTTACATCGAAATTAAAGTAAAAATCTACAACCGTACTGCTTTTCCGCAGACGTTCCTTTGGTGGGCAAATCCGGCTGTGGTGGTGAATGACGGTTATAAATCGGTTTTTCCTCCAGATGTTAATGCCGTATTTGACCACGGAAAAAGAGATGTTTCTAAATTCCCAATTGCGACTGGAGAATATTACAAACAGGACTATTCTGCCGGAGTCGACATTTCAAAATATAAAAATATTCCGGTTCCAACATCTTATATGGCGGTTCAGTCCAAATATAATTTTGTGGGCGGTTACGAAGATGATGTGCAGGCAGGATTGCTGCATGTTGCCAATCATCATGTTTCGCCGGGAAAAAAACAATGGACATGGGGGAACGGAGATTTCGGTTTGGCCTGGGACAGAAATTTAACAGACAAAGACGGTCCGTATATTGAATTAATGACAGGTGTTTTTACAGACAATCAGCCTGATTTTTCCTGGCTTCAGGCTTATGAAGAAAAATCATGGGTACAATATTTTATGCCGTATGCAGAAGTTGGTTATGTAAAAAATGCAACAAAAGATGCGATCATTAATATTGAAATTGAAGGAAACGAAGCTGATCTAATTTTGTATACAACTGGTTTGTATGAGAATTTGAGTATTGAATTAAAAAACAAGCAAAACGGGGTATTATTTCAGGATGAAATTACGATTTCACCTGTAAATCCGTATAAAAAACGAGTTTCAATTGGAGAAACAGTATCTGAGGATTTGATATTTACGGTTTATACTTCAAATGGCAAAATTCTGGTTCAGTATCAGGAAGAAAAAGCTGAGATAAAACCAGTTCCTGATCCTGCAAAAGCGGCTTTAGATCCAAAAGATATTGCTTCAATGGAACAATTGTACTTGACGGGACTTCATTTGGAACAATACAGACACGCTACTTACAATCCCCTTGATTATTATTTTGAAGCCTTAAGCAGAGATTCGAAAGATGTAAGATGTAACAATGCTGTTGGTTTATTGATGCTGCGAAGAGGACAGTTTGAAAAAGCCGAAACGTATTTCAGAACCGCGGTTGAAGTTTTAACAGAGCGCAATCCAAATCCGATTGATGGAGAACCTTTATACAATCTGGGTTATTGCTTAAAATTACAGGGAAAATTTGATGATGCTTATAATTCACTTTTCAAATCAACCTGGAATGCAGCGTGGCAGGACGCCGGTTTTTACGCATTGGCACAAATCGACAGTAGAAAAGGAGAATGGACCGAAGCGCTGGAAAGAGTAGAATCATCATTGATCCGCAACTGGCACAATCACAAGGCACGTCAGTTGAAAGCGTCTATTTTGCGAAAGTTAAACAGAAATCAGGAAGCTTTGGCATGGATTGAAGATTCTCTTAAAATTGACCGTTTCAACATGGGTTGCCGTTTTGAGAAATATCTGCTGACAAAAGACCAGACTGTATTGGACGAAATGAATACCATTATGCGTCAGTGGTCACATGGTTATATCGAATATGCACTTGACTTTTCCAGTGCTGGATTGTATGAAGAAGCTTCTCAATTATTGCAGCAATCGATCAATGATAATGAAGAAGTTTATCCAATGGTGTATTATGCTTTGGGTTATTTTGCTTCTATGGCTGGAGATAAAGACGAAGCTTTAGAATATTACAAAAAAGCTGCAGCAGAGTCACCAGAAAAATGTTTTCCTAATAGAATTGAAGAAGTAAATATTCTGCAGGATGCTATTCGTTTAAATCCGAAGGATGCAAAAGCGTCGTATTATTTAGGGAATTTCTGGTATGCTTTCCGTCAATATGAAGATGCTGTAAAATGTTGGGAGATCTCATACAGTATAGATGATACCTTTCCGACTTTATTGCGAAACCTGGCACTTGCTTATTTCAACAAGACCAATGATAAAACTAAAGCCCAGGAAATGCTGGAAAAAGCATTTGCATTGGATCCAACCGATTCTAGGATTTTTATGGAGCTGGATCAGCTGTATAAGAAAATTGGAAAATCACCTGAATATAGATTGGGAGTTTTAAATCAGTATTCAAATTTGGTCGAAGAGCGTGATGATTTGTGTATTGAACGGATTACACTTTACAATCAGACAGGAAAATATGCTGTTGCAAAAGAATTGATTGCACAGCGAAAATTCCATCCTTGGGAAGGCGGAGAAGGAAAAGTAACAGGTCAGTATACTTTATGCAGAGTGGAATTAGCAAAAATTGCAATAGCAGAAAAAAGATTTGGAGAAGCAGTACAATTGCTGAAAGAAACAGAATTTTATCCGTACGATTTAGGTGAAGGCAAACTGAAAAATGCTGAAGAAAATGAAGTTTTTTATTATAAAGGATTAGTGTATAAAGGTCTTGGAGATTTAGAAAATGCAAATGCCAATTTTATTCAGGCAACACTTGGATCCTCAGAACCGGTTCAGGCATTTTTCTATAACGATCAGCAGCCGGATAAGATTTTTTATCAAGGATTAGCATGGCGCGAATTAGGAGATGAAGACAAAGCCCGAAGCCGTTTCAACAAACTGCTGGCACACGGAGAGAAATACCTGTTCGAAAAATCAAGAATCGATTATTTTGCGGTTTCGCTTCCGGATTTGGCGATTTGGGATGATGATTTGAATGTTAGAAATCAGGTGCACTGTTATTATGTAATGGCTTTAGGTCATAGCGGATTAGGTAATGAAACCGAATCTGAAAAATATTATCAGAAAGTGAAAGAATTGGATATCAATAAACAGACCTTTCGTAAATAAAAGAAGCTTCAACGGTATTTAATGATTAACACATAGGAGCATAGATTTGTGTTTTTGAAAAAGAAATGTAAAAGAGAAATTCATTTCTCAACATATAGCTATATGTTTTTGAATGAGTGAAACGTCTTTTTAAGCTTTCAAAATCTATGATTCCAGTGTGCACTGAGTGGAGTCGAAGTGTGTTAAAATCGACAAATTATTTAATTAATAAAATTTAAGAGATGAAAATCAAACATATCATAACGTCTGTTCTGCTTCTGCTTTTTCTGTCTTCATGGGATTCGAGAGAAAAAACAGTTATGGATATTGCCGGAGAATGGACAGTACAGCTCGACAGTACAGATATTGGACAAAAAAATGGCTGGCAGAATATGAGTTTTAAACAGCTGATAAAATTGCCTGGAACTACAGATGATGCCGGTCTTGGGATTCCGAATAAGCTAAAACCAAGTTTAGAAAAACTCCAAATGAGTCATTTAACGCGTAAAAACAGTTATCTGGGTGCAGCTTGGTACACACGTGAAATCTCAGTGCCGAAAAATTGGAAGAAGAAAGAATTGATACTAAAACTGGAACGCGTAATCTGGAAAACCAATGTATGGATTGACGGCAAAGAAGTTTTAGGAGAACAAAACAGCCTGATAGCACCGCATTATTTTGACCTTACAAAATATCTTACTGCCGGAAAAACACACCGCATAACCATTCGTGTAGACAATCGCAAACTGTTTGATATCAGTGTTGATAATATGGCACATGCATATACCAATCAAACGCAGATTATGTGGAACGGTATTATAGGTAAAATGGAAATCGAAGCGTTTGACGCTGTCCGAATTGCGAATCTTCAGGTAAAACCGGAAATAAGTACTGGAATTGCAAAAGTAAAAGTAGTTCTTAAAAACAGTACAAAAAACTCAAAAGGAATTTTAAGTCTAACGGCTGTAAATAAAAAGACTAAGATTTCGGTAGCAGTGCTCCAAAAAGAAATTCAGATAAAAACCGGAGAATCAGTAGTTGAAGCGGATTATAATATGGGGAAAGATGTAAAGCTTTGGAGTGAATTTTCGCCTGAGTTATATGAACTAAAAGCCGAATTAAAAGCCGGGAAAAATAATTCGAATGCTTCCGTTGATTTTGGAATGCGGAGTTTTTCCAAAAAAGGTTCTGTACTCACGATTAATGACCAGCCCGTATTTTTAAGAGGAACTTTAGAATGCAATATCTTCCCGCTGACAGGGCATCCGCCAATGGATAAGGATGGGTGGAGAAAAGTTTTCGGTACAGCAAAAGAATGGGGATTAAATCACCTTCGTTTTCATTCCTGGTGTCCGCCTCAGGCAGCATTTGAAGTGGCAGATGAAATGGGCTTTTATCTTCAGGTAGAATTGCCGGTTTGGACTTTAAAAATTGGACAAGATCAAAAAACTACCGACTTTTTATATGCCGAAGCACAGCGTATGATTAATGAATATGGTAATCATCCCTCTTTCTGTATGTGGTCGATGGGGAATGAACTTCAGGGCGATATGACTGTTTTGACTAAATTGATGATCAGCTTAAGAGTTAAAGATGACAGACATCTCTATACTACAACTTCGTTCACTTTCGAAAAAGGGCATGGCGACTGGCCGGAACCTGAAGATGATTTCTTTATTACACAATGGACCAAAAAGGGATGGGTTCGCGGACAAGGTATTTTTAATAGTGAATCTCCAACTTTCAACAAAGATTATGTTGCTTCTGTTGAAGGAATGACAGTGCCTTTGGTAACGCACGAAATTGGTCAGTATGCAGTTTATCCTAAAATAGATGAAATTTCTAAATACACAGGAGTTTTAGAACCTATCAATTTTAAATCGGTTAAGGAAGATTTGGAACGTAAAGGCTTAATAAGCAAAGCTGCTGATTATACAAAAGCATCGGGTAAATTGGCTGTGATTCTGTACAAAGAAGAAATCGAAAGAGCTTTAAAAACAGCAGGAATCAGCGGTTTTCAATTATTGGATCTGCATGATTTTCCTGGACAAGGAACAGCATTGGTTGGACTTTTGGATGCTTTCTGGGATAGCAAAGGATTAATTTCGGCAGAGGAATTCAGACAGTTTTCAGCTTCGGTTGTACCGTTGCTGCGTTTTCCTAAAGCGACGTTTACAAACGATGAATTTTTTACAGCTTCTTTGGATATCAGTAATTATTCGGATTCAGTTTTAAAAGATCAGGAAATAGAATGGAGTATTAATGATGGCAATACTATAGTTGCTTCAGGAAATACAAAATCTGCAATTTCTATTGGTTACAACCATAAAATATTGGATATAAATGAAAGCCTTCAGAAAATAACGAAAGCGACGAAATTAACAGTTACTGTAAATCTGAAAGGAACAAATTATAAAAACCAATGGAATATTTGGATCTATCCTCAAAAACAAAACATAGATTACGGAAAAGTAGTTTACACCAGAAGCCTTGAAGAAGCCTACAAACTGCTGAAAGCCGGTAAAAAAGTATTGCTAAATCCGGATTGGAAAAAGATCAAAGGAATCGAAGGAAAATTTGTTCCAGTATTTTGGAGTCCGGTACACTTTCCCAAACAAGCTGGAACGATGGGAGTGCTTTGTAATCCTTCGCACAAAGCGTTGGCCGATTTTCCGACAGACATAAATACCGACTGGCAATGGTGGGATTTGAATGTGAATTCGACAACACTCATTACAGACGGAATAGAAGGAGGAAGCCCGATTGTAGAAATGGTCGATAATTTTGCCAATAACCGCAAACTGGCATCACTTTTTGAAGGAACCGTAGGATCTGGAAAATTGGTTATCGCATCTTTTGATCTGGCCACCAATTTAGACAAGCGTCCAGTCGCAAAACAGATGCTCATATCAATCTTAAAATACATGAACAGCGAATCCTTTAATCCGGAAGCTATAAAAAATTCTGAAATTTTAAAATCTGTTTTGACAGAGCAGAAGGAAAAAGGTAAGGAGGACGCGAAGAGTATTTATTAAGACAAAATCAAAAAAAAACATTTTCATTATCGTAATTATAATGTCTTTTTTAAAATATTATTTTCTAAACTATAAATTGAATTAGTACAAAAACTTTAAGTGCTAATTAATTTTTAGTAATGCATAGTCAGTATTGGATTACAAAGATGTTTTGAATAATAAAAATGCAATTTTAGAGAGTAATTGCGTATTGTGTAAAAAAATCCTATTATTTTTTTGCACTTGGCAATTTTAAAGATAAAAATACGCCTGATTGCGATTTTGACCTCCTTTTTTTTCCAATTTACCCCTCTTTAAAAGTATGGATTAAACATTTCTTTGCAGTAATAGTAATAAAGTTATCAATTACTATGTAGTTATAAGTGTTTTTTTTTACGATAAGTGTTTATCTGATTTAAAGAATTTGAGCACTCTTTAAATGTAGAAAGTAGAGTTAGTTTATCTTGTTACTTATCATACCCGCAGATTAATACCTGCGGGTTTAAAACAAAAATTAAATGCTGCCATAAGCAGGCAGAAACATAAATAAAAAAAAGAATCACTAACAAATTAACCAGACCAGATAATATGAAAACAATCAGTTAATCATTTGCCTGTTTTCCCCAAAAACAGTTAAAGCAAAATGCTAAAATTAACCTACAATTACAACCTAAAATTAAGCTTTAAAAAGAAAAACTTACTAAACGAACCTAACCTTAAAATTAAAGAAATGAAAAAAAATGTATTTTTATTTTTTCTTGCCCTTTTTGCTGTCCTTTTTACCGGATGTCAAAATAACGAATCAGATTTTCCAAGTTCTGATAACCCCACGGTAGTTGTATCAACAAAAGAAATTTATGGTGCACCAACCCGAAAATTTGAAATCAAAGCTGCTTTAGCAGATGATTTAGGACTAAAGAGTGTACACATTCAAATTCCTGAGCTATCCCTTGATAAGGTGATTACTTTTGAAACTGATCCTTTACTTGAAACGTATAACCTGAGTTATTTTTTCGAAGTTCCTGCTGATAGAGGAACATCTGAAGCTTTTAAAATAAAACTGACAATAACTGATGTTTCAGGAAACGCTGTTGATGAAGAAATTAACCTGCGCTTAGACGGAGAATTTTCTGCTCCGGCAATAAGTATGCTTTCCCCAAATGAAGGAGCCGTTATTTTATTGTCGACCAGTAATATAATGCCGGTAAATTTTGTAGTCAATGATGATTCAGGTATCGATTATGTTCAGGTTAAGTGTGCTGCTCTTAATATTGATGAAACTGTTCAGTTACAGGGCTCTCCGCAAACTTATACATTCAGTAAAGAATATGTCTTACCTGTTACTGCAGCAAATTATGTACTAACAATTACTGCTAAAGATAAATTTGCTATTCCTAATACAGGATCATTAAATATCAATGTTGTGGCTACGAATGAGTATCCTGCCATTTATTTATGTGATCAGCCAAAAGGGACTAACCTTAAAACGGATGCAGCTGGTGTTCCTATGTATTTCCATGAGAAAAACGGACAGAATTTTGAATTCAAATATTATGCTGATAAAGACAATAAAGAAATTTATTTCTTAGGACAGGAATCTGACTTTGCCCCACATTGTTTTGGATTAGATGGTTCAGAAAACATTGTTGATGCTGCTTCTTCAGCACCAATTATTTTACCTACCAAAGGATATTACAACATAAAAATGAATCCAAATACAATGGCTTATACAGTTACTAAGTATACACCTTCAAGTAAAGTTTGGGCAGATATTGCTAACGGATCATGGAATGATGATGAAGCGCTAAGAAAAACTTTTGTGAGTGTTTGTGGTGAAGGTGTTAAAGACGCTAACTGGGATACATGGAACGCGTGGGTTATGGGAAGTTTACACCTGGCTAATAATCCGGATAATCCATATCAATTAGTTGGAGAGATTACACTTACTGGATCAACTATGAAAATTACTTTCACAGGGCAGTGGTGGAATCCACAATGGAGATTGATTAATAATGGTATTGCCACTATGTCTCCAGGAGAAAATGGTAATGGTGCATACACAGCAGCTCCGGGTGTTTACAAAGTTATTGTTGATACCGAGTTGGAAAGAGCCTTTATAACAAAAAAATAATTTGTTATAGGCTTTGTTATAACATTAATAAATAAAATAGCTAAATATGAAATTTAAATATATATGGTTTTTTATTGCCTTATTATGCAGTGCTGCATCATTTGCGCAAGTAACAATCAAAGGAACTGTAAAGGATAAAGCCAATGTGCCGATTCCCGGGGTTAATGTAATTGTTAAAGGAACTTCTAACTCAACAGCAACTGATTTTGATGGTAAATATTCCATTTCTGTTCCTAATGCAAACACTCAGATCGAATTTTCTTTCATTGGTTTTACATCTAAAGTCGTTGCTGCCGGAGATAAAACTACTCTGGACGTTACTTTAGAAGAATCTAGTCAGGTTTTGGATGAGATTGTAGTGGTAGGTTACGCATCTGTAAAAAAGAGCGATGTAACGAGTTCAATTTCTTCTGTAAAAGGAAAAGAACTTCAGACTATGACTGTTGGTAACGTGACCGAATCTTTGCAGGGAAAAGTAGCCGGTGTTCAGATTACCGGACAAGGTGGTCCGGGAGCACAGCCAAGGGTATTGATTCGTGGTATTTCAACTCTTAATCTTGGTACAGATCCGCTTTATGTCGTTGACGGTATTCCGATGGGAACCAGTATCAACTTTTTGAGTAATAACGAAATTGAGTCTATGGAGGTTTTAAAAGATGCTTCTGCAAGTGCTATTTACGGTTCCAGAGCATCTAATGGAGTTATTCTTATTACTACAAAAAAAGGTAAATCAGGAAAAACAAGATTTACTTTTGACCTGAGTTCAGGTATGCAGATGATGGAGAATCCATACGATATGGCAAATGCTGAAGGCTATGCTAACATTATGAATACGGCTTATAATAATTCGGGTTATTCAGATTATTTACCAAATGCTTCCCATTACAGAGGAAAAACAACAGACTGGTGGGGGGCAGGAATCAGAAAAAGTTCTCCGGTAACAAATGCTTCTTTAGGAGCTTCGGGAGGTTCAGACAAACACACGTATGCAGTTAGTTTAAACTATTACAATACAGAATCAATGTATGAAATAGGAGGATGGGAAAGAATCACAATGAGAATCAATAATGATTTCAAATTCTCAGATAAATTCTCAGCAGGAATCACTTTAAATCCTCGTTATGAAAGTTGGGGAGGTCCTAATAACTGGGCTGATTTTGTTAAAATCGATCCTATTACCCCAATTTACAAACCGGCAGATCAGTTAACCGGATTAGAAAACGAATACAGTATTTATGCACGTTCTCCTTCGTATGTATGGAATCCCGTTGCTGCTGTAAAAAGATATGACGATTATACAGACCAGTATAATTTAAACACAAATGGTTATTTGCAATATGCTCCAATCAAAGGTCTTGTAATTCGTACGCAGGCTTCCATTGAAGTTGGTAATCAGGTAAGAAGCAGATTTAGACCTGATTTCATAATCGATGCAGCACACGAAAAAGAGGAGATTAATAAGGTTGAAAGATGGAGTAAAACCAATGCAGATTGGACATGGCAAACTACAGCAACGTATTCAGGAACATTTGCAGAGAAACACAATGCTTCGTTGATGATTGGTAGCACCATGGAAGAGTATAATCGTAATGAGGTCTGGGGATATGGAGAAGGTGTGCCTAACAATTCAGAATCGATGAGAGAAGTAAATGCGGCCACTAAAAACCGTGACAGCGAAGGAAATAGCGTGTCCAGTTCAATAATGTCATACATCTCTCGTTTTTCTTACAACTATGATAGTAAATATTATTTCACAGGTACTTTTAGACGTGATGGTTCTTCAAAGTTTATGGCAAATAATAAATGGGCCAATTTCCCGTCTGCTTCTGCTTCATGGAGAATTTCGAATGAAGGTTTTATGGAAAGCACTAAAGAAGTTATAAGTGATCTTAGATTAAGAGCAGGTTGGGGTAAAGTAGGTAATCAAGGGCTGCCGGCTTCAGTTTATCAGTCTAATATCGGACAAGGTTACTACGTAATTGGAGGTGAAATGGTAGATACTTCTTATCCTTCAACCATGGCAAACAAGGATATCAAATGGGAAACTGTAGAAGATATCAATTTTGGAATTGATTTTAGTTTGTGGCAAAATAAATTTTCCGGTTCATTAGAATACTATCAAAAGAAAACAAATGATATGTTGTTCAAGAAACAATTTCCAACATACAGCGGTTTTCCGGGATATGCGACAATCTGGACAAATGTAGGTGCTATGCAATCCAGCGGTATAGATTTATTGCTTTCTTATAAAAATAAAAAAGGAGATTTCTCATACGGTGCAGATCTGACTTTTACAACAGTAAATGTGGAAATGCTTTCTTTATCAACAGAAGGAGAAAGACTTTATGGAGCAGGAAACAGAACTTTGACGGTTAAAGGCGATGAACCGGGTTATTTTTACGGGTATGTAGCAGATGGCTTATTCCAAAATCAGACAGAACTGAATGCACATACAGATGAACACGGAACTAAATTGCAGCCTTATGCAAAAGCGGGTGATATTCGTTTTAAAGATATCAATGGTGATGGAAAATTGGATGATAAAGACAGAACTAAAATTGGTTCTCCATGGGCTGATTACAACGTAGGTCTGAATCTGAATTTTGCTTACAAACAATTTGATTTAGTGGCTAATTTCTACTCAAGTATTGGAAATGATATCGTAAACCAGAACATCTCAGATTTGTACAACGGTACAAGTTTAACAAACAAGGTTAGCGGATTAGATCAGATGGCATGGCATGGCGAGGGAACTTCTAATTATGTTCCTCGTTTGTCTAAAGATGACAACAATGAAAACTTTAGTAAATTTTCTTCTTTTTATGTAGAAGACGGTTCGTTTGTACGTATGAAGAACATTCAGTTAGGATATACATTCCAGAATAAATTTGGCTTAGATAAATTAAGAATATCGCTGTCAGGACAGAATTTATGGACATGGACAAACTATTCAGGTGTTGATCCTGAAGTTGCAGGAGGAGACCCTGATAAAGATGACAGAGTTAAAGGATCAGGTTTTGGAGGATGGAATTATCCGGTTCAGCCAACCATTTTGATGGGGCTTAATGTAGCATTTTAATAATAGAAAGACATGAAAAAAATAATTTTATCAATACTAGCTTTTTCAATGTTTGCAGTTTCCTGTGAGGATTTTATTGAAAAAGAAGAAAGAGGAACACAGACGCTGGACAACTACTTTCAGACTGCGCAGGAATGCGAAAACTATACTAATGAATTAACGCAGAGATTACTGCTTTCTAAAGACTGGTATACATTACTTGCTCCAAGATTAGTCAACGAAACTGCTACTGATGATGCCTGGATGGGAAACACAGGACAGGATAACGCTGCATTTAGACCAGGAGCACAGTATGTTATTACGCCAGACAATATGGGAGGTTTAAATAGTCTTTATACGGCTCATTATTATACCATTCAATCAGCAAATATTGGTTTGGAAAAAATGGCTGTATCACCAATTTCTGATGCTCAAAAAGACCAGTATATGGGAGAATCTCTATTTGTTCGTGCCTATTGCTATTATGAATTGGTAAACTTTTTTGGAGCAGTACCTTTATATACAAAATCTTTGGGAACCAGTGATTTAAAGCTAGAACGTAGTCCTGCAACAGCAGTTTATGCACAAATAGAAGCCGACTTAAAAGAATCTGCCGCAAAGCTGGAAGAAATCCCGGTAGCCAGAAACGGAAGAATAAACAAATGGGCTGCTTATGCTTTATTGGCTCGTGTTTCCTTATTTCAGGAAAAATGGGCTGATGCAAAATTATATTCCAATAAGGTAATAACTGAGGGTCCTTACACCCTGGAAGAAAATTTTCTAGACATCTGGAATGTAAACAATCATAACGGAAAAGAATCTATTTTAGAAGCTCAGTCTTCCTCTATACAAAACGAAGCTTTGGGTTCTATGTTGCCAACTTTTTCGGGAGCAAGAGGAGAAGACAAGAAAAACTTCCCTAGTAATGATGCAAAAGATGTTATTGATGGTTGGGGATGGTGCATGCCAACCAGTGATTTAGAGAATGCTTATCTTTCTGAAAATGATGTGATCCGCCGCAGAAGTACTATTACAAAATGGGGAGAAGCTGCTTATGGAGATGAGGTTTTAAATCCGACTCATAAATTCAGTTTAAATGATAATAAATCAGGACGTATCTGCCGTAAATATTATATTCCAATCGCTACACGCCGTACATTAGATAAAAAAGACGGGCACTTACCATTAAATGTTCCGTTGATTCGTCTGGCCGAAATGTACCTGACAAGAGCAGAAGCAAACTATCATACAGGCGGAGATGCTTTGGCGGATATTAATATCATCAGAGACCGTGTAGATTTAGAGCCTAAAACCGGAATATCAGGACCAACGCTTTTAAATCAAATCTATAAAGAGCGTCGTTTAGAACTGGCTTTTGAAGGATTACGTTTATTCGATATCCGTCGTGAAAAAGATCCGACTACAGGTAAACGTGTCATTGAAACGTTGATGGGACCAAACGGAACTTTTGTTAAGTACAACTTAAGTTCAACTGATCCTTACGAAACAACAAACACAAGAGAAGCTCAGGACAAAGGAATCAATTTTGATCCTGCTAAACACTTGCTTTGGCCAATACCACAAATAGAAAGAGATTTAAGTGGAGGTGTAATTACTCAAAACCCTAATTATTAAGATGACATTATATAAAAATAATAAAGTAAGTCTGCTGTGTGCAGGCTTGCTTTTCGCCAGCTCTTTTTTTGTGAGCTGTGATTCTGATAAAAATGAAAACTCTGATTCTGATAATGCTGTTGCAGAACTAAAAATTAATCTGGATGCCAATCTTCAAACCATGGAAAGCTTTGGCGCTTCTGATGCCTGGCAGTGTAATTTTATTGGAAAAAACTGGCCTTCGGATAAAAAAAACAAAATGGCAGATTTGCTTTTCAGCAAAGAGTTTGATGCTGAAGGAAATCCAAAAGGTATCGGTTTGTCATTATGGCGTTTTAATTTGGGCTCAGGAAGTGCAGAGCAGGGCGATGCCAGCGATATTGGTGATGAATGGAGACGTACAGAATGTTTCACTACAAATGGAGTAAACTATGACATGACCAAACAGGCCGGTCAGGTTTGGTTCATGAAAGCAGCAAGAGAACGTGGAGTAGATAAATTATTGGCATTTTCAAACAGTGCTCCGGTGTATTTAACTCAAAACGGAAAAGCACATGCTTCCATAAAAGAATATTACAATCTGAAAGAAGGAAAAATGTCTGAACTGGCTGATTTCTGGGTAACATCTTTAGATAAATTAAAATCAGAGCACGGATTAACAATCGATTATTTGAGTCCTTTCAACGAACCGCAATACGAATGGGATGGTTCAGGTCAGGAAGGGTCACCTGCTACAAATGGAAATATTTACAGTTTTGTGAATGTTTTATCTCCAAAATTACAATCTAAAGGACTAAGTTCTCAGATTGTAGTAGGAGAAGGAGGTTCTTATGAGCCTTTATACAAAACAATTTCAGGCAAAGAAAACAGATCCAATCAGATCGATTACTTCTTTGCTTCCAATTCTTCTAAAAACATTGCAGGTTTAAGCAACGTTAAGAAAACGATCTCAGCACACAGTTACTGGCAGGCATGGCCTTTGAGAGAGCTGGTAAATTCAAGGGAGTTGGCTGCTACAAGAGCGCAGTCTGTTGGAGGATTGAGCCTTTGGTCTACAGAATATTGTGTTTTAGAAAGCCCAGGAACGGCTGAGCTTCCAGGTGGTGCAGGTCCGGGAAGAGATTTAGGAATTTCTCTGGCACTTTGGACAGCCCGTATTATCAGTACCGATATTTCTGTTGGAGGTGTAACATCATGGCAGTGGTGGACAGCAATTAGCCGTGGTGATTACAAAGACGGATTAATTCATGTTGATAATGGCTCAAGTAATGGTGCCGGAGATGCCAACTATTGTAAAAACGACGGATTTATTAGAGATTCAAAAACACTTTGGGCATTAGGAAACTTTTCTTTCTTCGTAAAACCGGGAATGGTAAGAGTTCAGATTCCAAGTGTAGATAGCGCAAAAGCTGTAAATGATGTGATGGTGACAGCTTATAAAGATGTTGCATCTAAAAAACTGGTAATTGTTGCAGTGAACATTAGTAAAGTAGCAAAAACATACAAATTTAACCTTTCAGGAGGTGCGTTAACAGATAATAAATTAACACCTTACACAACTTCTGAAACGTTGAGTCTTAAAAAAGGAACAGCTGTTGACGCTACGAATTTAGAAATTCCTGCAAGATCAGTTGTGACTTATACGGGAACGTATAAATAGAGGTTCTAAGGGACTCAGTTGCTAAGGAATTAAGGTTTTGAAAAGTTGTGAATAACCACAATCTTGTCATCTCGACGAAGGAGAAATCTCCAAAAGTAGCTCCAAAAAGATTGAGTACTTGTATTACTGAGTTTCTTGTGGAGATTTCTCCTTCCTCGAAATGACAAACGAAGCGGATAATAAGATTGCGTCAATAAGAAAAACAATAATTAATGAAAAAAATATATATCTCGCTTTTAGTAGTAATGAGTTCGCTGTCTTATGGGCAGCGAACCATCACTATCAGTACAGATAATGTGGTTCAGACCATGGATGGCTTTGGAGGCTCGGATGCATGGAGGACACAATTCGTGGGTAAAAACTGGCCTGAGCAGAAAAAAAATACAATTGCTGATCTGTTATTTAGTAAAGAAATTGATGCAGAGGGAAACCCAAAAGGAATCGGACTTTCGATCTGGCGTTTTAATCTCGGAGCAGGAAGTACGGAACAAGGCGAAAACAGTAAAGTTTCTGACGAATGGAGAAGAAGCGAATGCATTTTGAATGCTGACGGTACTTATGATTTTTCGAAACAGGAAGGGCAGAGATGGTTTTTGCAGGCAGCCAAAAAAAGAGGAGTTGAAAAATTTCTGATTTTCACCAACAGTCCGCCGGTTCACATGACGCATAACGGATTATCTTTTTCTTCCCGAAAAAATAAACTGAATCTAAAAGATGGTGCAATACCAAAATTTGCCGATTTTTTAGTTCAAAGTATTCAGGGACTGGAGAAAAATGAAGGTATAAAATTCGATTATGTCAGCCCATTAAATGAACCGCAGTGGGAGTGGATGCCTAAAAGCGGTGACACCAACAGTCAGGAAGGCACTCCGGCTACAAATCAGGAGATATACGAGGTAACGAAAGCACTTTCTGAAAAGCTCAAAGCTGAAAAAATGAGTACAGAAATTGTAGTTGCCGAAGCCGCACAAATCGATTATTTATATGGAAATGTAAATGCAGAAAATCGTGATAATCAGATTGATTATTTCTTTGGAAAAACAAAAACGAATATTTCTAAATTTTCAAATGTTAAAAATGTTATTTTAGGCCACAGTTATTTTACAACATGGCCGGTTGACAAACAGGTTTTAAGCCGAAAATTAATTGCGGCAGAAATAAAACAGAAACCGGGTTTAAAGTATTGGCAGTCTGAATACTGCATTTTAGAAAATCCGGGAGAATCTGAGATTCCGGGAGGTTCAGGCGGAGGAAGAGATTTAGGAATGCAGACGGCTTTGTTCGTAGCGAGATTAATTCATAATGATATTGCTCTCGCAAATGCAGCTTCATGGCAGTGGTGGACATCCATTACACGTGCTGATTACAAAGACGGTCTGATTTATCTGGATGATGGAAAAAGTAATGGATCAACTGAACCGGATTATGTTCGAAACGATGGAGAGTTCCGTGATTCAAAATTGCTGTGGGCTTTCGGAAATTATTCACTTTTTGTACGCCCGGGAATGGTTCGAATTGATGTTCCGAATCAAAATGAAATAGATGCTGCAAATGATGTAATGCTGACTGCTTACAAAGATGTTCAAAACAAAAAGCTGATTGTAGTCGCTGTAAATTGCGGAAAATCAGCTCAGCAATACAAGTTCGATTTGTCAAAAGGAAACGTGAAAAATAATGAATTTACACCTTATACAACTTCTGAAACTTCAAATTTAAAAAGAGGAACAGTTCAGAAAGTGAATAATCTGGAAATTCCGGCAAAATCAGTAGTAACGTTTGTTGGAGAATTACAATATTAAAAATATTTCAGGTTTCAGGTTTGATAACGAGCTTGAAACCTGAACCTGAGAAACCGAAGCAAAATACTAATTAACAAATTAAGGAAAGCTTAGAAACTTAGATTCTTAGCATCTTAGAACCTTTTGAAAAATGTTTACAAAAAAAATCTTATTACCCGTATTGCTCTTCTCGTGTCTGTCAGCGACCAGCCAGATTTCGTTTGGAGATTCTAAAAAAATTAATGACAACTGGAAATTCAATCTTCAGGATACACCGGATGCTCAAAATGAAGCTTTTAATGACAGCAAATGGCAACAAGTAAATGTGCCTCATGACTGGAGCGTAAAAGGGCAATTGAGTCCAACATTGGCAAGTTGTACCGGATTTTTGCCTGGGGGAATTGCCTGGTATCGAAAATCAATCAATATTCCGCAGAGTAAAAATGGCGAAAAAGTATATTTATATTTTGAAGGTGTTTACAACCGAAGCGAAGTTTTCGTCAACGGACATTCTTTAGGAAAACGCCCAAATGGTTATATTTCTTTTACATATGATGCAACACCATTCGTAAAATATGGTGGCGAAAATACTATTTCAGTTCGTGTAGATCACAGCCAAAGTGCTGATTCAAGATGGTACACCGGTTCCGGAATTTACAGAAATGTATGGGTAGTGTATGCTAATCCGGTTCATATTGCACAATGGGGAGTTTACGCTTATCCGGAAGTGAATAAAGGTAACGGAACTTTGAATGTTGAGGTTGAGGTAGAAAACGGTTCTAAAGCAAAATCAAGTCTTATTGTTGTGAATGAACTGATTTCGAAAGACGGAAAATCTGTTGCTAAATCTTCTTCTAAAGTTGATGTGGCAGCCAATCAGAACGGAAAGATTGCGACTAAATTAAATATCAAAAATCCACAATTATGGGATTTGGAGAATCCGAATTTATATCAGCTGAAAACAACGGTTTTAAAAGACGGAAAGCAAATCGATGAAACGGTTACCAAAACAGGTTTTAGAAAATTTACTTTCGATCCAAATAATGGTTTTGCATTAAATAATAAATGGATGAAAATGAAAGGAGTCTGTTTACATCATGATGCAGGAGTTCTGGGTTCTGCAGTTCCTCGCGAAGTTTGGAAAACCAGATTGCAAACACTGAAAGAAATTGGTGTAAATGCAATTCGTACCAGTCATAATCCACAGGCTCCTGATTTTTATGAATTGTGTGATGAATTAGGATTATTGGTATTGAACGAAGCGTATGACGAATGGGAATTCCCAAAACGTAAATGGCTGGAAGGCTGGAATTACGGAACTCCTGGATTCGAAGGTACGTTTGATATTTTTGCTGACTGGGCAGAAAAAGATCTGGAAGATTTTGTACGCCGTGACAGAAACCATTTATCTGTATTTGGATGGAGTATTGGTAACGAAGTAGATTATCCAAACGATCCGTATTCTCACCCGGTTTTGGATAAAGGGAAAAATGGTTTTGGACAGGCTGCTTATGGAGGTTACAAAAAGGACGCTCCGGATGCGATGCGTCTTGGCGCAATTGCAAAACGTTTAGTAGCAGCGGTTAAAAAATATGATAAATCTCGCCCGACAACGGCTGGATTAGCAGGAGTTGCAATGTCTAATGAAACAGAATATCCGGGAGCTTTGGATATTACCGGATACAATTATACAGAAAGCAAATACCAGTCGGATCACGAAAAATATCCAAACAGAGTCATTTTCGGAAGCGAAAACGTGCATGACATGGAACCTTGGTTAGCGGTAAAAAACAACAAACATATTTTTGGACAGTTTTTATGGACAGGAATCGATTATTTAGGTGAATCTGGAAGATGGCCTTCAAGAGGATTCTATTCAGGACTGGTTGATTTTGCCGGAGTAATTAAACCAAGAGGCTATTTCCGTCAGTCATTATGGTCAGATAAACCAATGTCTTACATCGGAACTTATCCTTTAAAAAATGAAAAAGATATTTCTAAAGATGCCTGGGCAATCTGGAACTACGAAGCAGGACAAAAAATCCGTGTGGTTTGTTATACCAATGCTGCAAAAGCACGTTTGGAGTTAAACGGAAAAGTAGTTGGCGAAACCAAATTATATGACGAAAAGAACGGAATTATATATTGGGATATTCCTTTTGCTTCGGGAAAATTAGAAGTTGTTGGTTTAGATAAAAACGATAAAGAAGTAAGCCGTTACGCAATCACAACAACCCAACAGCCTGTTGAATTAGCCATTGCTGAAAAAGATATCACAATCAGTAAAGACAGAGGTGTGGCTAAAATAATGGTTCAGGTGAAAGATCAAAATGGTCTTCCGGTGATGCTTTCAGACAATGAAGTAACTTGTACGATTAGTGGTCCGGGAGTTTTATTAGGACTTGAGGCAGGAAACAACAGCGACATGACAGATTATACAGATAACGTTCAGAGAGTGTATCATGGTCATATTGCTGCATATATTGAAGCAACCGGAGAAGCACAGCCTATCAAAGTTACATTTACAAGCCAATGGTTAAAACCGGTTGAAATTACTGTGAATGTAAGATAATTTAGTTAGTTTATTTTAATTTGAGTTAAACCTGCCTGCATTTCGGTATTCGCAGGCAGGTTTTTTGTTATAATGAAGAAAAGTTTATTATATTTGAAGTGTACTATTAACACTTATTTTTTTACTGATATGAAAATAAAAAGCATAATAATATTTAGTTTAGGAATTTTTTTAACATCATTTTTTTCAAATGCTCAAAAAGCAGTTTTTGAAAAGGATGAATTTAAGCAATGGGCACAAACCCCTCCAATGGGCTGGAACAGCTGGGATTGTTATGGTCCAACGGTAGAAGAACACGAAGTAAAAGCCAATGCCGACTATATGGCTCTAAATTTAAAGAAATTTGGATGGGAGTATATAGTGGTTGACATCAGATGGTTTGTTGAAAATGACAAAGCAGGAGGGTACAACCAAAAAGATCCACGTTACGTAATTGACCAATACGGACGATACCTGCCGGCAGTAAACCGTTTTCCTTCTGCAAAAGACAATCAGGGATTTAAACCTTTAGCTGATTATATTCATAAAAAAGGATTGAAATTCGGAATCCACATTATGCGTGGGATCCCGAAAAAAGCTGTTGAAGACAAACTGCCAATTAAAGGTGCAAACGGCGTTACAGCTGATCAGGTTTATACAACAGCCTTGCAGTGCGAATGGTTAAAAGATAACTATACAATTCTGGCAGACAAACCGGGAGCACAGGAATATTATGATTCTATTTTTGAATTATACGCACAATGGGGAGTAGATTTTATTAAAATTGACGATTTGTCAAGACCATATCACGAGGGAGAAATTAACTTAATCAGAAATGCGATCGATAAATGCGGGCGTAAAATAGTATTGAGTACTTCACCTGGAGAAACACCAATTTCAGCAGCTGCACACGTAACGACTCACGCGAATATGTGGCGTATGGTCGACGACGTTTGGGATACCTGGCCACACATCACTCACCTGATGGATGTTGCTCAAAAGTGGTATCCTCATATTGCTCCGGGAACATGGCCTGATTGTGATATGATTCCGTTAGGACGTATTTCAGTTAGGGGAGAACGTGGAGAAGACAGAATGACGCGTTTGACAAAAGACGAACAATATACACTGATTACATTCTTTAATATTTTTAAATCGCCTTTGTTTTTTGGTGGTGATTTGCCAAGTAATGATGACTTTACTTTATCATTATTAACGAATAAAGAAGTGGTAAAAATGCACAACGAAAGCACAAATGTAAAACAGCTTTTTCACAAAGACGGAAAAATTGCCGTGACTTCAAAAAATCCAAAGGATGGAAGCGTATATCTGGCATTGTTTAATATTTCAGATACAGATTCTCAAAACGTTTCAGTAAGTCTTTCAGATCTTGGAATAGCCGGTTTTGCCGGAGGAATAAACATGTGGACAGGTGAAAAACTGAATGTTTCTTCCAAAGAAGTTTCCGTAACCTTAAAACCTCACAGCTCTGTTCTTTACAAACTAAAAAGCAAAAAATAATGAAGAAGTTTTTACAGCAGCATTTTTTGGGTCTGGCAGTACTTTTTGTAATTGTCTTTTTATCCTCTGGCTTTAGTTTCAAATCCAAAGCAGACAAACCGGATAAAGTATATCTTTTTGCCTATTCGACTTTAAAAAATAACGGTAAAAACGGACTTCATTTTGCATGGAGCACCGATCAGAAAAACTGGTTTGGCATTGGTCCTGAGCACAGCTTTTTAAAATCAGATTACGGAAGCTGGGGACCAACCGGTAAAAGTATGTCTGAAGCTTTTTTAATAAAAGATGATAACGGAATTTTTCATTGTTTTTGGAGTGTGAAAGACGATGTTTTGGCACAAGCTTCAAGCAAAGACCTGATTAACTGGAAGAGTCAGCGTTATATTCAGGTAATGAAGAATATAACTAAAAATTCGGACGAGAAACCGGTTATTCAAAATATAACTGTAGGTAAAAAAGACGGTCAGTTCAGCATTCATTGGGTTTCAGATAATACTAAGTATCACAATACCACCAAAGATTTTGTAAATTATACTGAAACGAAAGAAGATACAGACAATGCCCCTAAATTAACTGAAATTACGGTACAAGGCGATATTCAAAAAGGGACCATCACAATAGTTGACTGGAGTGTTGTCGAAATGCTCATCAGAACAATGGAATCTGTAAAATTCAGGGATAAGAAGGATAATACTTCGCCTAAAAGTGACAGCCTATTGTTGGCGGGTTTAAAACCTGTAACTGCTCAAATCACTATAAATGGCAGGGACGCTAAAAAAATCAGCAACATGCTTACGGGTGTTTTCTTCGAAGACATCAATTACGCAGCCGATGGTGGTTTGTACGGAGAAATGATTCAAAACCGTGATTTTGAATATGCGCTTAGCGATAAAAAAGGAAGAGATGAAAAGTGGAATGCCACTATGGCTTGGGAGGGAGATTTTAAAATTTCTAAGGAAAATCCAATTCATGCCAATAATCCAAATTATGCAGTTCTTATAAAAAGTAGTGTCAGTAATACCGGTTTTGATGGAATTGCTTTGATAGCCAATGAAAAATATGATTTTAGTGTTTTTGCAAAAGGAGCAAAACTTACCGTTAAATTGAAAAGTTCTGCAGGAGAAACTCTGGCAGAAACAACTGTAATCCCAATGGCTTCATGGAAAAAACTAACAGGTGTTCTAAAATCATCAAAAACAGTAACCGATGCACATTTGGAAATTAGTACAGCCGGAGAAACGGCTGTTGATATGGTGTCGCTTTTCCCTCAAAAAACATTCAGAAATCGTAAAAATGGTCTTCGTGCAGACTTAGCAGAAGCTATTGCAGGAATGAATCCGAAGTTTGTACGTTTTCCGGGAGGCTGTGTAGCGCATGGAGACGGAATTCATAATATTTACAAATGGAAGAATACGATTGGTCCTTTAGAAAGCCGTATTCCTGCCCGAAACATATGGAACTACCACCAGTCAATGGGATTAGGGTATTTTGAATATTTTCAGTTTTGTGAGGATTTAGGAGCCCAGGCCGTTCCGGTTTTGGCTGCAGGCGTTCCTTGTCAGAATTCATCTGATGGAGGTGCCGGGCAGCAATTCGGAATCCCGATGGAAAATATGGACGAATATGTTCAGGATGTTCTGGATTTAATCGAATATGCCAATGGAAGCGTGAACACTTTCTGGGGTAAAAAACGTGCAGAAGCCGGTCATCCGAAACCATTTAATTTAAAATATGTCGGAATTGGGAATGAAGATCTTATCAGTGATGTTTTCGAAGAACGATACCGAATGATCGTAAAAGCGGTTCAGCAAAAACACCCTGAAATTATTATTATTGGTACAGTTGGACCCTTTTTTGAAGGATCAGATTACAATGAAGGCTGGGCAATTGCAAACGATTTGAAACTGCCAATGGTTGATGAACATTATTATCAAAGCCCGGGCTGGTTCATCAACAATCAGAATTTTTATGACAGTTATGACCGCTCAAAATCCAAAGTATATCTGGGCGAATATGCTTCACGAGGTAATAAATTTTATAATGCCCTTTCAGAAGCTTTATACCTTACCGGAATCGAACGAAACGGAGATGTGGTAACAATGGCTTCATATGCACCTTTACTGGCCCGCGAAAAACATACCCAGTGGAATCCCGATTTAATTTATTTTAACGGTCATGAAGTAAAACCTACAGTAAACTATTTTGTACAACAGCTTTACGGACAGAACCCGGGTGATTTTTACCTTCAGAATATCGTAAAATTATCTGATGCGAATGACGAAGTTAACAAACGTATTGGCGTTTCTGCAGTGCAGGATAAGACAACAGGCGATTTGATTATAAAACTGGTCAATGTACTTCCGGTTTCAGTAGCACCTTCAATTTCGGTAGCTAATCTGGGAACAGCAGAGAATGCAAGTTATACGTTATTATCAGGAAATCCTGAAAAAACGACTGCCAGACCTGTAACTCAACAGATAAGTGCAAAAGAAGCATTTTCAAAAGAACTGCCTCCTTACTCATTTGTTGTAATACGTATAAAAGTAAATGAGAAAGTACTTTTAAATGAAACTTTTTAAATTTTGATATACTCGATTTTTTATTTAAACTCAACAGAATAATGAAAAGAACACAATTTAGCCTTGTATTATTTTTAGCGATTTTTAATCTTTTACAGGCCCAGAATACTCCGGTAGGAACACCTCCTGTTATTGCCGGCAAGGATTTAACCGCTTATTTATTTGTATATTTTACAGGAAATAGCATCGAAGAAGAAGCAGTTCGTTATGCCGTAAGTGCCGATGGGTATCATTACCATACCCTTAACAGCGATAAACCGGTTATAGACAGTAAGGTAATCAGCTCTACAGGAGGGGTGCGCGATCCCCATATTTTGCGTGGCGACGACGGCAAAACATTTTATATGGTGCTGACTGATATGACTTCTTCAAAAGGATGGGACAGCAACCGTGCCATGGTTTTGCTAAAAAGCACCGATCTTGTAAACTGGAAAACCAGTATAGTGAATATCCAGAAAGCATTTCCGGGCAATGAAAACCTGAAACGTGTTTGGGCACCTCAGACGATTTACGATGCCAAAGCCGGTAAATATTTGATTTACTTCAGCATGCAGCACGGAAATAATGCAGATAAAATCTACTACGCTTACGCAAATAAAGATTTCACAGCGCTTGAAAGCGAGCCAAAATTATTATTCGTTCCAAAATCTGAAAAAGCCTGTATTGACGGGGATATTATCGAAAAGGACGGTGTGTATCATCTTTTTTACAAAACTGAAACCGAAAATCCGGGAATCAAAGTGGCTACCACAACTGATTTAACTTCAGGAAAATGGACAGAAAACGACAGTTACCTCCAGCAGACCAAAGAATCTGTTGAAGGTTCCAGTGTTTTTAAACTAAACAATTCGGACGATTATATTCTGATGTATGACGTTTACAAAAAAGGAAAATATCAGTTTACAAAAAGTACCGATTTAGAAAATTTCAAAGCAATTGACGATGAAATTTCAATGGATTTTAAACCACGTCACGGAACTATTTTGCCAATTACACGTTCAGAATTGAAAAGGCTGCTTGCAAAATGGGGAACTCCTGCAAAATTTCCAAAAATAAATAACAATCCGGTTTTACAAGGATATTATGCCGATCCTGATATTTTATATTCAAACAAAACCAAAAAATATTACATCTACCCAACCAGCGATGGTTTTGATGGCTGGTCAGGCAAATATTTCAAAACTTTTTCATCAGAAAATTTGATAGACTGGAAAGACGAAGGCGTTATTTTAGATCTTCCAAAAGATGTAAGCTGGGCCAACAGAAATGCCTGGGCACCTTGTATCGTAGAGAAAAAGGTAAAAGGAAAATACAAATATTTCTATTATTTCACCGCAGCGCAAAAAATTGGTGTTGCCGTTTCAGACAATCCGGCAGGACCGTTCAAAGACAGCGGAAAAGCCTTGGTAGCAACCAAACCTGAAGGAGCAAAAGGCGGCCAGGAAATCGATCCGGATGTTTTTACAGATCCTAAAACCGGCAAAAGTTATTTGTACTGGGGTAACGGATACATGGCTGTAGCCGAATTGAATGACGATATGATTTCATTCAAAGGCGATATAAAATTGATTAAAGTAGACAAAACATTCCGTGAAGGAACCTACGTGATTTACAGAAAAGGAACTTACTATTTTATGTGGAGCGAAGACGATACCAGAAGTCCAAATTACAAAGTACGATACGGAACTTCAAAATCACCTCTGGGACCAATTGAAATTCCGGAAAACAACATCGTAATTCAGGGAATCCCGGATCAGGGAATCTATGCAACAGGTCATAATTCGGTTTTGCAAATTCCAAACAAAGACGAATGGTATATCACGTACCATCGATTTTCGTACCCAACCGGAATAAAAATGGGAGAGGCCGGAGGTTTCCACCGCGAAGTCTGCATTGATAAATTAGAATTCAATCCGGACGGAACCATTAAACAGGCAACTCCAACACATACAGGAATACAGACAATTAAGTAATACCTATTATTTCGTTGTAAAAAGCTGCTCTACTTTGCCCCGGAGCAGCTTTTTTTGTTTTATGAATTTTGAGTTTCTGAATTAAGAGCTGTTTCCTGCTATCCGCTGTATCTTTTATGCCGAACCCCGGCACAAAAGGATGTCGCTTCTATCCTTTAGATTTGTTAGGAAGATTTAAAGTAATTTTAATCAACAACCAAACTGACAAAGTGAACCTTCTCTTCTATCAAAGTTTGCTACTTATGCCCTGATTAGGACTTTGTCAGTTTTATTGAATAAGCTTCAGAATAGTAATTAAGGATTTAATGCCTATTA
>NZ_JASY01000006.1:0-204378 GCF_000735715.2 Flavobacterium chungangense LMG 26729
AATCCAGTGGACAGCAATGTCCGTGCGGGTTCAAGTCCCGCTCTGAGTACTGAAACTCCAATTGGCTATGGCTGATTGGAGTTTTTTTGCTTAATGGAATTACTTGCTTAAAAACTGAAGCTTCCCGGTGTCCCTTACTGCGCTAGGGATGCAAGGGGCATCCTTTTGTGAGCCCTTATATCCTGTATCATACCAAAACTGCCTGAACGAAAGATACACCGTAAAGCCCGCCCCATAGGGAAAAGCTATAAAAACAGATACAAAATGTTCAAATCTAAATCATAATACATCAATGATTTAGATATGATGCTAAAAAAAGCGGATCATTTATAGATCCGCTGTTGTTATAAAAATTTTAATGTTTTTTAGATCCCTAAACGAAAATCTTTTACACTTTTTTGTTCTAAGCTAATATCTTCAAAATAACTTGTGGTTCCTTTATCGACCGGACATTGGGTACTAATTCCTGTCCAGATTTCTGAAGGATAGTTGTTCTTGTATAAACGGACCATTTGCCAGTTTTTGTTGTCAATTGAATAATAGCTTGCCACAGTTTTTGTATCGGATGAAATCTTCATGTATACTGTTTTCCCTTCAATAATATCATGATTGTTATCGTCAGAAGTTCCTATGGTACGAACAGTTACAATTCTGTGATTGCCACGTTCATCTTGTTCGAAACAAAATTTTTGATAAAAATTGTCATTTACATATAAATATAAAACTCCGGCATTGTATAAACCGCTTTTAGTAAACTCCGGACTTACCTTTGCTGTTAATGTAAATGGTTTTGTGTTATCTAATTTAGATAAAAGAATAGGTGCTGAATTATTTGAGAGTTTATTATTCGGATCCGAGAAATAATCTTTTTTCTCTCCTACATGAAATAGTATATTTTCTTTTGCATCTACTTTTGCTAAGGTATCCGCACCATTAATTGACTTGGTAAAATGAATTCGGCTTAGTTTTATATCACATGGAATTCCACGTACTATTGCCAAGTCTTTTGTTGTAGGATCAGTGTTTTCAACTGTTTTATTTTCTTTAGAAATGTTATTACAAGCTGAAAATAGAATAATTTGATAAAGGCTGCAGTAGATAAGAAATTTAGGTTTCATAAATGTTTTTTGTTAAGGGATATAAATAGTCTAACTTAGTTTCTCAAATTTACATGCTGCTTCGAATAACGGCAATACCTAAAATTAACCATTTATTTTAACAACTATGGCAAATACATCCATCGAAGATCGGCTAACGTCTACTTTATTACAGCAAACATTTTTGGATGGAAATATACTCGATATTGAAGATTATAAAAAAATGGCTGCTGCTTATGTTTCTATAGAGCAATGTGTGGCGGTACTTTCGGATTTTCAGGCTGACTGCAGTTATATATATGCGGGTAATTTCGGTAAATTCTTAGGACTCCCTTTAGGGGATTTATTTATCGATTCGGCTTTTGAAGATTGTATATTCGATAAGTTAAATTCGGAGGATGTAATCGAACGTCATGCATTAGAACTTCATTTTTTTCAATACCTGAAAAACCTGCCTGATGAAGAATATCGAAATTACAGTACTTTTAGTCGTCTGCGTTTTTCTGATGATAAAAATATGAATTATATAAATCATCGTACTATGTATCTTAAAAAATTACGCAATGGAAGTGTTTTATTTGCATTGTGTTTATATGCACCATCGACTAATTTTAGATTTCAAACCGGAATTGATGGTAAAATTGTAAATATTAAGACAGGAGAAACAATAACATCAGAAAAATATAAACCTTATACAGAAACCCTGCTTTCTAAAAGAGAATTAGAAATCCTGACTCACGTGGCAAAGGGAAACAATAGTGATCAGATTGCAAATATTTTAAATATTTCAGTTTATACTGTTCGTCGTCACAGACAGAATATAATTCAGAAAATGCAGGTTGCCAATACGACAGAAGCATTAAAAACAGCTTTTGTTATGGGGCTGATAAATGTATAATCAAAAAATAAAGAAAAACCTTTAAGCTTCACGGGCTTAAAGGTTTTTCTTTATTTTTTTAGTTAAATGCTTTTTCAAAATTTGAATCCGCATTTTTGGCTTTTTTAGAAGGTAAAACAGAATTACATTTGTCTTTTTCAATTACTGGATTCCAATCTCCTTCGAGTTTATTTGCGGTTGTAGTGTTTGCTGCAAATATTTTTTCTTTTGTGTATTCAGAGACTTCGACTTTATTCAATTGTTTAGACCATGAAATGCGTTTATCTGTATCAGAGCCGGGTCCAAAACAATCATATTCTGCATAGAAAGAAGTTTTCCAGTTGTCATAGACTTTATTTTCCGGATCTTTAGACCAGATCGACCATCCTTCAGGTATTATAATTGATTCTTCATACGAATGGATAAAAACAGTATTGGCACCGGCTCCCCATGGTCTTCCAAGAGACACTTTTGAAATGTCTGCTTTAGGATATTTCATTATGACACAATCTTTGAATACAAAACCATATTTACTTTTTCCCGCTTCATGATTTCCGGCAGTGATGTATGAGTCTTTTCTGCATTGGATAACACAATTTTCAAACAAGGCTATACCTGCGCCAAAAATAAAGTCTGTCGTTCCATCAATTATACAATCTTTAATGTAGGTTCTTTTGTTAGCTTTTAGGTAAAATGTATCCTGAAAACCACTCATTTTACAGTTATGGAAAATAACCCTGTCACCATTTACCATCAAAGCTACAGCCTGACCGCCCTTTTTATACTGTGGCAATTCACTACTAATAGTGTTTTCAAAAGTTATATTTTCTGCAAAAAAATCATTTGCTTCAATTAATACACTAAATGATTTGCTTGTTCCTCCTGCAATTTCAGCATAATCATCGTAAGTGAGAATTGTGTTTTTATACGATTCGCCAATTAAGGAAACATTTTTCTTTCCTGAGGTTAATTTTAGTTTCTCTTTATAAACACCTGGCTTTACAAAAATAACGGTACGTTTAGAATTATTATCAGGTACAGCATTAAAAGCATCCTGAACTTTTGTATAATTACCGCTTCCATCAGCAGCTACTACAATATCATAAGCAGTTTTGTTTTTTTGGGCGTATAAAAGTGCGCTAAAACTAATAAGTAAGAAATAAAAAGTAAGTAAAGTTTTTTTCATGTTAGATTATGAATGATAAAGTTTTAAAATAAAATTTCCAAGGAATAAATTGTTTTACACCTTGGAAATTTATAAAAATAATTGAATATAACTAAGAAATGCTGTTTTTTACTTTATGTCCAAATATTCCAAAATAAAGAATGATTACAAAACATACCAAAGGAATAATGTATCCCGCTTGAATATCATCGTGTTTCATGTCGATTAATGTTCCCATTCCATAAGGTAGTATAGCACCACCGACAATAGACATTACCAGCCATGATGAACCCGTTTCTGTATTTGATTTTAAACCTACCAATCCTAAAGAGAAAATAGTTGGAAACATAATTGACATAAAGAATCCAATTCCGCCTAAAGCATAAATAACTACAATTCCAGAACCGTAAATAGCTACTAAACAAAGTAAAATACTGGCGACACAATATATAGAAAGCAGAACATAATCTTTAACAAACTTCAAAAAGAAAGTTCCAATAAAACGTCCTGCCATAAACAGAAAACCATAAATTCCAAGATAATATCCGGCTGTCTTTTCATCTAATCCAGCTCCTTGCTGTGCAATTCGAATGAAGAAACTCGTAATACAAACCTGGGCGCCAACATAAAAAAACTGTGCTACAACAGCCCAACTCAAATGAGAGAATTTCAAAACAGAGAAAAATCCCGGTTTTACTTCCACTTCAGAATGTTGTGGTTTCATTGAAGGTAAATGCATGAAATAAAATAAGATAGCAACCAATACCAATACACTTCCTAAAATGATATAAGGTAATTTCACAGCCGAAGCTTCCCCTAATAAATAAGCAGCTTTTGTTGCTTCTGGCATAGCTGCCATTTGTTCCGGAGTGTGATTTGTTCCTGAAAGAATAAACAGTGAACCAACAATTGGGGCAATCATAGCCGCTAATCCGTTAAAAGAAGCAGCTAAATTTAATCTTTTGGAAGATGATTCAGCAGGTCCTAATATAGTAGCATACGGATTGGCGCTGGTTTCCAGAATGGTTAGTCCACAACCAATAACAAACAAGGCCAAAAGGAAAAGTTCGTACGTTCTTGTATTTGCAGCAGGTACAAAAAGAAATGCTCCACAGGCAAAAACTAATAATCCTATTATGATGCTATTTTTATAGCCAAATCTTTTAATCAGCATTCCGGCGGGAATTGCCATAATAAAATAAGCAAAAAATACGGAGGTATCAATCAATGTAGATTGACTGTTATTTAATTCACAAGCTTTTTTTAAGTGTGGAATCAAAATAGAATCCAGATTGTGCGCCATTCCCCAAAGGAAAAATAAGCTGGTAATTAAAATGAAAGGCAAAAGATATTGATTTCCTTTTCCACCTTCTGTTGGTACTTCGTGTTGGTCGCCTGTTTGGTTAGTTACTTGCATAGTTAGATTTTTATTTTAGAATTATTTCTTTTTTACTAATAATAGGTGATCACATACCAGAACTACTTCGCCTCTTTGGTTGATGATTTCTACGTGTTCGGTTACTGTTCCCATATCCGGTTTTTTGGCTTCTCCTTTTTCCGAAATCGTAATTTCTGAATGAATAGTGTCTCCAATATGAACCGGCTTCACAAATCGCATTCTGTCGTATCCTTTAGAAAAAGCTTCCGGATTAATTTCAGAAGCAGTCAAACCGATTCCAATACTGAAAACCATTGTTCCATGGGCAATTCGTTGACCGAAAGGTTGTGTCTTGCACCATTCTTCATCCATGTGGTGCGGAAAAAAATCGCCAGTATGTCCAGCGTGAACTACAAAATCGGTTTCTGTAATAGTTCTGCCTAATGTAACTCTTTTATCATTAAGTTGATAGTCTTCGAAAAATGTGGATTTGAAATACATATTTTTAGTTTTTTTAGTCCTTAG
Organism: Flavobacterium chungangense LMG 26729; assembly: GCF_000735715.2. Taxonomy (NCBI): domain Bacteria; kingdom Pseudomonadati; phylum Bacteroidota; class Flavobacteriia; order Flavobacteriales; family Flavobacteriaceae; genus Flavobacterium; species Flavobacterium chungangense. The sequence goes on from NZ_JASY01000006.1 coordinate 5,043, forward strand.
TGATTAATCCTTAGTGATTGGCTCAACTGCTAATTACTTATGACTTTTCACTAATCACTATATTTATAATTTTTTGGGCGTTTTAACACGCTTTCCGCTGTATTCCCGACTAAGAAAATCTAGAGCTAAAAAGCTCTGTTTTTCTAAATCGGGAGATGCCGCTTCAATCGTTAACGCGGGATTCGATTTTATAAGTCTTTTAGTGGAATTGCTCCTTTTTCATTACTGATGTAACAGGCTTCTACAACTCTCATGGTATCCAGAACATCCTGAACGCTTGCTAATAATTTGTCATCAGAACCTTCCTTAAAGCGCATTAAATTTGACATAGTACCAATGAAAGCTTCCGGAAACCAGGAACCTTCCAAATTGATTTTTTCCCATTCGTACGTACCATCTTTTTCCAAAGCAACTTCAAATTCGTCCGGCATACCGTCAGGGTAATTCATCAACAAGCCCATTTTGGCTTTAATTGCTCCTTTTGTTCCTTCCCATTTGATGTAGCTTTCTTCATGTTTCGGGCCAAAATGATGGTCGTGATTGGTGTTGATAACCACACGCATCGAATCTCCATAATCCAAAATAATGGAAGAACGGCAAGATGATAATTTCTTTAAAGGATGATTGGTTGTTTTTGCATAGACTCCTTTTGGATTTCCCATAAAGGAACGAATGCAGTCAATATAATGCACACTGTGAAAAAGAATCTCCAATCTTGGATGTTCCTTGATTAATGGGAATAATTCCCAAGGAGTGTTTACAGTTACTTTAAATTCCAGATCATACAAGTCTCCAATAATTCCCTGATCAATCATATAACGCGCTGCACTTACAAAAGAAGCAAAACGCAACTGAAAATTAATCGCTGCTACTAATTTTTTTCTTTCGCAAACAGCTACAATTTCTTTGGCCTGCGCCAAATCATTTCCCATTGGCTTCTGAATCAAAACTGCAGCACCATCTGGCAATTGTTCTAATATTTCGATGTATTGATCAGGTAATACCGTAATATCATAAACAGCATTCGAAGGAGCATTTTTTACAGCATCGGCTACGTTTTCAAAAACATTCGGAATGCCGAATTCCTCCGCCATTGTGTGTGCTTTTGCTACTGTTCTGTTTGTAATTCCAAAAACGGAAAAGCCAGCCATTTTATAAGCAGGCAAATGAGCATCTTTTACAATACCACTTGCACCAATTATAATAATCGGCTGCGTTGTTTCGGGCAATAAAGGTTTATATGGAATATTCATATTTATTCTATTTTTTGAATATTATTTTGTGTTTCTTCTAATAATTGTGCTGAAGGAATGTCGCTGTTAATGGCTTTTAAAATCATATGATCGATAAACTCACACACTTTTGGCCAAATTGGGGTTTGTGGAAGGGTAAATGCATTTTCATGCAGCATTTCCAGTTTATGATAAAATGGTATTAAAGCATTAATTTCTTCATCTTTCCAAGTTGATTTTCTACAACCAATACCGCCTTCTTTTGTTAATAATTTGTCACTTTCAGAAGTTGTTGCATAACGTAAAAAATCGTAAGCCAGTTTTTTATGTTTACTTCCTGAGCCAATAGTATACAACCAGTACACATTCAAAGAAGCCGTTTTATGATTCGGATCGGAAGGGAGTGAAGTGATATCAATTTTTCCCTTTACTTTCGATTCCTCAATCACTTGTGCCATCGAAGCAAATCCGAACCAGTTGATAGCCATTGCAGCTTCTCCTTTGGCGAAGGCCAAACCAGCCTGAACCGAATCAAATTCTTTTGATTTTGGATGAACAGCAGTTGGATCGTTCACCATTTTTCTGTAAAAATCCAAAGCTTCGATTGCAGCTTTACTGTGAACGCTGATTTGATTTTTGTGATTGATTAATGATCCGCCACGTGTCCATAATTGCAGGCAGAAATCAAAAACCATGTTGTGTCCGTCTGGATAATTGGCAAAAATGCAGCCGTAAAGATTTTCTTCCGGCCGATTAAAGAAAGAAGCAATTTTTACGAACTCTTTCCATGTTTTTGGTGTGGAAAGTTCGTAACCATACTGCTTTTTAAAATTTTCCTGCTCGTTTTGGTCTTCGAATAAATCCTTTCTGTAAATCAGACATTCCGGGCCATCATGAAACGGAAGTCCATAAGTGCCGTTATCCAGTTGCTGCAATTTTAAAAGCGATTTATGCCAGCCGTAAGGATAATTTTCAGGTGGATTTGCTGCTATAAAAGAATACAAATCCAAAACCGCTTTTTCGTGTACAGCATCATAAATCCAATCGGTATTGAGGTGTGCAATATCCCATTTACCTTCTTTCAAACCTTTTTTTGTAATAGTGGTTTCATACAAATCATGAAGCTCGAGCGGTACCATTTCTGCTTCAATTTGAATATTGTTTTGAAGGCAGAATAAAACCCACAGCTTTTGAAGTGTCGTTTCAAAAGGATCAAATTTCCGGACAGCGATTCTTATTTTTTCCATTACGATTCTATAAATTCCTTAATAATTCGCTCATTGTCCTGTCCTAATTTTGGGGAACCTTTACTCGATGTGAAAATTTCTCCATCAATCCTAATGGGGCATCGGGTTGTTTTATAGTTGTAGCTGTCCAGCATTTCTACCCTTTGTATGAAATTTAGAACCTGAAATCCTTCTTCGGCAAAAAGCTGTTTGTAGTTCAGAACTTTGGCACACCAAATATCAGCAGGCTCTAAAATATCCAGCCAATATTGGGTTTCCTGAGTTTGCAAATGAGAAGCCAGAATGTTTTTAATTTCATCTCGCAGTTCAAATTTGTTTTCTGGAAACTGTAATAATTCATCACATCTCAATAGCGAAGCCAAAACAGGAATGGATCCCATAGCCAGAGCTAAATAGCCGTTTTCAGTTTTGTAAATACCATAAGGCGCGCCTAAATAAGCATGTGCATTATTGGATTTTGTTCGGACAGGCAATTCACCACCGTCGTTAAAATAAGTTGTAATGGTTTCAAACTGAAAATCAAAAGCCGATTCCAGCATGCTTACCTGAACTTTTGCTCCAATATTATGAGTTGCTTTTCTGTATAAAGCAGCTAAAATTCCTTGTGCCAGATGTGCTCCCGCCAACATATCCACAATTGATAATCCCATTGGTACGGGGCCATCTTCCTGATTTCCACTTAACCAGGTTAAGGCTGTCAAAGATTGCAATAGTAAGTCCTGTCCGGGTAAATCTTTTAGTTCGGATTTAGTGCCATAACCCGAAATTTCGGCATACACTATATTCGGGTTGATTTTTTTGACTTCATCATAACTCAAACCAACGCGTTCCATCACTCCTGGTCTGAAGTTATGCATGACAACATCGGCTTTGGCCAATAATTTTTTTAATTTTTCAAGCTCTGACGGTTGTTTGAAATCAATAGCGAATGATTCTTTATTTCTGTTGATGGTATGAAAAACAGATGATTCTCCATTCATAATCAAATCAGAAGTATATAAGGTTCGGCAGATATCGCCTGTTCCCGGTTTCTCAATTTTTATCACACGGGCACCCAGATCTGCCAAGCGCAAACTGGCTGAGGGACCGGAAAGAAACTGGCTAAAATCTACTATTAAATAATCTTCTAATGGTTTCATCCTGCTAGTTTAAAAATTGTTCGTGTATTATTACGTTATCTTCTCCCACTTTAGGAGCTGCTTTGGTACTGGTTAAAATCTCTCCGTCTAATTGTATAGGGCTTCTGGTAGTAACCAATTTTTCTCCTGCAGAATTTTTTACCGTTTGTTTCAATTGTAATTCGTTTACAAAAGGCTGGCTGTCTAATTCCTCGTAATTGAGTACTTTTCCACACCAGATTCCTTCTTTTTGTAACACATCAATCCAATAATCTGCTGTTTGGGTATTCAGTTTTTCGGCTAATAATTCCCTGATTTCATCTCTTTGAGAAAACCATTTATGTTTATCAGTGTATTTTTGGAAATCGATTTCTAAAATACTTCCAATAAAAAGCAAATCGCCCATTGCAAGAGAAATATACCCGTCTTTAGTTTGATAAACTCCGTAAGGAGCGCTTAGAAAAGCATGAGCACTTCCTTTTACATCGCTTCTTTGGGGCTGTTGTCCGCCGTCATTTAGGTAAGAAGTAATAGCTTCGAACTGAACATCTAAGACCGATTCCAATAAACTAACTTCGACCAAAACTCCTTTTCCGGTTTTAGCTCTTTTCAATAAAGCAGCCAAAATTCCCTGTACGAAATGATTCCCGCACATCAAATCGGCTACAGCCAGACCAAAAGGAACTGGTCCCTGACTTTTCCTGCCGCTTAGCCAGCTTAATCCCGAAAGTGACTGCAAAAGCAAATCCTGTCCCGGTTTATTTGCCCAAGGACCTTTGTCTCCGTAACCTGTAATGGTTCCGTAAATCATTTTTGGATTAATATTTAAAGTTGTTTTAAAATCCAGTCCGATTTTTTCCATCACACCCGGTCTGAAATTATGGGTCATAATATCTGCCTTGGCGATTAGCTTTTTGACTAAAACCAAATCATCAGGATTTTTAAGATCGGCTGCAAAAGATTCTTTATTTCGGTTAATGGTATGAAATAACAAACTGCTGTCATCGACAAAAAGATCTTTGATGCTCAACTGGCGGCAAGCTTCACCTTTTACAGGACGCTCGATTTTTATAACCCTTGCTCCTAAATCAGCTAATTTTAATCCCGCAGAAGGTCCTGCCAAAAACTGGCAAAACTCCAATACAACTAATCCTTCTAATGGTCTCATGCTGTTATAAGTTTAAAGACTTTATGTATAGTCCATTCATTACTTCCAAAACAGATTCTTCATCACCGCCATTTATTAAATAATCACGAACCACATCACCTGCATGATCCTGAAAATACATATGTCCGGAATATCTTGGTCTTAAAAAAGCTCTTTCTAAAGCCGGTAAAGTATTTTTGAAATAATCATGCGTTATACCATTGATTCTGTCATTTTTCCAAGCCTGCAAATGTCCTGGCTGTCCACCATTATCAGCAAAAATATTCTGTTGTACCTGTGATGATCCTGTAAATTCAGCATATTTAATAGCTTCAGGAATATGCTGGCTAAAGGATGAAACTGCTAACCCTGTTCCTCCTAAAGAACTGATCATTGGATTGTCATTCAATTTTACCAAATCATAAAAATGCAATAAGTTTTTGCTGTAACCAATTCGTGAATAATTAGAATAGCCATACGCAAAAGGGCAGTAAGCAATCTCATCTGAATTGACCATCGCCTCATATACCTGAATCGGATTACGGTTAAAATTAGCCGAATCCATTAATTGAGCAAGTTCACGATGCATCTGTAAAGCTTTTTTTCCTGTTTCCACAGAAATTACTTTTTCCTGTGATTGAAAAGGGTCTTCGCCTAAACTACAGCAAAAAGAGTAAAATGTCATTAAGGAATCTACCGGAATTCCTGCAAAGGCAACTAATCTTTTTTTCGCTAAAGCCAATAAATCATCATAGGTCTGTGGGACTTTTAATCCTTGTTTTTCTAAAATATCCAATCGGGCAGCTGCTACCGGAGTTGCCGCATCAATTGGCAAAGCCCATAATTTATTGTGAAAGACATAACTTCCGTAAGATTTACCAACAGTATTGATTTCCTGGTCTTTTATATATTCGGCAGAAAGATGATCTGATAAGGGCAAAATTGTTTTGGTATCGGCACCAAATCCTGTCCATGGATGATCGATAACTAATAAATCAAATCTTTTGGCTAAATCTTCTATGGAAGCATCTGCAAATTCCTGTAAACTTCTTTTCTCCCAGCTAATTTCAATGTCCGGGTTTAATTCTGTAAAACGTTGAGCTGTGGCAACCATTGGTAATAAACCCCTAGTATGATTCCACGTAATCCCTTTTAGTTTTTTCATTTTGATAGTCTGATTTAATAAATGTGATTTTCACATTTACAAATATAGAAATTAGATTCAAATGCCATGATTATATATTTGTTTTTTGACATTTCGGGCAATGCTTTTTTATATTTTATACAAATTACAGCTAAAATGTGATATTGCTTTTGATTATATCTGTTTTTGAGTATTGATTTTTAAAATATGTCGTTGTTATTAATATTAAGTTTTATATTTGTAAATGTAAAAATCACATTTATTTTTGCGTTAAATTACATAAAATACAATTTTTAAAATAGCAATTATGCTTAAAACTTCTTTTCTTTCCAAAATGATTGTGTTACTGATTTTTGTAACAACAATTTCAAATGCTCAAAATACAATTTCCACTAAGCTGAAATGGTCAGAAAGAATGGCATTAACGTTAATGCAGCGTCACCCTCAATCGTATATGCTTGATGATGCTCCTGTAGCACACATCAGTTATGTTCATGGTTTGGTTACGTATGCTTTTCAGGAATTAGGCAAGAAAAAAAATGATGAAAAATACGCGGCTTACGCCAAACAATATGCTGATGAATTGATAGATGCCGATGGAAATATTAAAACATATAAGTATGAGTCCTTTAATATTGATAACATACCTACAGGACGAATTTTGTTCGACATTTATGAGCAAACTAAAGACAAAAGATATTTAGTTGCGATGCAGACTTTGCGTAAACAATTAGAAGAACAGCCTCGTACCCCAAGTGGTGGTTTTTGGCACAAAAAAATATATCCCAACCAAATGTGGCTGGATGGCTTGTATATGGGAGAACCATTTTATGCAGAATATACCGTTACGTTCGAAAATGGAGCTAAGTTAGATGATGTTGCTCATGAATTTGAATTGATTCAGCAAAAGGCAACAGATGCAAAAACAGGATTGTTGTACCATGCCTGGGATGAGAGCAAAGAAATGGCATGGGCAAACAAAGAAACCGGAGTTTCGCCTAACTTTTGGTCGCGATCAATGGGCTGGTATGTGATGGGATTGGTTGATGTACTGGATTATTTTCCTAAAGATCATCCAAAAAGAAAAGAACTGATTTTGTATTTAAACAATATTTCGAATGCCTTAGTGAAATTTCAGGATAAGTCAGGATTGTGGTATCAGGTTACTGATATGGGAACCCGTGAAGGTAATTATTTAGAAACTTCGGGTACGGCTATGTTTGCATATGCTTTTGCAAAGGGAGCTAAAAAAGGATATCTGCCTAAAAAATTCAAAATAATTGCTGAAAAAGCCTTTGATGGTATGACTTCAAAATTTGTTAAAGTATATCCAAACGGGGAAATTGAAATTACGAATGCCTGCGCAGTAGCAGGTTTAGGAGGGAAGCCTTATCGTGATGGCTCTTACGAATATTATATTAATGAAAGAAGGAAAGATAATGACCCTAAAGTAACCGGACCCTTTATTCTGGCGGCTTTAGAATTAAACCGATAATTAAAAAATTAAATATATATGTTTTCATTACAAAATAAAAAAGCAGTCATAACGGGTGGAGGAAGCGGAATAGGTAGAGCAATCGCTACTTTATTTGCAAAACAGGGAGCAGAAATTCACATTATTGACTTAACAACAGAAAGTGCTCAGGATGCGGTTGCTGATATACAGCAATTGGGAGGAAAAGTATTTTCATATGCCTGCAATGTAGTAGATCAAAAAGAGGTTGTTGCTACATTTGAAAAAATTGGAAATATCCATATTTTGATTAATAATGCCGGTATTGCCCATGTGGGGAAAGTAGGGACAACTTTGGAAATCGATTTCCAAAGGGTGATGGATGTAAATGTAAAAGGAGTTTACAATTGTTTATATGCCGCAATTCCACAATTTCAATTGTCAAAAGGAGGTGTGATTTTGAACATGGCTTCTATTGCATCATGGGTTGGAATTCAGGATCGTTTTGCTTATTCAACTGCTAAAGGTGCTGTAATGGCTATGACATTATCAGTTGCAAGAGATTACATTGATGAAGGGATTCGATGCAATTCGATTTCGCCTGCCAGAGTGCATACTCCTTTTGTAGATGGATTTATCAATAAAAACTATCCGGGTAAAGAAGCTGAAATTTTTGAAAAGTTGTCTAAGTCACAACCAATCGGGCGTATGGGACAACCGGACGAAATTGCTGCTTTAGCCCTTTACTTATGCAGTGATGAAGCAGGATTTATTACGGGAAGTGACTATCCTATCGATGGAGGATTTATAAAATTAAATAACTAATTAAAAATATATAAGAAATGAAATTAATACGTTTTGGAGCTGCCGGACAAGAAAAACCGGGTGTTATTATTGGAGAAAAAAGATATGATGTTTCTTCAATTGTTTCGGATTTTAACGAAGCTTTTTTCGAAGACAATGGTTTGGAAAAATTAAAAAAAGCTTTAGAAAGTAATCCGGCATTACCGGAAGTAGGAGCAGATGTACGTTTAGGTTCTCCGGTTGCGAGACCTTCAAAAATAATCTGTATCGGTCTGAATTATGTAGATCATTGTCATGAAACAGGAGCTCCGATTCCAACAGAGCCAATTATCTTTTTCAAATCAACCACTTCTTTATGCGGTCCGAATGATGATTTGGTGATCCCAAAAAACAGTGAAAAAACTGACTGGGAAATCGAGCTGGCATTTGTGGTTGGCAAAAAAGCAAGTTATGTAGAAGAAGCAGATGCTTTAGATTACGTAGCAGGATATGCTTTGTTGAATGATTACAGCGAAAGAGCTTTCCAAATCGAAATGGGCGGACAATGGGCAAAAGGAAAAGGTTGTGATACTTTCGCACCTCTTGGACCGTTTTTGGCTACGCAGGATGAAATTGCCGATGTGAATAATTTACCAATGTGGCTGACAGTTAACGGAAAGAAATTCCAAAACAGTAATACTTCTAATCTGGTTTTCAAAATTCCATTTTTAGTGCATTACCTAAGTCAGTTTATGACCTTGCTTCCTGGCGATATCATTAGTACAGGAACGCCTCCGGGAGTTGGATTAGGAATTAAGCCGGATCCAATCTATATCAAACCGGGCGACGTTATCGAATTGGGTATGGACGGTTTGGGTTCAAGTAGACAAGTAGCTAAAGCTTATTCTAAATAAAATGAAATATATTGTTTGCGAAAAACCGCAGGAGTTTCTAATCAAAGAAAAACCAATGCCGGAACCAAAAGAGGGAGAAGTACTTTTGAAAATTAGAAGAATAGGAGTTTGCGGAACCGATATTCATGCTTTTGGAGGAACACAGCCTTATTTTGAATACCCAAGAATTTTAGGTCACGAACTGGCTGCCGAATATATTAAAGGAAATGCAAAAGGTTTTGAGCCTGGCGATAAAGTAACTTTTATTCCTTATTTCAGCTGCGGAACATGTGTGGCCTGTCGAAATGGTCTGACTAATTGTTGTGCCAATATCAAAGTCTTCGGCGTGCATATTGACGGCGGAATGGCCGAGTATGTTACGATTCCGGAACAGTATTTATTGCACGGACAAGGTTTGGATTATGACGAACTGGCTTTGGTTGAACCATTAGCAATTGCAGCGCACGGAGTAAGAAGAGCCGCTGTAAAAGCAACCGACACTGTTTTAGTAATGGGTGCAGGACCTATTGGATTAGGATTGATTCAGTTTGCTAAAATTGCGGGAGCCAAAGTGATTGTGATGGATATCAACGAATATCGCCTTAACTTTTGTAAAGAAGCACTTCAGGCAGATGAAACCATCAATCCGCTGAATGATGATGTAGCTGCAAAATTAGCTGAACTGACCAACGGCGATATGGCGAATGTAGTCATTGATGCGACAGGAAACCAAAAAGTGATGAACAGTGCTTTTAATTATATTTCGCATGGCGGAAGATTCGTATTGGTGGGACTTCAAAAAGGAGAATTGAGTTTCAGTCATCCTGATTTTCATAAAAGGGAATCTACTTTGATGAGCAGCAGAAATGCGACTATCGAAGATTTTGAATATGTAATGAAATGTCTGAAAGAAGGTAAAATCGATCCGAAAAAATACATTACACACAGAGCTGGTTTTGAGGATATGATCAGTGAATTTGGAAAATGGATTGATCCGAAAAACAATACTATCAAAGCAATTATAGAATTAAATTAATTCTGAAAAATATAATATTATGGATTTACATTTAAAAGGTAAAATTGTAGTCGTATCAGGATCGGCAGGAAAAGAAGGAAGTATTGGTGAGACCATCATCAATCGATTAGCTGATGAAGGTGCTATTCCGGTTTTGGTTGACAGAAACAGCAGAGGCTTTGGTTATGCGGAAGCTTTTCAGAAAAAAGGAATCGATTCTTTATTTGTACAAACGGATGTGACCAATCCTGATGAAATGCAAAATGCAGTCAACAAAATTGTTGAAAAATACGGCAGGATAGATGTCGTGATTAATAATGTAGGGGTAAATGACGGTGCCGGTTTAGATGCTACTTACGAAGAGTTTATGGATTCATTAAAGCTTAATGTGGTAAGTTACTTTTTGCTCGTGAAATTTGCACTTCCATACCTAAAAGAATCAAAAGGTAATATTTTGAATATTGGTTCAAAAGTAGCTTTGACAGGGCAAGGTGGGACTTCAGGATATGCGGCTGCAAAAGGCGGTGTTCTTGGACTTACGAGAGAATGGGCTGTAGATTTGATTCAGTACGGAATTCGTTCTAATGCCATTATTATAGCGGAATGCTATACACCTGCATACGAAGACTGGATCAAAACAGTACCGGATGGTGAAGCAGTTTTGAAAAAAATAAATAAAAGTATTCCGTTTGAGTCCAGAATGACTACAACAGAAGAAATTGCAGATACGGCGCTTTTTATTATTTCAGATCGTTCTTCTCATACTACGGGACAATTTGTTTTTGTAGAAGGAGGTTATGTGCATTTGGACCGTGCTTTAATCAGTGATGTAAATTAATAGGTATGAACCGAATTGATTCCCATCAGCATTTTTGGATATTTGATCCGGTTAGGGATAGCTGGATTGATAATTCTATGAAAAAGATTCAAAGGGATTTTTTACCCCAAGATTTGTCGCCATTGCTTTCCCAAAATCAATTTTCGGGATGCGTAGCGGTTCAGGCAAGTCAGTCTGAAGAAGAAACCAATTTTTTATTGGATCTCGCTTCAAAAAATGATTTCATAAAAGGAGTTGTGGGCTGGATTGATTTAAGGGCAGAAAACATTTCAGAACGATTGAGACATTTTTCTCAATTTGAAAAGCTAAAAGGGTTCCGGCATGTTGTGCAGGGAGAACCGGATGATTTTATGTTTGGAAATGAATTTCGTAACGGAATCGCAGCTTTAAAACAGTTTGACTTTACCTATGATATTTTGATTTTCCATCGTCAGCTGCCGGCTGCAATCGATTTGGTAAAATCATTTCCTGAACAAAAGTTTGTCATTGATCATATTGCAAAACCGGATATAAAATCGGGTGAGATTGCATCCTGGAAAAAAGGAATTAAGGAGATTGCAAAATTCGAAAATGTAAAATGCAAAATTTCCGGAATGGTGACGGAAGCCGATTGGAACAATTGGAAACCATCCGATTTAAAACCGTATCTGGATGTGATTTTTGAAAACTTCACTGCAGATAAATTAATGTTCGGATCCGACTGGCCGGTTTGCAATGTAGCTTCAGATTATACTAATTTAGTCAAAACTGTAGAAGATTATTTAGCTCCTTTTTCAGATGAAGATCAGAATAAATTTTGGTTTGAAAACGCAAAATCATTTTATAAAATCCATGATTAAGAAGAATGATATTTGAATATAAAAAAAAGCGTGAATTTAATATTTCACGCTTTTTTTATGTTTTTATTTTTTTAAAACATCTGTTTCAGGAGTCCATTTTTTCTGCCATTCCGGATACTTTTTCAATGCTTTTTCTGGGTTATACGTGTACCATGCATAACCGCTTCGACGTTCTCGGCTTACTTCTGCCAATGAATAAAGGTACACACTGTCTCTGTCACAAAACAAAGGTCTTCCGGTTCCTAATTCATAATAACGTGTCCAGATTGGCGGTGCTGTAGGATCGTTTACAACACGACGGTCGTCTTTCACTTTTTTGAATTTTGAATCAAACTCCGGAGCTTCAAAAGTTTCTACTCTGGTATTGTATATTTTAGAATCCTCAAACCATCTAACCGCGCTTTGTACCGATCTGATAATTTGTTCGTTCGGATTTTCAATTTTCATTAAAAATAAGACAATATCAACACTTTCTGCATTACTGACACTTGGCGGTTCAAACTTTCTCGCCCATACAGGAAGTAATGTTACCTCGTCATGTTGCTGGCACCAGGCACTAAGTTTCCCATGGTCAGAAATTTGTGTTTTTAAAATGCAGTCAATTCCTTTTTCATAAGCTGTATTTACTTTGTTTTTTGTTTCAGCATCTATAAAACTAAAATTAGGATCGTTCTGTACTATTTTATCCAGCAAATTCATAATCCCCATATAAGCACCGTCATTAAAAGTAATATGGCGGCTGTATCCTTTTTCCAGAGGATAATATTGAGGCCATCCACCGTTAGGATATTGGGCTTCCAAAATAAAATAAATTCCTTTCAGACAGGCAGTTTTGTATTTTTCTATTTTAGTCAGTGTATAAACCTGCGCCAGGTAATAGACATGAGTATAAGTGGTACCGTTGTCAAAAGTGGTATGCAAAACAGACCTTGAACCTACAATATCATTAATCTGTTCAGTTGTCAAAATAGCACGCATGTCATAATTTTTTGGCCATCCACCATTATCGCGCTGAAAATAGATGATGTTATCCGCTATTTTAGTGTATTCGGATTCTTCATATTTCGGCTGATTCGGAATCGGATTTACAATATTGTTTTTATCGGCAATACCATACCAGTGATTCATACTGTCGCTAAATGGTTTTGTACTGATTACAGTCGTCTTTTTGTCTTTTTCAGATTGAGCGCCTGAATGAAGAAACGAAAAGGAGGTGAGTAGGATGCCAAATAATAAGCTCTTATTTCTGGACAGATTTTGTAATGTTTTCATAGTAATTTTTGATGAGCTCCTGTTGTGTTTGTTTTTAGACTTAGACCCAACAGAAGCAAAATAGTTTAATCACCTATAGTTTTACTGCAGATTTTGGAACCGTTTCTCCAATAACTGTTTTCTTGGCAAAATCTGAATTTGATGAAGGCACAAATTCAACATTTTCAGTAGCTTCTCCATTAATAGTAATAGCATTAGAAGCTGTCGAATTCAGTTCAATATCTTTGAAAGACATATTTTTACCATTGTAAATTTCAATTACAGTTTGTTTTTCAATATCCAGTTTTGCATTGTGAATTTTGATTCCGTTAGCATCAACAATAGTAAATCCTTTTTCTGCTTTTGCAATCAGATTAGAGATTTCGATGTTTTCAAGATTCATTTCAGGTAGTCCTTGTAAAAATACGGCCTGTTGCGCACCTTTGATCGTTACATTTTTTATCGAAATGTTTTTGAACTGTGGTGTTTTTTCATCTACAGGCATCTTTTGATTCACAATTTTATCACCGCCTTCTTCCAAAGTTTCTGCTATAGATTTTCCTCCATAATAAAGATTGAATGAAATCGCCTGAGACGGAATATCGGTCATGAAAATGTCAGAAATGAAAATGTTTTCTACAACACCTCCGCGTCCACGGTTACTTTTAAAACGCAATCCCACATCAGTTCCCATAAAAGTACAATTAGAAACGTGCATGTTTTTTACACCTCCGGACATTTCACTTCCTACAGTTACACCTCCGTGTCCGTGATACACAATATTGTTTTTTACAATAATATTTTCACAAGGAACTCCACGATCACGACCGTCTTTATCTTTTCCTGATTTAATACAGATGGCATCGTCTCCTACGTCAAAACTTGAATTTTCAACGATAACATTTTTACAGGATTCTACATCCAGTCCATCACCATTTTGTGAAAACCAAGGGTTACGAACCATTACATTACGAACAATTAAATCTTCAATCATTAATGGGTGAATGTTCCATGCCGGAGAATTTTGAAATACCGGTCCGTCAAACAATACTCTTTTGCTGTTTTGAATGCTTACCAATACAGGACGAAGAAAATCATGAATAGCTTCAAATTCTTCTTTTGTTTTTAAATCCAGACGTACATTTTGATCAGCCCCTACAGAAGCTTTCATAAAGGTTTCTGATGGATACCAGCTTGTTTTGCTTTCGTTAAGAACTCCACCTGAATTCACAAACGCCTTCCATTGGCTTTCTGTCAGTTTACTTTTTTTAACTTGTCTCCAAACCTCGCCGGAACCATCCCAAACACCATTTCCGGTAAAGGCAACATCTTCAAGATTTTTTCCGTAAAGAGGAGAGATACAACGCCAGGTATTCAAACCTTCAAAGCTGGTTTCAATTATTGGATATAAACTCTTGTCTGGTGAAAATTTGATTAAAGCACCGGTTTGTGCATGCAATTCTATTTTACTTTTTAGAATGATTGGACCTGTTAACCAGATTCCCGGAGGAATGATTAATTTTCCGCCTCCTTTTTTTGAAAGCGCATTAATCGCATCTTCAAAAGCTTTTGTGTTTAAAACATATCCGCCATTTACTGCACCGAAATCTTTTAGGTTCACCGTGTTTTTCGGAATTTTTGGCTCATTTACCTTCGGCATTTTAAACTCAATGTTCGCATAAGTGTCATTGGATTTTGACTTTTGTGCTATCATATTTCCTGAACAGCTTACTGCCAAAACAGCCAAAAGCATACGAAAAAAGTTAGTTGGATTAGTTTTCATTCTTATTGAATTAGTTAAAGTTTAATTTTTAGGTATCAAAATAGTACGATATGTTTATCTTGATAATACTTTTTTTACAAATTGTAAAATAAGTTTCGTAAAAAAACGAAAATACAATAATGTAATCGATTGCACAAATTTATAAAAAATATTTACAATATATTTAATAGATGTAAAAAAACGATTATGACTGTCTGTAAGTTAATTGCAATGTTTTTTGCTATTTTTCATTTATACGCACTGATGCCAGATACCTAAATAGAAGCAGGAAGGTACAGGACACTTATATTTTTGTGTTCTGTTAAATTGTACCTTCATTTGGTAAAAGTGTAAAAAATACATTTATTTGCAAGTCTTATACTGTTAAGAAATAAAACCCTTTACGGCTTTACCTAAAAAATAAAAAAATGCGTTTAAATACTTTGACAAAAGTTCTAATTATCTTTTTAATAACTATTTGCACATTCTCACTGAATGCAGCCGAAATTTGGGTTTCCCCTCAAGGAAAAGATACCAATCCCGGAACAAAGGCCAGTCCCTTGGCAACCGTTCAGATGGCAGTAAGAAAAGCAAGAGAACTGCGAAGATTAAAAGATGCATCAATAAAAGACGGAATCCGTATTATTGTAATGAACGGTATGTATTCTTTAAACGAACCTTTATTTATAAGACCAGAAGATTCCGGAACAGCTGAGAGTCCGACCACTATTGAAGCGGATGCAAATGCTAAACCCATTTTAAGTGGAGGAATCGAAATCAAGAACTGGAAAAAATCAACACTTGCTATAAACGGTTTAAAAACAGGAATAATTTGGGAGGCCGATGCGCCACAGCAGGCAGGTGAAATTCTAAATTACCGTCAGTTATGGGTGAATGGCAAAAAAGCCGTGAGAGCCAAGAACACTGCCGGAGATAAAATGGACAGAATTTTGTCATGGGATGCAGCAACCGAAACCTGCTGGATTCCTTTCAAAGATAAATCGGTTAAGTTTGAGCCTGGAATGGAAATGTACATCGTGCAATGGTGGGCGATTGCCAATCTTCGAATCAAAAATATTGAAGTAGTTAAAGACAGCGCAAGGCTTTCATTCGAACAGCCGGAAAGCAAAATTCAGAGCGAACACCCTTGGCCTGCTCCGTGGATTTCTAAAAACAATGGAAATTCAGCATTCTATTTAAACAACGGAATCTCGATGCTGAATGAACCTGGAGAATGGTTTTTAGACAGAAAAAAAGGTAAAATCTATTACATTCCAAGAAAAGGAGAAGATTTGGCTTCTGCTAAAGTAACTGCACCGGTTTTGGAAAATTTGGTAAAAATTGAAGGTACTCTGGATACTCCGGTACATCATTTTAATTTCAAAGGAATTTCATTTCAGTACAGCAACTGGTTTCGTCCTTCACAACAGGGACACGTTCCGTTGCAGGCGGGAATGTATTTACTGGATGCTTATAAATTAAAAACTCCCGGAACTCCAAATCAGGCGAGTTTGGAAAATCAGGGCTGGGTGGGAAGACCAAGAGCTGCTGTTGAGGTAAATTATGCCAATAATACCCTCTTCGAAGGCTGTACTTTTGAGCATTTATCTTCCACAGGATTGGATCTGCATAAAGGAACCAATCATAATATCGTCAAAGGAAATTTATTCAAAGACATTGGCGGAAACGGAATTAATCTGGGTGTTTTCTCCGAAGAATCTTTTGAAGCGCATTTGCCTTATACTGTAAAAGATGAAAGAGTAGTTTGTTCGGATGAATTGATTTCGGATAACCTGATTACTAATGTTGCCAATGAAGATTGGGGATGTTTGGGAATTGCTGCCGGTTTTATAAAAAATCTGACGATTGAACATAACGAAATTTCGGATGTGGCTTACAGCGGTATTTCAATGGGTTGGGGTTGGACGCACACCGAAAACGTGATGCGTAACAATAAAATTCAGCGAAATAAAATTCATCATTACGCCAAACATTTACACGATGTAGCCGGAATTTATACGCTTTCCTCACAACCGGACAGCCGGATAGAAGAAAACTATATTGATAAAGTCTACAACAGTCCGTATGCACACGACCCGTTTTTATGGCTGTATTTGTATACCGATGAAGGAAGTCAGGGCTTTACGATTAAAAACAACTGGATTCCAATTCAGAAAATATTGAAAAACAACAATGGCCCGAAAGGAAATATCTGGCAGGACAATTATGCTTTTGTAGATCCAAAAATCAAAGAAAATGCCGGAATTCGTGCGCCATACAACAACCTATTAGCGAAAGAAGTTGTCGTTGACGAAGCCTGGGGATTACAGGAAATGCCAAAATCGGTTGCGATTGAAGTAATTGGAAAAGATCTGGATATCGAAAAAATCAAGTCAACAATAAAAGGATTCCGAATTGTAGGCGAAGAATTGTACCAATGGGAAAACCATCTGGTAATTTACGGATTAATGAACCAACCTGAAAGAACCAAACGTAAACTGGCTTTGGCTTTTCCAGCAGTGGAAATAAAAATCTACGAAAATCCGGTGTATGATTTCCAGAATTTTCAAAGATGCAAAGACATAAAAGTAGCATCCGAATGGGAGAATATTATTTTGACAGCCAATTTAGTCGAAGATGAAAAACTGCAAAAAGAATACGTGGATTATCATACCACCCAATTCGAAAAATGGCCGGAAATCGCCAAAGGTTTCTGCAACGCCGATTTTCAGCAGTTACAGGTTTTCAAAAACGGAAGACAATTAATGTTAATCATCAGCATCCCGAAAGGAGAAAGTCTGGATAAACTGAATCCGAAAACAACTGAAAACAATCCGCGTGTAGACGATTGGAACAACTTAATGAAAAAATACCAGACCGGAATCGAAGGCGCAAAACCGGGAGAAGTTTGGATTTTCCTGAACAAAGTTAAAGCAGAAGAGAAAAAGTAGAATAAAGAGTAAAGAATAAAGAAAAAATCTGCTCCATCTGCGTAATCTGCGAGAAAAAAAACTAACAATCTAAAATAACCACACCTCATGTTAAAAATAGCAATCTTAGGACTTGGAGAAGGACGTAGCACGATGTCGGCCGCTTTAGAAAGTTCAAAATTAGAACTTGTAAAAGTGTGCGACAGAAATGAAGAAATCTGCAAGCAAAGAGCAAAAGAATTCGATTTTCATTCATACACAACTAATTACGACGATTTATTAAACGATGAATCCATTGACATCATCGCGATTTATACGCCGGACCATCTGCACGCTCAACACGTAAAGCAGGCTTTGCTGGCAGGAAAGCACGTAGTGTGTACCAAACCGTTTATCGATGATCTTTCGGATGCCAAAGAACTATTGGAATTAAGCAAAACAACCGGTAAAAAGGTTTTCATCGGACAAAGTTCAAGATTCTTCGAACCGGCCAAAAGACAAAGAGCAGATTATGAAGCCGGATTAATCGGTGATTTAATTACGATTGAAGCTCAATATCACGCAGATCACAGATGGTTTTTAAAGAAAGAATGGTCATTATTGCAGTCTTTCAAATGGCTGTATGGAGGTTTGAGCCATCCTGTTGATTTCATTCGTTGGTATCTTCCAAATATTCAGGAAGTAATGGGGTATGGAATGATCAGCAGTAACGGAGCTGTTGCAGGCTTAAAAAACGAAGATACGATGCATTTTATTTTCAAAGCTACAGATGGAAGAATTGCCAGAGTAAGTGGAGTCTATACTTCACCGACTCAACCAGCCCAAAGAGACAGCGGAATGAGTACAATTTTAAGAGCAACAGAAGGCGCGAGTCAGGCCGATTATCACGAATTGCGTTATGCCGTTACGGACAAAACCGGTGAAGAAAAAGTAATCACCTGGGGCGACAGCACTATAAAATATTATTTCCGTTTTGAAGGGCAGAGCCATCATGGCGGGGAATACCAAAATTATTTAGAATATTTTGTGGACAGTATTGAACAGAATTTTGAAGCCTATCCAAATATGGAAGAAGGCATCGGAACCGTGGCATTATTACAGGCAATGGATAAATCTTTACAAACCGGTCTGCCAGTAAAAATTGCTGACGTCCTTAACGAATACGGACTATGAACAGTATCTACGATAAGTTAACAACCTTAGATTTTATAATAGTAGCTATTTATCTGGTGACCTTATTGGTCATTGGTTATGTGGTGACCGTGAAACAAAGTAAGAAGAATGAAACGCTTTTTATGGCGGGAAATTCCCTGAACTGGTACAACATCGGATTCAATATGTGGGGGACCAATGTGGGGCCTTCGTCTTTATTGGCTTTTGCCAGTATTGGTTACGCCACCGGAATTGTTGCCGGAAATTTCGAATGGTATGCCTTTGTTTTTCTGTTGCTTTTAGCCATTGTTTTTGCGCCGAGATATATAGCGAGTAAAGTCAGTACGATGCCCGAATATATGGGGAAACGCTATGGCGACAGTACCCAGACGATTTTGGCCTGGTATGCGATGGTGAAAATTTTGGTAAGCTGGCTGTCGTTGGGTTTGTTCAGCGGAGGAATTTTGGTACGCCAGATTTTGGGAATTCCGATGTGGCAGAGTGTGACCGTTTTAGTGATTTTCTCTGGAATTTTTACTTACGCTGGAGGATTGAAAGCCATTGCCAAAGTGAATGTTTTCCAGATGATTTTATTGATTGTCGTTTCGCTTACCTTATCGTATTTAGGTTTGCAGAAAGTTGGTGGCATCGAAGCTTTAATTGCCAAAACACCTTCTAATTTCTGGAATTTGGTACAGCCTGCCGATGATGCTCATTATCCGTGGCCTGCTATTTTATTGGGATATCCTGTGGCTGCAGTAGCGTTCTTTTGTACCGACCAATCGATGGTGCAGAGTGTTTTGGGAGCTAAAAATCTGGAGCAGGGACAATTGGGAGTAAACTTTATTGGCTGGCTCAAAGTAATGGCTTTGCCGTTGTTTATTTTACCGGGAATCCTGTGTTCTGTTTTGTTTCCTGAATTGGGTGAAAACTCCGATTTAGCTTATATGACCATGGTCACCAATTTGTTTCCAAGCGGCATGAACGGTTTGGTGATTTGTGTGATGATTGCCGTTTTGGTAGGAACAATTGGTTCCTCATTGAATGCGTTGAGTACCGTTTTTACTAATGATATTTATGTAAAGAAAATGAATCCGACGGCATCTATCAAAGAACAGATCAAAATCGGAAGATTGACAATTGGGGCAGGCTGTGTGTTTGCGATCCTGATTGCTATTGCGATTGACAATATCAAGGGGCAGAATTTATTCAACATCTTTCAGGCAGTTTTGGGCTTTTTGGCACCCTCATTATCTGTGGTGTTTTTGTTGAGTGTTTTCTGGAAACGCACCACAAAAAAAGCTGTAAACGCTACTTTGTCCTGGGGTTCAGCCTTTAGTTTATTCGTAGGAGTTTTGTATTTATGGATTTTCCCGGCAGATAAATACCCGGTTTGGCCACACTTTTTATTGATTTCGTTTTACATTTTTGCTGTGCTTTTAATTGCTGCAGTGCTAATTTCTTTAGTGGATAAAAATCCGGAAGTTAATTTTTCAGATGAAAGGGATATTCCTAAAACGAGTAAAAAAGTGAAGCTTTTATTTGGTTTGTTGGGGTTGGTGATTTTGAGTTTGTATTTGTTTTTTAATGGGAATTAAATAGTTTCTTAAATATATAATTACAAGAACGCTTTCTTTTTTAAGGGAGCGTTTTTTATGCTTTGATGTAAAAAAAGTAAGTAAATATTTATAATTATATTAAAAAATAGTTAGGTTTGCCGTTATGGAAATGTTTGAAACTATTTCCTGATATAAAAAGCGAACAAATAAAAGTTCGGTTTTTATCAGAACTTTATTTATATTTGCAAAGTCATTAGTATGAGGATTATAGGGAAAAAGACAATCTTAAAGATCAAAAAGAAAAACATAGGCAATAAAAAGCTATGTATTGAAATCGATAAGTTAATCACAGATTTACAAAAGTTTAATCCTAACGAAGAAAATATTAGTGACATTAGAAATGATGCAGACTGTGTTCATAATGACGGATTTTATTTTTTTGATATTCACGTTCACAGAACACTTATATTAATTGAGTTTGATGAGGACGGTGAAGCTACAATTGTTTGGGCAGGAACGCATCAGGAATATGAATCGACTTTTAAAAATACAAAATCGACTATTGAAAAATGGTTGAGAAAAAACGGCTATATAGGATGAAAACACATTTTGACATAGAGCAACTAATAGAAAAAGGCGTAATCACAAACGAATTGGATTATGAAAGAGCGCTTATTGCCGACAGGAAATTGAGACTTCTGGCAAAGGAAGATTTCAACTTTAAAAAGCTAAGAACTAAACTGCGTGACATAATTGAAAAATATGAAAATGCAGAATGGAGTGATGTAAATCAAATTGATGATGCTAAACTTTTAGAAAGTGACAAAGCAGAACAGATTGCCGATTTAGAAAGAGTATTTCTGGAAAACAGAAAACAAGTCATCAGAAAAAAACTCAAGGAACTGGAATTAACTCAGGAAAATCTGGGTTCTATTTTAGGTCACAAAAGCAAGACGCACATGTCGGAGCTGATGAATGGTATTAAACCTTTTACTTTACGAGATTTAATTATTATTAATCGACTGTTGAAAATTGAAATAGCTGTATTGATTCCTGTATTTCTTTCTAAAGAAGATCAAATTAAGGTAAAGGAAGCTGTCATAAAACTTGGGAAACCGAAAGTGAAACTGGCAAGTGACGATTTGGTTTTATCTTAAAACAATCTGATGCTCGTTTGCAACGAATACCAACTTTTACTATAAAAACTAAATAAAGCGTTTATAACGCGTCTGTTTAGATAGATTACCTCACATAAAACTTATAAGGAGATTTTGTTTTTAACAGCCGCTTTACAAACGCTATATTTAGTTTACAAAAGTAGTAAGATACTCGTTGCAAACGAGCCACCAGATGTTGAATTAAATAGTTCAATTGATATATAATAATGAAGGCGCTTTCTTTTTTTAAGGGAGTGTTTTTTTACATACTTAAAAGTTAATTACTTACATTTAATTTTTAAAAAGAATTAGTATATTTAAAATATGGATGAGACTAAATACAGAAATCTATTTGTTGCTCAATTAAGGGGCAGTGCTTCTGATTTTGATAATGAGTTTAAGAGAGTAATTCGTGAAAATGGTTATTCTGAAGAGCTTAAAAAAGAATTTTATTTTGCGGCCTTTGATAGTATTATTAAGGTAAATAAGAATCTTTTAGTTAGAAAAGATGAGTTTTACAAAGAGAATGTTGTTGCACTATATAATTTATTTATTAATGCTCTAATAGAAGATGGAATAGATTATTCAAGTATTGAAGAAAAGAAAGCAAATTTTGAAAAAAATGAATTTCCTGAGGTCAATCTATATGCAAAAGATATAAAAAGTAATAAACCTGCTCCAGAATATATTCCTACTTATAAGCAATATAATCCAAATACTAAATATGGTAGAAGAAAAGCACGCGAACAGGCACAAAGAAATTATGAAAATGGAACCGAAGAATATCGTAATGATATTGATAATATAAAGATCATTTTATGGTTAATTGTAATAGTCGTTGGTATAATTTTCTTTTATATAAAAACTAAATTATCATCTTAACCTATTTTAACTAAAATAAAAAAACACATAATTTAACATAACTCTATGTGTGTTTTTATTTATGAAGAGAAATTGCTCGCAATCCCGATAGTTATCACGAGCAAATTTTAACCACTTTCGCAATCTGAGTATTCACACGAATATTATTAAGAGCATCTAATCCCGGTGTTTCATAAGTGCTAAATTCTAAATTAACACCCGGTCTAAAAATCAGGCAGTGTGTTGAACCTCCAAAATGAAACATACCCAGTTCCCTGCTCGTGCGAGCTTCTAGCTCGTATGCACAAACAAATCAAATTTCACCAAAACCATTGAATTAATTCAATATT
Source organism: Flavobacterium chungangense LMG 26729 (assembly GCF_000735715.2). Classification (NCBI taxonomy): domain Bacteria; kingdom Pseudomonadati; phylum Bacteroidota; class Flavobacteriia; order Flavobacteriales; family Flavobacteriaceae; genus Flavobacterium; species Flavobacterium chungangense. Next base: position 27,774 of record NZ_JASY01000006.1, read on the forward strand.
TTTATAAAAAACCATAAGTATCTTGTGCTGTTCAAACTAACACAAAACTTATGAAAAAAATCTACTATTTTATGCTGTCCCTTTTGGTATCGGCATCAGTTTCAGCAGCTACTTATTATGTGACACCAACCGGAAGTGCTTCTAATTCGGGTTCGAGTTTTACTAGCGCTATGAATTTTAAAACCGCTGTTGGCAAAGCTGTTGCCGGAGATGTTATTTTATTACAAGCCGGAACGTATACAATTGCGTATACTGCCGGTGCAAAAAACACTATTTCGTTTACAAAATCAGGAACTTCAGCAAGTCCAATCAAGGTAGAATGTGTAAACAACGGAAGGGCGATCATAGATTTTTCGTTTCCGGATCAGGAATGGGTACAGGATTCGTACGGTTTTAGCATTACAGGTTCGTATTGGAATTTCAAAGGAATTGCTATTACCAGAGCAGGCTATCAAGGCGCTTATGTAACAGGTTCTAATACTACTTTTGAAAATTGTGCTTTTTACAACAATCGCAACACCGGTTTGGAAATTAACAAAGGTGGTTCTAATACCACGGTAAAAAACTGCGATGCTTACCGAAATTATGACCCTAAAAAAAAGGGAAGCATGGCTGATGGTTTTGGTCCAAAACAAGAACAGGGACCCGGAAATAAATTCATCAACTGCCGTGCCTGGGAAAATTCAGATGACGGATACGATTGTTTTGACAGTACCCAAAAAGTAACTTTCGAAAACTGCTGGGCGATCAGAAACGGAGTTGATGTATGGAATTACGGAGGCTTTACCGGAAACGGAAATGGTTTTAAAGTAGGAGGAAATTCTGTTCCGGCTGACAATGTACTGACCAAATGTGTTGCAATAGGACATCCCAAAAAAGGATTCGATCAGAACAACAATACCGGAAGCATAACACTATATAATTGTACAGGATTCGGAAACAACATCAACTTTGGTTTTGGAAATCCGGTGCAATCGGGAAAGAAACATATTTTCAAAAATAATATTTCATTATCCGGAACAATTTCTATTTCAAACGCTACACAGCAAAACAACTCGTGGAATCTAAGTGTCACTGTAAATACCTCCGATTTTACAAGTACCAGTACTTCACTTGCCATCGGAGCCCGACAGTCAAATGGGGATCTTCCAACAAACTTACCATTCAAATTAGTTCAGGGAAGCGATCTGATTGACAAAGGGACAAATGTTGGTCTTTCGTATTCCGGCAGTAATCCTGATTTAGGTTATTCCGAAAGTAACTTTACAACCGCTAAAAAAATAAATACAGATCTAAATGTGGAAACAATAGAAGATGTTAATTCTGATTTAACATTTAATTATTATCCAAATCCGGTAAAAAACATCCTGACAATAGAATTAGACAACGAAATGGCAAAAGGCACTTTAATTGAGCTGTTTGATTTGTCCGGTAAATTGATTGTTACTAAAACTGTGAATAGGCAAACAGAAAACTTAAGTTTAGAAAATCTTCCATCTGGAGCTTATATTTTGACTTTAACAACTAATGGAAATAAAATTAGTAAACGTATTATTAAAGATTAAAGGGGTACAATTTTAGTGTTTCACTTTGAAAATTAGATACAAAAAAACAGATAGTTTTCAGTTAGAGAACTATCTGTTTTTTTATGAAATACTGTAAGATTGTTTGCAAAACTTGCTTTAAATGCCAAAAAAGAAAACCTTTGCGACTTCGCGACTTTGCGAGATTAAAAAATTAGGCCTTTTTTCTTGCCTCAATATTCGGCAGAAACCCAGTGATAACTCCTATCAACGGCAGGAAGGCACAAATTTTAAAAACATATTCGATACTGGTGGCATCAGCAATTTTTCCTAAAACCGCAGAACCTAACCCGCCCATTCCGAAAGCAAATCCAAAGAAAAGACCGGCTACCAAACCCACTTTTCCAGGCATTAATTCGGTAGCGTAAACCAGAATTGCCGAGAACGCAGAAGAAAGTATTAGGCCAATAATTACAGATAAAATTCCAACCCAGAATAGAGAAACGTAAGGCAGCATCATAGTAAAAGGAGCAACACCCAGTATAGAAATCCAGATGACATATTTTCTTCCAAAGCGATCACCAATCGGGCCTCCAATTAACGTTCCGGCAGCGACTGCGCCCGAAAATAAAAATAAATAAATCTGTGACTGCTGAATCGAAATATGAAATTTATCAATCAAAAAGAACGTATAATAACTCGTAATACTCGCCATGTAGAAATATTTGGAGAAAATCAAAACCAATAAAATGACCAACGACCCAATTACTCTGTTTTTAGACAAATGATGCGTTTCAATTTTGTACGCTGTTTTATTGGTATTTCTTAAAGCCAGATGTTCCGTGTACCAAAGCGCAATTTTATACAAAGCAAAAATCCCAACCAAAGCAATAATACAAAACCAAGCCACATAACTTTGTCCGTGCGGAATAATAATAAAAGCTGCCAATAAAGGCCCAATAGCGCTTCCGGCATTTCCGCCTAATTGAAAGATAGACTGCGCCAGCCCTTTTTTACCTCCTGAAGCCAGATGTGCCACTCTTGAAGATTCGGGATGGAAAATCGAAGACCCGATTCCGATTAAGCTCACAGATAATAAAAGATACGTAAAACTCGAAGCAATCGAAACAAGAAAAAGTCCGGTCATGGTAAAACACATTCCGATAATCAATGAATAAGGTTTTGATTTTTTGTCGGTATACATTCCTACAAAAGGCTGAAGAATAGAAGCAACAATCTGATAGGTAAAAGTGATAATTCCGATTTGAGAAAAACTTAAATTGAAATTTTCCTTCAGTAACGGATAAATGGACGGAACAACAGCCTGTAAAAGATCATTAATTAAATGCGAAAAACTGATGATAAAAAGAATAGAATAAGTAGTTTTTTTGACTATTTCCGAATTGGTTTTAATGGTCTCCATGAGTTATTTTTAGATTATGACAGATTAAAAATGATATCTGCAATTAATTTTTTACAAAGGTGAAAATAAATGACAGTGTCTTAATTACTATATTTGGACAATGAATAACGATGTTCGGACATATAAAGTAGTTGGTTTTGGATTTCAGATAAATCCTGACTTACCAGTCGTGGGTTATACTGAAATGGTAACTGATGCCGTTTGTATATCACATTCGCATCCGCGGGCACAGCTTATTTATGCTACCAGCGGTGTTATGAATGTCGTGGTCAATAATCAGATTTGGGTTGTAAATCCGCTGCAGGGACTTTGGATTCCGGGTGATACCGAACATCAGGTAACGTTTCAGAAAGATGTTAATTTATATAGTGTCTATGTCGATCCTTCGTTTATGGATGGGTTGCCGAAAGTCAGTTTTTCTTTTGATATTTCGGTATTTCTAAAACAATTGGTTTTTAAAATCATTTCTTTTGGAACTGATGGGAATATCACATCTCCCAAAAGAAGAATCATCGATGTATTCCTGGACGAATTGGCCTTAATCGAACCAAGTGCCACTTTTCTGCCAACAACTAACCATGAAAGACTGCAAAAAGTAGTGCAGCTTTTGCTTAATGATGTGGCCAGTAAAAATACGATCGAGTATTATGCCGACATATCTTTTATGAGCAGCAAAACCTTATCTCGTTTATTCATCAAAGAACTCGGAATGAATTTCAGCGACTGGCGCACCCGATTGAAATTACTGGAAGCCATAAAACGATTAGGCGAAAAACAATCCATAAAAGAAATAGCGCTCGATTTGGGTTATGAAACTGCGAGTGCTTTTATTTTTATGTTTAAAAAGCATTTGGGAACGACACCAGCTAATTATATTTTGGAGGATGAAAATGAGGTTAAAAAAATGATTGTGTAGTTTTTTATTGAGTATTATTAGGGCATCTTTATGATCGATTTAGATATTGAATTGACAAAGAAATTGTAGTCTGCAGACTTCGCAGTTGCTTCCTTATATTGTCTCTCTTTTTATTCATCAAACCTGGTTTAAGCTGGTGTATGCTATTTTTCTAATTGAGAAGCAGCCATTAAAATCGCGCAGTAGCCATGTGGATGTGTTGCTGTCTCATGAGAAGGGCAATTTACAGGTCTCACAAGAATATATTCTGCAATATCTTTTTTTATTCCCATGCCAGGTGTAAAAGAGTTAATCTGAACTTTGCCGTCTTGGTTAATATTAAGAAAAGCTTTTAGCCCATTCCAGCCTTTCTGAATTGTATTATTATAGGATTCATCCAGCCATCCATTTGTTACTGCTTTTTTAAGGGAATAAAGAATCATTCCTGACCCGCTTGATTCAGGATAATTGCCTTTTAACTCTTTATGGTTAATCATGTGATACCACATTCCGTCATTGTGTTGCGTATTTTTTATTCCAATTGCTAACTGACGTAACAAATAAACTGTTTTGTCATAATCCGGATGGTCTTTAGAAAGATATTCTAAAATATCAACTAGAGCCATTGAATACCATCCTACATTTCGGCTCCACACTTCTGTTGAGGTTCCTGTTATAGAATTTGCCCAGGCCATTTTTTTATCAGAATTCCAACCATGGTAAGGTAAATGAGTCTCAATGTTAAATGTTCTTGAAGCAACGAGGAAAAGTTGAAAAATAGCAGTATCTACACATTCTTTATCATTAAACAGTGCTCCGTACTTTATTAAAAATGGATTTGCCATGTAAGCACCGTCAATAGTCATTACATTTTTGTAGTGATCATTATTTTTATGCCAGTAACCTCCATCCGGAGTTTTATTAAAAAGACTGGGATTAGAAGAAGAACCTAGCAAGTAATTTTTTAAATTCGTAGCAGCAATTTTATATTTAAGATCTCCGGTTTGTTCAAATAAAAATAAGCAAACCATACCGGGATGAATTCTGTCTAGTTCGGGCTCTAGTCCGTTTATGTTGCCTTCTTTATCGATAAAAGCATCAGCATATTTTTTTATATAATTAAGATATTCATGTTTTTTAGAATTTAAGTATATTTTTTCTATCCCATGTAAAATAATACTGTTGGCGTGATCCCATCCTTTGTGTGTCATGAAGTCAATATTAGGCTGATATCGTTGAATTATTGCGTCGCTAAATTGGACCCCAAAATTGGTTGATTGTGCGCAGGACAAGAAATTTATAGTCAATAAAATAATTAGGAATAGTTTTTTCACTTTTTGGCAGATTAGAAATTGATCAAGTTAGTTTTGTAAATTAACAAATATATTTCTACAGATTTTTTATTTTTTTAATGAAAAATGCGAGGAGATTTTAAGTTCTATTTAATGAATTATCAAACGCCTTTAATCTTCAGATTAAAAGCTCTGTTTGGTTGTGCACTTAAAACAAATAAGAATTATTTTATATCTGAATTTATGAAAATTCCGTTCACGTAATTAACTTATTTCGAATACGAATTAATTGTGTTTTAAAATTCTTTCAAAAAAGAAATATTTTGTTAATTTCAGGACGGTACAGGACAGTGCAGGTTGTAAAATGTGAAAATAACACTTATCTTTAGTCCCAAAAAATATTTTTATGCGAAATCGATTTCTAAATTTTAAAAAATTATTTGTTTTTGCAGTTTTATTTTCTTCAGCTCTTGTATTTGCTCAGGAAAATAAACCTGCCACATGGATTTGGTATCCAGGGGATTTTGAAATTTGGTTAAGCAATAAAATGCAGGTTAGACGTACAGAACGTGAAGCAGTATTTCCACCGCTTTGGCAATATTACAGTCCGTATGCCCTGGTAACTTTTCAAACAGAAGTAGATATTCCGGCACCAGACGAGGTAAAAATCTACTCGGAAGGCTCTTTTCAATTACTTTTAGATGGTGTTCAAATTTATGGACAGCCAAAATCAATAAAAATTCCTGCCGGAAAACATAAAATTTCCTTTAAAGTTTACAATCAGGAAGTGCTGCCGGCTATTTATATTTCTGGTCAATATGTTAAATCTGATGCATCCTGGAAAGTAACCAATGAAGATAAACTTTGGATTGATGAAAATGGAAAAGCGCAACAATCTGGTACGCCTTGGGTTCCTGTTGGTTCCTGGAATTTTAATGCACCGGAGAATAAACCGTCAGGGTTTAAACTAACCACAAAACCTTTGAGTGCGAAAAAAACAGAGAAAATAGGGTCAGGTCAGTTGGTCGATTTTGGAAGAGAAACTTTTGGTTACATTAAAATTCACGGGTTAAAAGGGAAAGGTAAACTAGCTCTTTATTATGGTGAATCTCGTGAGGAAGCGTTGGATTCCGCCAGATGTGAAACCTTAGACCATTTGTCTTTTGATGGAAAACAGCCCGAAACCTACACACATGATGGATCCAAAGCATTCCGCTATGTTCAGGTACAGGCAGATGCAGGAGTAAAATACGATTCTATTTCGATGCTTTACGAATATTTGCCATTGGACTATCGCGGTGCTTTCAAATCTTCGGACCAAGAATTGAATAAAATTTGGGATGTGTCGGCTTACACGATGCATTTAACGTCCCGAGAATTTTTTATAGATGGAATCAAACGCGACCGCTGGGTTTGGTCGGGCGATGCATATCAGAGTTATTTGATGAATTATTATTTATTCTTTGATTCGGCTTCTGTAGAACGAACGCTGTTGGCTCTTCGCGGAAAAGATCCTGTGACCGCTCATGTAAATATCATTATGGATTATTCGCTGTATTGGTTTGTGGGTGTTTACGATTACTACTTACACACGGGAGATACGAAATTCATCAAAACTTTTTACCCAAGAATGAAATCGCTTATGGATTTCTGTTTGGAAAGAAGAAACAAAAACGGATTTCTGGAACCATTAGAAGGTGATTGGGTTTTTATTGATTGGGCGAACGGATTGCCAAAAACCGGCGAGGTAAGTTTTGAGCAGATGCTTTTAGCAAGAAGTCTAGAAGCCATGGCAGTAAGCGCTGAAATTGCCGATAAAAAGGATGATCAAAAACAATATCAAAAATTAGCTTCGGATTTAAAAACCAAATTATTCGATGTCTTTTGGGATAAGAAAGAAAACGTGATGAAGCACCAGCGTATCGACGGAAAAATGCAGGATATTGTAACCAGATACGCTAATATGTTTGGTATTTTCTTCAATTATTTTGATGAAGAACAAAAACAAAGTATAAAAAATAAGGTATTACTCAATAAAGATGTTCTTCAAATCACAACACCATACATGCGTTTTTACGAACTGGAAGCCTTGTGTGCTATAGGCGAACAAGATTATGTGCTGAAAGAAATGAAAGACTATTGGGGCGGAATGTTAAAAGAAGGCGCTACTTCTTTTTGGGAAGAATACAACCCAAACAAAAAAGGAAAAGAACATTTAGAAATGTATGGACGTCCTTATGGAAAAAGCCTTTGCCATGCCTGGGGGTCCAGTCCAATTTATTTGCTTGGGAAATATTATTTAGGAGTAAAACCAACTGCTCCGGGTTATGCTGAATATGAAATCAAACCGAATTTAGGCGGACAGCAATGGATGGAAGGAAAAGTGCCAACCCCAAATGGAGAAGTGGCGTTGTATGTGAGCAAATCTGAGATAAAAGTAAAAGCCTCTGAAGGCGAAGGAAAATTGGTTTTTGAAAGTGCAGGCAAACCAAAAGCGAGTTCAGGGACGATTACGGAATTGGCAAAGAACAAATATCAGTTGATCGTAAAACCGAATGTGGAGTATAAAGTGAGTTATAAGGCTCTGTAGTTCTTAGTCCTTAGTGCCTTGTAATTATTTTAGCATGTTACGTCTAGTTTGTCATTTCGACGGAGGAGAAATCTTCACAAGTAGCTCCACAAAGTTTGATCTGCAAAGCGTGCTCAGCAAACGAAGATTTCTCCTCCGTCGAAATGACAAGATTGAAGAAATTCAGAAGTCAATAAAAAAAATAGAAACCCATGTTTTCAAAAAATACAAAATACAACTTCAAATTAAAAACTGCTTTCTTAATGCTATTGGCCGTCTGCATTCAAGCCACAGCACAAAGCAACGCATGGAAGCCAGCATCATTCGAAATTGTAAAATCCAATTATAAAACATTCAAAACGAGTCAGTACGCTCATGTTTTTTCGGGAAGCAAATACAATATAGTGGGTTTAGCACCCGAATTACAAGGTTTGACAGGTATTGAACTTCCTTTGGATAAATATAAAAACGGGACAAACTCGCCTTTGCAGTTAAAATTCAAAGAACCGGTTCAGGTTTTAGTAGGGATTTTTCAGGAAAAGAATTCAGAATATCTGCAAGCCGATAAACTTCAAAATGCAAAATTAGTTTTAGAAAACGGAGTTACAATCACAGGGTTGGCTCCTGTAAATATATATGCAATTGCTTACGCAAAAGGAACACACACAATTCTGCCAAACGCAAAAGGATTGTTTGCCATTTTGGGAGTAATAAAAAGCAGTCAGCAATTGGTTTCCCGAAACGCCGAATTATTAGACGGAAAGCTTTGGAATCCAACTTATATCATCGAAGGATTCTCCGATGAAAAACCGCTATTTGAAATCATTGGCGGAGAAAACAAACCCGTTATAGACGAAGGAATGCCTGGAACAGAAGGAATTCAGGGAGGTTTTGAAGGAGGAAGAGTCGTAAAAGTCGGCGATACTTATCACATGTTTCCAACTGAAAGAGCAGGAGAAAAAGGAGTGGAATATTATTATGACCGTGTAAAAACCAAAATTGGTCACTGGACAAGTAAAGACGCCATTCACTGGAAAAGAGAATCTACCATTTATCAGGCAAGCGGAACTTACGCAGTTACAGAAGATGATAATCCAATGAACGATCGTCGTGGTGCTATTTGGTCGTATATGCCTGTTTTTAGCGAAAAAGCAAACAAATGGTATGGCTATTATTTGGCGTATACCGTTCATAAAGAAATTCAGCCAAATCACTCTTTTGGAAGAATCTGGAGATGCGAATCGACTGTAGAAGGGATCAACGGAATTGGCGGCCCTTATAAAGATATGGGCATTATTATGGAACCGGGATTGGATTCTCAGCCTTGGGAAGGACGTCAGGGAGTAGCTTCGTTTTTTCCATATAAAGTCGGCGATAAATATTTTGGATTTTACAGCGGGGCTTATCCGTTTGAATCCTGGGCAGATTATCCGAAGAAATCAGGAAAAGGCTGGTTTGTGGCTTTAGCAGAATCAAATAGTCTGGAAGGACCTTGGACAAGAATGAATAAAGGCTTAGAACCAATAAAAACAATCCATCCTCAATTTGTCGAAAACCCAATCGTAAGCCAGTTGCCAAACGGATTGTACATCGCTGTTTTTGATGGAGGTCCGGAAGGCTGGGGACATCATTTACCCAATATGATAGGCTACACACTTTCAAAAGACGGAATCAATTGGGGAGAAGCGCGCTATTTGCCTATAGAAACCAAAGTAGATAAAACCTGGGATATTATGAGAACACCATTATGTTTAATTCCTGAAGGCAATGATGTTTACACGATTATCTATAATACGATTGATTTGAAAAAACGATTTCATCCAACAGGAATGGTAAAAGTAAAATTGAATAAAGAGGTAATGAATTCTCGTCTAGAAGAATTGAAAAAAGAAAAATAATATTTCACGCAGATTTTGCAGATTTTTATCTGCTTTATCAACGAGAGAAAAATAAAAAACTTTGCGACTCTGCGACTTTGCGAGAGCTAAAAACTAAGCTTATAAATTAATCTCGCAAAGTCGCTAAGACGCAAAGAAAAAAAACATAAAAATGAAAATTAAATACCTAATAATAACCATTTCCGCACTTGTCATAACAAGCTGTGCGACCAAATACAAAAAAAGAGAAATCAACGAAACCGTAATGCAGGAGATTTACAACGAAATCAAAACGCCTTACAAATATGGTTTGGTGATGGTGCCAACAGACAACTCATACAAAATGGACTGTCCGAGTGTTTTCAGAAAAGATGGAAAATGGTACATGACCTATTTAATTTATGACGGAAGAGGATACGAAACCTGGCTGGCAGAAAGTGACGATTTATTACATTGGAAGCATTTAGGAAAAGTAATGTCTTTCTCAGAAAATGAGAAACACTGGGATGTCAACCAAAAAGCAGGATATATTTCGTTGCAAGATCCAACCTGGGGCGGAAGTTACGAATGGGAAAAATACGATGATAAATACTGGATGAGTTATTTTGGCGGAGACAGTAAAGGTTACGAAGCAGGAGTTTTGTCGATTGGAATGGCCTATACCACAGCATCACCGACAAAGCCACACGAATTTAAGAGATTAGAAAATCCGGTTTTGACACCAAAAGATAAAGATGTAAGCTGGTGGGATAACAGTACGATGTATAAAAACAGTGTGATTCGCGATAAAGAAAAATTGACCGGACATAATTTTATCATGTATTACAATGCCCGTGGTGATAGTATAAATCCGGCAAAAGGAGCAGAAAGAATTGGAATGGCGGTTTCTGACGATATGAAAACATGGAAACGTTTCGGGAAAAATCCGGTACTTAACAACCATAAAGGAATTACGGGCGATGCTTTTATTCAGAGAATCAACAATACCTGGGTGATGTTTTACTTCGGAGCTTTCTGGACGGGTTGGGATCAGGGTGCATTTAACCGATTTGCAGTTTCGAATGATTTAATCCATTGGAACGACTGGAAGGGCGACAATTTAATACAGTCATCTGAGCCGTATGACGATATGTTTGCCCACAAATCATTCGTCGTAAAACACAACGGAGTTGTATATCATTTTTATTGTGCCGTAAACAAAGCAGAACAAAGAGGAATTGCAGTAGCAACTTCAAAAGATTTAGGGAAAAGCGAAACGAATTTTGTGGCTCCGCCAGAGAAAAAGAAGAAGAATTAAGTATTAAGACCAAACTTGTCATTTCGACGAAGGAGAAATCTTCGCAAGTAACTCCGCACAGAAAGACTACCAATCTTTGTAGAATATTACACGGAGATTTCTCCTTCGTCGGAATGACAAAAAAATAAAAATAGAATTAATGTTCAAAGCAATTCAAATAAATCACTTTTCAAAGTTTCGATTTTCGATAAGTAAATCGGTATTCACATTTTTCATATTATTTCTAACATCTTACGTAACACAGGCACAATCCGTAACCGGCGAACCTGCAGGAATTCCTGAATTGCACAAAAAATACGAGTTCGCCCCTTGGGAAGATCCAACGGTAACCAGTATCAACAGACAGCCATCCAGAGCGACGGCGTATTCGTACACCAGTGTTGAAGACGCGTTAAAAGGCGACAGAACCAAAAGCCGAATCCAAATGCTGAACGGCGATTGGAACTTTAAATATGCGGTTAACTTAAAAGAAGCTAATAAAGATTTCTATAAAAACACCGTTTCAGGCTGGGATAAAATTGAAGTCCCATCCAACTGGGAAATGAAAGGCTACGATAACCCGATTTACAAAAGTGCCGTTTATCCGTTTAGGCCAATAAATCCGCCTTATATTCCTAAAGATTATAACGGAATTGGTTCCTACCAACGCAGTTTTACCGTTCCTGAAAACTGGAAAGATATGACGGTGACTTTACATTTTGGAGCCGTAAGTTCAGGTTTTGAAGTATGGTTAAATGGAGAATTTTTAGGATACGGGGAAGACAGTTTCCTGCCATCCGAGTTTGATATTACACCTTATCTGAAAGTTGGCGAAAACGTAGTTTCAGTTCGTGTGATTCGCTGGGCAGATGGTTCTTATTTAGAAGATCAGGATCACTGGCGTATGAGCGGGATCCAGCGTGAAGTTTTTATTATGGCTGAGCCAAAACTGCGCATTCAGGATTTCTTTGTTCAAACCAAATTGGATAAACAATACACAGATGCGATTTTTAAACTGCGTCCAAAAGTAGAGAATCTGACCGGAGAAAAAGTCAAAGATTACACAATGAATGTTCAGTTGTACGATGCCAATAATACGGCAATGTTCAAAGAACCGCTTCAAAGACCGGTGATTGATTTGATCAACGAAAGTTACCCACGTCTGGATAATGTGCGTTTCGGATTCTTTCAGGAAACCATTAAAAATCCAAAAAAATGGAGTTCAGAAGAACCGAATTTATATACAATGGTCATTTCCATAAAAGATAAAAACGGAAATATTACCGAAGCGAAAAGTTGTAAAGTAGGTTTCCGTTCGATAGAATTCTCCAAAGAAAACGGCAAAATGCTCATCAACGGAAAAGAAACTTATGTCTATGGCGTAAACCGTCACGATCATAATCCAATCAGAGGAAAAGCAGTTACCAGAGAAGATATCAAACAGGATATCACAACAATTAAGAAATATAATTTCAATTTTATTCGTACCAGTCATTATCCAAACGATCCGTATTTTTATGAATTATGCGACCAATACGGAATTATGGTGATGGACGAAGCGAATCAGGAAACGCACGGAATTGGCGGAAAATTAGCAAACGATCCAAAATGGACAAATGCTTATTTGGAGCGTATGACCCGAATGGTCGAAAGAGATAAAAATCACCCGTCAGTAGTAATGTGGAGTTTAGGTAACGAAGGCGGAAAAGGTCCAAACCACGCAGCAATGTCGGGCTGGGTTCACGATTTCGATATCACACGTCCCGTGCATTACGAACCGGCACAGGGAAACGCAAAATTAGACGGTTATATCGATCCGCTGGATTCGGGATATCCAAAAACAATCGATCACGCGTATCGTTTCGAAAATCCACAGGATGATTCGTATGTGGATATGGTCAGCCGTTTTTATCCGGGCGTTTTCACTCCGAAATTTTTGGTGGATCAAAAGAAAGATACCCGACCGATTATTTTCGTTGAATATTCTCATGCCATGGGGAATTCAGTTGGAAATTTAAAAGAATTGTGGGATGAATTCCGTTCGCTTCCAAGAGTTATTGGAGGCTGTATCTGGGAATTTAAAGATCAGGGACTGGTAAAATTCGATTCCAGATCAGGTCAGAACTATTTTGCTCACGGAGGAGATTTTGGCGAAAAATACCACGATGGAAATTTCAATACCAAAGGGATTGTAGATTCTAATGGAAAACCAAAAGGTTCGATTTTTGAAAATAAATGGGTCTACCAGCCAGCAACATCGACTTTAAATGGTAATCAATTAGAAATAAAAAACCGCAGTGCAGTAAAATCATTGGCAGATTACACTCCGGTTTTGAAAATTCTGGAAAACGGAAATGTCATCAAAATACACGTTTTAAAACCTTTCAATTTAGAAGCAGGACAATCGACTAATTTAAATATAAGTCAGTATCTGCCGAAGATAAAAGCGGATGCGGAATATCTTTTGAATATCGAATTCCAGCTTTCGAAAGATGAACTTTGGGCTTCAAAAGGATACGCTGTCGCAGAAGATCAGTTTCTGCTGAAAAAGAAAGAACTTGTTTTAAATCTTGGAAAAGAAAGTAATCTTGAAATGAAAGGAACTGAGACTGATTCAGATTTCATAATAAAAGGGAAAACTTTTGAGGTCAAAATCAGTCAGGAAAATGGAGCTTTAAGTTCTTATATTTTCAATGGCGAAGAACAAGTTTTTGCTCCGTTGCTCCCTAATTTCGTAAGACCGCTTACGGATAATGATAAAAGAGGATGGAAATCACAAAAACTTTTAAAACAATGGTACAAAGCAAAACCAAAATTGGTAAGCACTAAAATGGCCACTGCGATTGATGGGATATTTGTTACCAGTAATTATGAGGTTTTAAAAGATAGTGCACAAGTACAAATCATTTATAAAATCAATCCAAACGGAATTGTTAAAGTCGATTACAGTTTAAAAGCATCGAATAAATTGCCAAATATTCCAAAAATCGGAATGCAGATGGGTGTTCAAAGAAAATTTGACCAGATTTCGTGGTACGGAAAAGGGGAATTAGAAAACTATAACGACAGAAGTTTTGGCTCGTTTGTTGGTAAATATTCATTGCCAATTAATGACTTTATCGAGCATTACCCAAAACCACAGGAAAATGGAAATCGTTGCGATGTACGATGGATGGCATTAAGTTCTCCACAAAAAAGCAATGGATTTTTGGTGGTAAATGATACCAAAGTTTTAAGTATGAGCGCATGGCCGTATACACAGGAAAATCTAAGTGCAGCTACTCATACATATGAATTGAAAGACCCTGGATTTTTGACAGTGAATATTGATTTAATTCAAATGGGAGTTGGAGGAAACGACAGTTGGACGTTAGTCGCTCAGCCAATTGAGCAATATCAGATAAAGTCAGGAGACTATCAATATAGTTTTTATTTGACGCCTTTTTCGGGTTCAAAAAATGAATTGGAAAGTAGTTTGAAGAAGTTTAAATATTAAATTACGATTTATCTTAACAGGTTTCCAAAACCTGTTAGGTATTTTTTATTATAGAAAAAGTAAATTTTAAGTATAGTATAAGTACGGTTTGTCATTTCGACGAAGGAGAAATCTTCGCAAGAAACTCCACAAAGATTAGACTTTCTTTACGGATCTACTTGTGTAGATTTCTCCTTCGTCGAAATGACAAAAAAAACTAAAAAAACAAAAAAAATAATCTGCCAAATCTGCGAGAGTAAATTTTTCCTGCAGATTTTGGAGATAAAGCAGATCATCAAAAAACAAACAATAATGTTTCAAAAAAAACACCTCTTTTTTATCCTTCTATTTGCAAGTATCGTCTCTGCACAGGAAGTTCATAAAAAAGAATCTTTTCAGCCAACGCTAGAATCCTCCAAATCGTGGGTATATTGGTATTGGATGAAATCAGCCTATTCCAAACCCGGAATCACAGCCGATTTAGAGGCGATGAAACAAGCCGGAATTGCAGGCGCCTATTTAATGACCATCAAAGGTCCGGCAAATCCACCATTGATCGATCCGCCAGTTTTACAGTTGAGTCCTGAATTTTGGGATATGATCCATTGGGCTTTTAAAGAAGCGGATCGTTTAGGTTTAAAATTGGCTTTTCACGGGGCAGACGGATTTGCGGTTGCAGGAGGTCCTTGGATTACGCCTGAAATGTCAATGCAGAAAGTGGTTTGGTCGACAACTGAAATTTTAGGAGGAAAAAAAGCAGCTTCAAAACTTCCCGTTTCGGAACATTACAAAGACTATTATAAAGACATTGCGACTTTTGCTATTCCGATAAAAGAATATCAAACAACATCACAAATTCAATTGCCAAAAGTTACAACATCAAATAATTCAGATGCTTCATTTTTGGCTGATCCTAAAAAAGACGAAAATTTCAAGTTTGCCGATGCAGGCTGGATTCAGTACGAATTTGCTCAGCCTTTTACCTGCAAATCGATTGTAATTGAAACCAAAGGAAGAGATTATCAGGCACAGCGTTTAATTGTGGAAGTGAGTGATGACGGAATCAATTTTAGATTTCACGAAAGATTGATAGCACCACGTCACGGTTGGCAGGATATGGATTTCTCAAATACACATACAATTGCACCCGTTACGGCAAAATATTTCAGATTTGTTTATGATCCGGTAGGAACAGAACCAGGAGCAGAAGATTTAGATTTTGCGAAATGGAAACAAAACCTGAAAGTAAGTAAAATTACACTTTCGAATCAATCACTGATTAATAATTACGAAGGAAAATCAGGAGCAATCTGGCGTTTGACACCAGAAACTACAGAAAAACAGATTCCTAATACAGAGGCATTCAAAAAATCAGAAATCATCAATGTTTCGAGTTTTGTTGATGCTGATGGAAATTTGAACTGGAAAGCTCCAAAAGGGAAATGGAAAATTATCCGAATGGGACATACTTCTACAGGTCATGAAAATGCAACGGGCGGAGCAGGAAAAGGTTTGGAAGTAGATAAATTTAATCCAGAATTAATTCGTTTTCAATTGGATCATTGGTTTGGAGAAGCCGTTCGTTCTGCTGGTCCTGAGCTGGCTTCAAAAGTGTTAGAAATTCTTCATTTTGACAGTTGGGAATGTGGAAGCCAAAACTGGTCTTCGGTTTTTCAGGCGGAATTTAAAAAGAGACGTGGCTACGATCTTGTAGATTATCTTCCAGTCATGGCCGGAATTCCCGTAGAAAGTGCCGATTTCTCAGAGAAAGTTTTATATGATGTCAGAAAAACCATTGCCGATTTGGTAGCGGATAATTTCTACGGAACTGTCGCTCAAATTGCAAAAGAATATAAGGTTAAATTAAGTTCTGAAAATGTTGCGCCAACAATGATGAGTGATGCTTTGTTGCATTATAAATATGTGGATTATCCGGGCGGTGAATTTTGGCTGAAAAGCCCAACTCATGACAAACCTTTTGATATGGTAGATGCCATTTCGGGCGGACATATTTACGGAAAAGACATTATTCAGGCAGAATCTTTTACGGCGTTGAGAATGGATTGGGACGAACATCCGGGGAATTTAAAAACAACGACAGACCGCAATTACGCTTTAGGAATTAACCGATTATTCTATCATGTTTTTGTACATAATCCGTGGACTGACAGAAAACCGGGAATGACTTTGGATGATATCGGAACTTTTTTCCAAAGAGACCAAACCTGGTGGAAACCGGGGAAAGCATGGTTTGAGTATTGCCAACGTGTGCAGTTTCAGTTGCAGAAAGGAAAACCAGTAATTGATTTAGCGGTTTTTATTGGAGAAGATTTTCCTTCACGCTCTTTTGTACCGGATCGATTAGTGCCGTTAATTCCGAATGTGTTTGGAAAGGAAAGACTGGAAAGCGAGAAAATCCGTTTGGAAAATGAAGGTCAGCCAACAGCCAAAATGCCGAAAGAAGTGACGTATTCTAAAAATATCACTGATTTATCACAATGGATTAATCCTCTAAATGGTTATCAATATGATTCATTTAATGCCGATGTTTTAATCAACAGAGCAAAAGTTCAAAACGGAAAAGTAACTTTTGATGGTGGAATTGAATATGGCGCTTTACTTTTTCCGGGAAGTCACAAAATGGCTCCGAACAAAATGATTTCTTTGGCTTCCGCCGAAAAAATACTGCAATTGCTAAAAGAAGGTGGAACTATTTTTGTAGATGAAAAACCAACTATCCAGCCGGGAATTCAGTCAGAAGAAGATCAAAAGAAATGGCAGAATGTAATTGATGAAATCTGGAACAATGCAAATGCTGAATCATGGAAAATTGGAAAAGGAACAGTTATGAAATTACCGTATTTAGGAAATGATTTTGCTTCAATCGGAATTACACAAGATGTTTATTTTCCGAACCTGAACAGAACCGATTCAGAAACTATTGCCTACACACACCGAAAAGCAGAAAACGAAGATTTATATTTCCTTTCGAATCAAAAGAATGAAAAAAGAACATTTGATGCTTCTTTTAGAATAACAGGAAAAGTGCCTCAATGGTATAATCCTGTTACCGATAAAACTTTAGCTTTAACCAATTGGAAAATAGAAAACGGAAGAACAATTGTTTCGATAATTTTAGATGCCAACGAATCCGGTTTTGTGATTTTTAAAGACGAAACGAAAGATGTTTTAGCTCAGGGAAAATCTTCTGAATTTGAAAAAGTTCAGGTTTTAGATGAAAACTGGGATCTACAATTTGATCCTGAATTCAAAGGTCCGAAAGAAGTGGTAAAAACGAACAAACTTTTTGACTGGAGTACTTCTGAAAACGATCAGATTAAGTATTATTCAGGAACTGTGGTGTATAAAAAGGAGTTCATCTGGAAAGGAAAAGATGTTAATAAAATATGGCTTGATTTAGGAGAAATTGCAAATATGGCCGAAGTTTCAATCAACGGAAAAGACTGCGGAACACTTTGGACTTTCCCTTTTAAAACTGATATTTCAAAAGTTTTGCAAAAAGGAAAAAATACGATAGAAATAAAAATCACAAATACTTGGGCAAATAGATTAATCGGCGATCAAAAATTGCCAAAAGAAGAAAAATTAACGTGGACAACAGCGCCATTTCGTTTGGAAGGCGAACCGTTGTTAAAAGCGGGATTATTGGGACCAGTAAGTATTGTAAAAGAAAAATAAAATGTTAGCCACAGATTAAAGGATTAAAAATGATTATTTAACCTGTGATAAAAGAAGAGTTAGATGAATTGCCTCCAGCTTTAGCTGGAGGTTTAGAAGAAGATAAAAATTGGGCTTTAGCCAAACTAATTATTTGGCTAAAGCCCTAAAAATGAAAATACTTTATGACCTCCAGCTAAAGCTGGAGGCAATTGAAAACAAAAATATCAATAGATTAAAGAATTTCAAGTGATTAATAATCCTTTTTAATTTTTTAATCTGTGGCAAAAAAAACATAAAAAATGAAAAAATCAATTATTGCATTATTAACGATTTTAGCAAGTTTTCAAATTAATGCCAAAATTAAACTACCTGCATTGTTTACAGACAACATGATGTTGCAGCAAAAATCGAACGCACCAATTTGGGGATGGGCAGAAAAGAATGCAAATGTTACGATCAAAACATCATGGAATTCTAAAATCTACAAAACAAAAGCTGATGCTTCCGGTAAATGGAAAACTGAATTACAAACGCCAACAGCAGGAGGACCTTTTACAATTGAAGTTACGGAAGGAAACGAAAAAGTAACCATCAAAAATATTTTGATTGGCGAAGTCTGGCTTTGCTCCGGTCAGTCGAATATGGAAATGCCTTTGAAAGGATTTCAGGGACAGCCGATTAAAAACGGAAATGAAATTATTGTAAGATCAACTAATAAAAACATTCGTTTAATTACGATTCCGCGTGCAACGGTTTTAGAGCCATTGCAGGATTTTGAAGGAAAATGGGAAGTTGCATCGCCTAAATCAACTTCTAATTTTAGTGCAACGGCCTGGTATTTCGGTTCGTTGTTACAGGAAGTTTTACAGGTTCCGGTGGGATTGATTCATGTTTCGTACGGAGGTTCGAGTATGGAAGCCTGGATGAATCAGGAAATGCTGAAAGATTTTGCAAGTGCCAAAATTCCGACCACAAAAGAAGAATTGGCAAAAGACCCAAATCGTGTTCCAACGACTTTGTTCAACGGAATGCTTTCGCCGATTATTGGTTACGGAATTAAAGGCTGTATCTGGTACCAGGGAGAATCGAATTACGAAAGAGCAAATGAATATACTGCTTTGATGAAGAAAATGGTAAGCAGTTGGAGAACGTTGTGGAATCAGGGAGAATTTCCTTTTTATTTTGCTCAAATAGCACCTTTTAATTACGCTTCATTTCACCCAAAAGATTATTTAGAAAAATACAATTCGGCTTATTTGAGAGAGGCGCAATTTATAGCCGCAAAAGAAATTCCGAATTCAGGAATGGCAGTTTTAATGGATGTTGGTGAAGAAAATAATATTCACCCAATGGACAAAGAAAAAGGAGGGAATCGACTGGCGTTCCAGGCTTTGGCAAGAAGTTATGGAATTGAAGGTTTCGAATTCGAAAGTCCGAAATACAAATCAATGGAAATAAAAGACGGCGCTATAACGGTTTCTTTTGATGATGTTGCTAACGGAATCACGACTTACGACAAAGAGGTTTTAGGTTTTGAAATTGCTGGTGAAGACAAGGTTTTTTATCCTGCTAAAACCGTTGTTAGAAGAAAATCAGTGGTTTTGACTTCTGATAAAGTTACAAAACCAGTTGCGGTAAGATATTTGTGGAAAGATTTCGCAAAAGCTGAATTGTTTAGCGCGGGCGGATTGCCGGTTTCTTCATTTAGAACAGACGAGTGGTAATTAATAATTATAAGTTATGAGTTATGAGTTTCCACATAGTCTGTCATTTCGACGAAGGAGAAATCTTCGCAAGTAACTCGACAAAGATTTGAACCTAGCATGATGATTGTTTGGGACGCTTAATTTATAACTCTCGTAGATTTGGCAGTTTTTGGAGATAAAAATAAATATGCTTAATCAGCTAAATCTGCGAGAGAAAATTAAAAATAGATATCTACAAGGTTTTGAAAACCTTGCAGGAAAGAAAACGATGAAAAATAATATACTATTAATACTTCTCTTCACTACGTTTTGCATCAAAGCGCAAATTCCTGCGCTCGATAATTACAATCAAGTTTGGACAACGCAAAGCCCAAATTCATCAGAATCTATGCCTTTAGGAGGTGGAGATATCGGGATGAATGTTTGGGTAGAAAAAGGTGATTTGTATTTCTATTTTTCCCGAAGCGGGACTTTCGATGAGCATAATACGTTATTGAAATTAGGTCGTGTAAAAATTACTTTAAGTCCGAATCCGTTTGTGGGGGCAGCAGGTTTTCGTCAGGAATTAAAACTGAAAGACGGGTATGTTTTGGTTGGTCAAAACGATACCAAAATCAAACTTTGGGTTGATGTTTTTAAACCAATAATTCATGTTGATTTAGAAAGTAAAGATCTGCTGAAAATGACAGCCTCTTATGAAAGCTGGCGTTATCAGAACCATCAGTCAAAAGGAAAAGAAAATAATGCCAATTCCTATAAATGGGCACCTCAGGGAGATCTAATCATTTTTAAAGATTCGATTGCTTTTGAAAATAACGGACTTAAATTCTACCACAGAAATCGAGAAGAAACTGTTTTCGATGTCGCTGTAAAACAGCAGAAAATGGAATCGGTCAAAGATCAAATGATGAATCCAATTGCCAATTTGACTTTCGGTGGATTCATGAAAGGCGATAATTTAAAACCGGATGGAACATATCTTGGAAAATATCAGGATACCGATTTCAAAGGTTTTAATTTAACGAGCATAAAACCTTCAAAAAAGCATTCTTTAGAAATTTTCTTAAACACCATTCAATCTGATTTTTCAACTTGGAATAACGGATTGAAAAGCTTAATTGCTGAAAATAAAAATACAGCAAAACAAGCGGAGAAAAACACAATAAAATGGTGGAATAATTTCTGGAACCGCAGTTTTATTTACACTCAAAAAAGTACTTCCACAGCCAAAGATTCTGTTTATCAAATAGGACAGAATTATCAATTGTTCCGCTATATGTTGGGCTGTAATGCATACGGAAAATATCCAACAAAATTCAACGGTGGATTGTTTACAGTTGATCCTGCTTTTACGAATCCCGATTTGAATTTCACACCTGATTTCAGGAATTGGGGAGGAGGAACAATGACAGCCCAAAACCAAAGATTAGTGTATCATCCGATGGTAAAAAGCGGTGATTTTGACATGATGAAATCACAGCTTGATTATTATTTGAGCCTTCAGAAAAATGCGGAATTAAGAAGCAAAGTCTATTGGAACCATAACGGCGCATCGTTTACCGAACAATTAGAAAATTTTGGACTTCCAAATCCTGCAGAATACGAATGGAAACGCCCGGCAGATTATGATCCGGGAATGGAATATAACGCCTGGTTGGAATACGAATGGGATACGGTTTTTGAGTTTTGCCAGATGATGTTGCAGCATAAAGAATATGCAGGAGAAGATATTCAGAAATACAATCCATTCATCATTAGTTGTCTTCGTTTTTTTGATGAACACTATCAATATTTAGCTAAGAAAAGAGGCAGAAAAGCTTTGGATGGAAACGGGCATTTAGTACTGTTTCCGGGTTCTGCTGTCGAAACTTACAAAATGACCAACAATGCCAACAGCACTATTTCGGCATTGAAAATAATTATGGAAAATCTTTTAAACCTTTCTGAAAAAGAATTGTCCAAAGAAGACGGTGAATATCTGAAAAGTTTTCAAACCCGAATTCCGCCTTTGAATTTTGGACAGATTGAAAATCATAAAGTGCTGCTTCCGGCAAAAACCTGGGAACGCATAAATAATACCGAAGTGCCACAATTGTATCCGGTATATCCGTGGGGAATTTACGGAATTGGAAAACCCGATTTAGAAACGGCTTTGAATACATGGAAATACGATTCGGATGCAATAAAATTCAGAAGTCATATCGGCTGGAAACAGGATAATATATTTTCGGCAAGATTAGGCTTAACCGAAGAAGCAGCAAAATATAATTTGTTGAAAATGTCCAATTCAGAAAGACGTTTCCCCGCATTTTGGGGTCCCGGATATGACTGGGTTCCGGACCACAACTGGGGAGGTGCCGGAATGATTGGAATGCAGGAAATGCTTTTGCAGGAAGCAGATGGAAAAATCTATCTTTTTCCGGCCTGGCCAAAAGAATGGAATGTGCATTTTAAATTGCATGCAGCACAAAATACAACCGTGGAAGCGGAAATGATAAACGGGGAGCTGAAAGTCCTCAAAGTAACTCCCGAAGAAAGAAAAAAAAACATTATAAATCTGTTAGGGATTTCAATAGAAGAAAAGAAAAAACTAAACTAACTAGTACCGATCAAATGATAAAGAAATTATTTAGCACAGCTGCATTGGCAATGCTTTTAACAGCCAATGGGCAGGCACAGAATAAGCAAATTGTAAAAGTAGATTTTGATTTTTTTCAGAGAAGACTGGAAGAAGTTCACGCTCCGGGTTATGATTCGTGGGTTGTAAATGAAATGAAAGAAGACCAAAAAACTTTTAATAGTTTAACATTTAAGTTAAAAGGAAATTTTACTTCAAAATGGTATAAAGTCGGGATGAATGCCCCTTATTATAACAGATTAGGCAGTGACGGTCTGGTTACAGCCGAAAATCTGGAATTAAAAATCAGTGGATTAAAGCCAGGAAAACATACGCTTCTGACGTTTCATAATGCTTTTGATGTCATTACAGGAAAAACATTTTCACCAATAAAAATATTTGTAAACGGAAAACTGGCAGAAACTGTGAATGCCAGCCAGAGAGCCAATGCCAAGGCTGATGCTTCTATGGCATATATTTCTTTTAATGCTGTAAAATCGAAAGAAGTCGTTATACGCTTTGAAATTGATCCGACCACAAATCCGGATATTGTTAAGCAGATTGTAATTAATGGTTTTGAAGTTGATACGCCGAACTTGATGAATCAGGCGCGTTCTCCAAAACCGGAAAATGCAAATGAGCATGTCGTTACAGTTGATAAAAAGGTTTTGTTGGAATGGGAAGCTTCAAAAAATGCGGTGGCGCATAAATTGTTTTTTGGAGAAGATAAAAATGCTGTTGCTAATGCTACTGAATCTTCAAAAGAATTCAAAGGAAAATTAACTGACAGGACGTTTCCAGTTGTTGATTTATACAGCGGTTCAACTTACTATTGGCGTGTTGATGAAGTAGATGCTAAAGGAAATGTTACATTAGGAAATGTCTGGTCATTCAAACCGGCACAATTGGCCTTTCCGGGAGCAGAAGGTTATGGGCGTTTTGCAGTTGGAGGCCGTGGCGGAAAAGTGGTTGAAGTAACCAATCTTAATGATGACGGACCGGGAAGTTTGCGTGACGCTATCAATCAGGAAATCGGACCGAGAACAATCGTTTTTAATGTTTCGGGAAATATACAGTTGAAATCAAGACTAGTAGTGAATCAGCCCTATATCACTATTGCCGGACAGACAGCTCCTGGAGAAGGAATTACGATTAGCCGTGCACCAATTGGCCTTACCTGGAATGATGGTGTAATCCGCTTTTTGAAAGTTCGAATTGGTGGTGGAACGACTTTTGACGGAATGGGATTAACGGGTGCTGATTACAGTATAATCGATCACTGTTCTATCAGCTGGACGATTGATGAATCATTCAGTTCAAGAGGAGCACATCATATTTCATTACAAAGGACTTTAATTTCAGAAGCCCTGAACGTTGCCGGACACGATAAATACGAAGCCGGGAAAATGCACGGATATGCAGCAACAATTGGTGGCGATATTGGAAGTTTTCACCACAATTTACTGGCACACAATTATGGACGTAACTGGAGTATTGGAGGTGGTTTAAGCGGTGACGGATTTTATACCGGAAGAATTGATATTCGAAACAATGTCGTTTACAACTGGGGAAAAAGAACTACTGACGGTGGAGCAAACGAAGTTAATTTTGTGAACAATTACTACAAGCCTGGCGCTTCAACAGATATTTTTGTAGCACTAAATGCACAGCACGAAGGAGTTGGAAAAGGAATGCAGCGTTATTTCTTTGATGGAAATGTAATGCCGGGATACTTCGATGAGAAATCTCAGGATAAGGGAAGAAAAATGACCGTTACCAATAAAGAAATTGTAGAATACGAAACGTTTGTAGATAAGCCTTTCTTCGAATCTTATGTAAATACGGAATCAGCAAAAGGAGCTTATAAAAATGTACTTTCGGATGTTGGTGCGAATCAGCCTTTTTTTGATAAACACGATAACCGAATCATAGAGGAAACTTTAAAAGGAACTTTTACTTATAAAGGAAGCAAAAGTGGTTTGGGTGGTATGATCGATAATGAATCAGATGCGGGTGGATGGCCTGAGTTTGCTTCAGAAACCCGTCCTGCAGACTGGGATACCGATCATGATGGTTTGCCGGACTGGTGGGAAAAAGCATTCAGTTTAAACGAAAATTCTAAAGCAGGAGATTTTTCAGATGCGAATTTAGATTTAGATGAAGACGGATTTACGCAATTAGATAATTATTTAGACTGGATGGCACAGCCGCATTTCTTTATAAAATCGGGTGAGAAAACAGTTTTAAATGCTGCAGACTATTTTAAAGGTTACGAAACAACCCCGGTATTTACTTTTTCCGATCTTACTAATGGGAGAGTAGTCTTAAAAGGAAAAGAAGTTCAGTTTACGCCTATTGAACCAGGATTAGCATCTTTTGTATTAACAGTTAAAGATGCAGATGGCGATACAATGAGCCGTAAAATTAATTTCCTTGTGAAATAATAGAAAGATTTGAAGCAGATTTGATTTAAGAAATTTGCTCAGATTTCAATTTAAAAGCAAAAAAATAATCAGCCAAATCTGCTAAATCTGCGAGAAAAATTAACCTCCCGAAGATTTAGCAGATCAGGCAGATAAAAAAATATATCAAATGAAAAAGCACATTCTCATATCGTCTTTATTCCTTTCAACAGTAATTTTTGCCCAAAACAAAGGTTTGGTAGCCAATTCTGAAAGCCCTTATTCTAAATTACAGAGTGTAGGTTTGCAGGATGTAAAATGGACAAACGGTTTTTGGAAAGAACAATTTGATGTTGAAACCCAGAATACATTACCTTATATGTGGGACTTGTATCATAATGATGAGGTTTCGCATGCTTACAAAAACTTCGAAATTGCAGCGGGAGAAAGCAAAGGAACTTTCAAAGGACCTTCTTTTCATGATGGAGATTTTTATAAAATTTTTGAAGGAATGGCAGCGACATATGCAGTTACTAAAGATAAAAAACTCGATGCAGAAATGGATAAAGCCATTGCACTTTTTGCGAAAGCACAG
This sequence comes from Flavobacterium chungangense LMG 26729, assembly GCF_000735715.2. Taxonomy (NCBI): domain Bacteria; kingdom Pseudomonadati; phylum Bacteroidota; class Flavobacteriia; order Flavobacteriales; family Flavobacteriaceae; genus Flavobacterium; species Flavobacterium chungangense. Next base: position 53,105 of record NZ_JASY01000006.1, read on the forward strand.
CGAAAAGACGGCTATCTGCACACACCGGTTCTAATCGATGAACGCTGGGGAACGCTTGGACCTGAAGAAGTGAAAAAACAATTGGGTTTCGAAAAATACAATATGGGGCATTTGATGACTGCGGCCTGTATTCATTACCGGGCGACAGGGAAAACTAATTTCTTAAACATTGCCAAAGGCGTTGCCGATTTTCTATATGATTTCTACAAAAAAGCTTCACCGGAATTGGCAAGAAATGCAATTTGTCCATCTCATTATATGGGAATTGTCGAAATGTACCGCACTACTAAAAATCCAAAATATCTGGAATTGGCCAATAATCTGATTGATATTAGAGGAACTACAGATGATGGTACCGATGACAATCAGGACAGAATTCCGTTTAGACAGCAAACTACAGCAATGGGTCACGCCGTACGGGCTAATTACCTGTACGCAGGTGTCGCCGATTTATACGCAGAAACCGGAGAGAAAAAATTACTGGATAACCTGGAATCAATCTGGGATGATGTAACGTATAGAAAAATGTATATCACAGGAGCCTGCGGTTCTTTGTATGACGGGGTTTCTCCAGACGGAACTTCGTATAATCCAACCGATGTGCAAAAAATTCATCAGGCCTACGGAAGACCTTTCCAATTGCCAAATGCTACAGCTCATACCGAAACCTGTGCTAATATTGGAAATGTGCTGTGGAACTGGAGAATGCTTCAGATTACAGGAGATGCCAAATATGCGGATATTGTGGAATTAGCTTTATACAATAGTGTTTTGTCAGGAATCAGTCTGGAAGGAAAAGAATTCTTTTATAACAATCCGCTGAATGTTTCTAAAGATTTGCCTTTCAAACAAAGATGGAGCAAAGAACGCGAAGGCTACATCGCTTTGTCAAACTGCTGTGCGCCAAACGTAACCAGAACCATTGCTGAGGTGAGCAATTATGCTTATAACTTTTCGAAAGAAGGTTTATATGTGAATTTATACGGAAGTAATAATTTGAATTCAATTACGCTTTCCGGAGAAAAAATTGAAATTGAACAACAAACCAATTATCCGTGGGATGGAAAAGTTATGTTGAAAATCATAAAAGCTCCTAAAGATATTTACGCTTTCTTATTGAGGATTCCGGGCTGGAGTCAGGGGACAACTATTTCAGTTAATGGCAAAAATATAAATGAGACAGTAGTTTCAGGTTCGTACCAAAAATTAGTACAACAATGGAAAAAGGGAGATGTCATCGAATTGAATATTCCAATGCCGGTACAACTGATGCAGGCAAATCCATTGGTAGAAGAAGTAAAAAATCAGGTTGCCGTAAAAAGAGGACCAATTGTATATTGTTTAGAATCGAATAAACTTCCGGCAAATGTAAAAGTAAATGATGTTGTTTTGGATTTGAATTCTAAATTCACTACAAATTTTATAAAAATAGACAATAGAGAATTGTTGAGTATAACTGCCAGTTCATCAATTACTCCCGATAATTCATGGGATAAAAAATTGTACAAACCTATTTCTACAAAAGACAACAAGGAATACAGTATCAAATTAATTCCTTATTTTGCATGGGGAAATCACGGAAAAGGCGAAATGTCTGTGTGGCTTTCTCATTAAAAAATAATTTACCATATAAGTCATATAAGTTCTGTTTTTTAAAACTTAAAGAATGTTATATAATTTACATGGTTAAAAAATAAAACCTTATGAAATATATTGTTACTTTATTTTTAGCATTTATATCTGCTTTATCATTAGCGCAAACAACAGATAACCGATTTGAATTAACTGTGGCACAGGATGGATCCGGAGATTTTAAAACAATACAGGAGGCGATTAATAAAGTGAGAGATCATGCCGAAAAACGAGTTGTAATTTTAATAAAAGAGGGTACTTATAATGAAAAAGTGGTAATTCCGGCTTTTAAAAGAAATATTACTTTAAAAGGTTCAGACAGAGAAAAGACGATTATTTCATACAACGATTATTCCGGAAAACCCTTCAGAGGGATTGACGTTACGGGAGATACCAAATTTAGTACTTATACGTCTTATACTTTATTAGTTCAGGGAAATGATTGTTCGGTAGAAAATCTGACTATAGAAAATACCGCTGGTAAAGTAGGTCAGGCAGTGGCTCTGCATACTGAAGGCGATCGGGTTTCAGTGAAAAACTGTTCAGTTTTAGGAAATCAGGATACATTGTATTTAGCAAAAGGAGGAACCCGAAATTATTTTGAAAACTGTTATATCAGTGGTACTGTCGATTTTATTTTTGGTGCTGCAACAGCTTATTTTTACAATTGTACTATTGAAAGTTTAAGTAATTCGTATGTTACGGCGGCATCAACGACTCAGGAAGATAAATACGGATTTGTTTTTGTGGATTGCAAACTTACAGCAAAAGACAATTCTGTAGATAAGGTTTTTCTCGGACGTCCGTGGAGACCTTTTGCAAAAACAGTGTTTATCAATGCAGAATTGGGCGCACATATTATTCCCGAGGGCTGGAATCCATGGAAAGGTGATAAAAATTTCCCTGACAAGGAAAAAACGGTTTATTATGCAGAATCAGGCAGTAAAGGGGAGGGCGCAAAAGATATGTCTAAAAGAGTTTTCTGGTCACATCAATTGAAAAAATCTGATCTAAAAAAGTACGGTTTAGAAAAGGTATTAAATGGCTGGAATCCTAAAAATTAAACATGATCATAATTATTAAATACTTACAACCATTTTATTTTCAATATTAGTTTTTAAGTCTATAAAAAACTGTCTATCAACTTTTTTACTAATAAAGGTCAGGTGTATGTAACTCTAAAACATTTTAAGAACTTTGAAGCAGGTCATTTTCCTGCTTTTCTTTTTGGAAAAAGGCAATACTCATTTTCAGACTTCAGGAAAGAAAAGTAGACAGATTAGCGTTTAAGGGAATGAAGAAGTACAGTTTTAAACGGACTATAATTCTTTATTAATGTTGTTATAGTCTTAACACTCAAAACTTACGATAAATCTTAAAACACATTAATAAGTATTAACCTATATAAAAGTTATTTTTTATTTTTTTTATAAATTTTTTTATTTTTTTTTATTAGCCCTAAATGCTATTTTTTGTAAGATTTTTAACTAAAAGAAATCGATTTCCTACAATGTTTTAGGATGAAAAAATTAAATTAAATTACTGTTTTTTTAATGTCTTTGCTAAAACCTCTCTATTTGTGGGTGTTTTTTCTTACTTATTTTATTTGTGTATTGTTATATTTAAAATTTCCTCATTTTTTTTAGTGTTATTCTATTTTGTCTTACATTTTTTTGATGATATAGTTTTTTTACTGGAATTTTTTTGATGATAATATCGAAGCAGGATGCCACAGGACAGTTGTGATTTTCAATCATTATATTTTTGAAACCAAGTAATAAATGTAGTTTTAACGTTTAAAATTTTGAAGGTATTTAACAGCCGTATAAATACAGCATTTTTCAACAACAATAAAAATACATTTTTATAAACTAAACTAACCTAACTATTAATCTAACTAAATCAAAGATTTATGAAACAAACACTTATCAAAAGATGTAGTTTTATTCTGTTTGCCTTGATGAGCATTGTTACTTATGCCCAGACTGCAGGCAGTCAAATTAAGATCACAGGTACTGTTACTGATCCCACAGGTTTACTTGTGCCGGGAGTAAACGTAACCGAAAAATCTACCAAAAACTCTGTAAGTACAGATTTTAGTGGTAGATATGAAATTAATGTAAAGCCAGGTGCAACATTAGTTTTTTCTTTTATTGGAATGAAGAAAATGGAAATTCCTTTAAATGGTCGTACCAATCTTGATGCTAAAATGCAAGAGGATTCTAATGTATTAGATGACATTGTGGTTGTAGCCTATGGTACACAGAAGAAGAATAATGTTACAGGAGCTATTGCTACTATAAAACCTGATGATATTCAGGATTTACCTGTATCAAATTTGTCTGAGGCATTGAGAGGTTTAACTCCGGGTCTTACTGTATCTGGAGGTTCTACACGTCCTGGAGATGCTGGGACTATTCAGATACGTCAGACTTTTGGTTTAACGAAAGATGGAAACTCAACTATACCTTTGATTGTAATTGACGATATGGTTCAAATAGATCCATCTGATGGTAAACCAACATTGGAAACTTTTAACAGATTAGATCCTTCAGAGATTGAAAGTATAACAGTGTTAAAAGACGGTTCTGCTGCTATTTACGGTTCACGTGCCTCTCAGGGAGCTGTAATTGTAAAAACAAAAAGAGGTCAGAAAGGTAATTTGAAATTTACATACTACAGTCAATACTCATTTAATGATGCTGTAAGTCATAGTAAAACAATGAATGCGTATGAGCATGGTATCTGGAAAAACAGATTTTTAAGATCTACTAATCAGGCTAATCCAACTGCCAATCCTGCTATATATTTCTCAGATGCAGAGTTGGAAGAAATGAAAGGTTTAGATTATAACTGGCTTGATAAAGCATGGAAACCAGCCGTGCAGCAAAGACAATCACTTTCTGCTAGTGGAGGAACTGATAAAGCGACGTATTTTGCAGGTATAACTTATTTTACTCAGGATGCCAATCTTGGTGATCAGGATTATCAAAAATGGAATTTCCGTACAGGTACTACACTTAAAGTGGCAAGTGGTTTAGATTTCTCTGCTTCGATTTCTGCAAATACGGTAGATAATGAAAAATCATTCACTAAATCTTCAGCAAATTTAAATGACAGCAGTTTTGGTTCTCTTACATCTGGAGAACAGGCAGATTATGGTTACTTACTGCACATGCCAAAATATGTTCCATGGCAGACAACTGTTGACGGAGTAGATTATTGGTTGTCTCCAATTGCCCGTTCAGACCGTAATTTAGGAAGCGCAAATGCCAATACAACTATTGCAGGATGGAATTATTTTGCAACTTTAGACAGTGGAAAACAAACTGATGAAGATTTTTCATACAATGTTAACTTGTCTTTAAATTATAAAGTACCTTTTGTAAAAGGATTATCTCTTAAAGGAAGTTATGCAAGAAGCCAGTCTAGTAGTAATTCTGAACAAATGCAGTTACCATATGATTTAGTTCGTATTAAAGGTTATGAGTTGGCCAATAGACATTTGGCGTCTTCAGCTAACCCTGTTTTTGGTTCAACTGGAGATTATGCTTTAGAAACCAATGTCCGGGGTTCAAGAGTTTATTATAATTCAAGTTCTGATAAATTGATTCAGACTAACTTTTTTATCAATTATGCCAGAACTTTTGGAAATCATAATATTGAGGCAATGTTTGGCGTGGAACGTTCGGATTCCAATTATAAATCAACTCGTTTAGCTTATGAAAATACTTCAAAAGACTATTTAGGGGATTATCTTACAGCAGGTACGCTTACTACAAACTCACAAGGATTAAAAGGTGAAGCAGGAACGCTTTCTAATATGGGACGTCTTAATTATAGTTTTAAAGACAGATATTTAGTGCAATTGCTTTTTAGAACGGATTCTTCTACAAAATTTTCACCTGATAACTATTCAGCATTTTTCCCTTCAGCTCAATTAGGTTGGGTTGTATCTAAAGAAGATTGGTTTACAAATAATGTATCATGGATTGATAACTTAAAATTACGTTATTCAATTGGTAAAACGGGTAAAGATAATGTTAAGCCATGGCGTTGGTTAACCCTTTATGATACAACTGTTGACAAAGGATATCAATTTGGATCTGCAGGTGGAACTTTAGGTGGGGCACTGACTCCTAGACCTACTGCAAATCCATATATGACGTGGGATAATACACTGAAACAAAACTTTGGCATTGATTTAACTTTATTACAGAACAGGTTGCAAATTACTGCAGATTATTATTATGACAAAAACACAGATGTCCTAATGAGTATAGCAGGTGAGGCAGGAACTCCAATTTCTGTTGGGGGTGCTCTTGCAGAACAAAATTATGGAGGTATTGATGCCTGGGGTACAGAGTTTAGTATAAACTGGAATGATAAAATTAAAAAAGATCTTAGCTACAATGTAGGAGTGAATTTTAGTTTTAATGATAATGAATATACCAAATATATAGATGTACCTTCACAACATCCATCTTTAAACACAGTTCAACAAGGGTATTCGACTTTTACACCGGTGTGGGGCTTTAAGACATGGAATGGAACTTCAACAAAAGATGGAATTTTACGTACTGACGAGGACGTTACCAACTACTGGAATTATTTAACAGCAAATGCAACAGCTGTTGGAGGAGTACCTAATTACTTGGGAGTAAATAATATTTCAGGAATGAGAAAAGGAATGCTGGCTTATCAGGATTTAGGAGGGGCATATGATGGAATAACTAAAACTCAGGCACCGGCTGATGGTCAAATTGCCAGAAATTTAGATTATGCAAAATTAGCTAATAATAACAGAACATATGGTTTTACTAGCAATTTAGGAATGAAGTATAAATCTGTTTACTTTAGAACACAAATTTCAACTTCATGGGGAGGATATAATTCTATTGATTTAGTTAAACAGGGTACTTCTTCAGCTCATAATGACTGGGCTCATGAAACTTTTTGGAATGATATGTATGATGCTACTGATAACCCTGACGGAAAATATCCTAATATGGCTCAGTCGGATAGCGCTTTTGCACCATCAGATTTTTGGGAAGTTAGTAATTTTAGATGTGTTGTTAGAAACCTTACAGTAGGATTTGACCTTCCGCAAGAAGCTCTTAAAAAGATAAATATTCAAAGAGCTACTTTAGGAGTTACCGGAAACAACCTTTGGGATTTGTACAATCCTTATCCGGATCACTATCGTAACATGTATGATAATTCTTCTTCAAGATATCCTACACTTAGAACATGGTCAATTAATTTGAATGTTACATTCTAATTTAAACTTAAAAAATATGAAAACAAAGATTAATATATATCTATCATTAGCACTTTTACTTGTATTTGGAGTTTCGTGCAGTGATGATTTTTTGGAAGAGAAAAAACAGTATTCCTATTTTGATGATGAGTTCTTTCAGAGTGAGGAGCGTGTGAACTGGTTTGTGGGTAACATGTATTATGATTATTTCGATGCTTACAAATCTCCTATGGGATCTGTGGTAGGCTCATTTGCAACTACTCAGGCATCTTATACAGAGGAAGTTGGAGGTATGTCTAATAGTGCGAATGATAAAAGTTTGATTAATCCAAATTTTACATGGGAAAATCCAGCTGATACACCAAATTATTTTGGAACCGTATTAGGTGATACAAATAGAAATGAACCTTATACAAGAATTAGAGAGTGTAACATCATTTTAGAAAATCTGGATAGTAAAGGAGCTAATTTGTCGCAAGTTTTCCGTGATAGAGTAAAAGGTCAGATGTACTATTTACGTGCTATTCAGTATTTTGATTTAATGCGTACATATGGCGGTGTTCCAATAGTAACAAAGGTAGAACAGGCAAATTCAACAGATCCTGTAACAAAACATCCTAGAGCGACTGTAACTGAGGTAGTAAATCAAATCGTAAGTGATTTAGATTTAGCAGCCAGTTTATTGCCGCCAACATGGGGAGCATCAGATTACGGGCGTTTTACAAAAGGTGCAGCATTGGCTCAAAAGTCAAGAGTATTGTTAACTTACGCAAGCCCTTTGTTTAATAAAAACTGGGATACTTCAACAGAACGCTGGGACAAAGCTTTGCAGGCAAGTTTAGAAGCTGAAACTCAATGTATGGCAGGAGGAAATAATTTGTATGGTGCATCAGCAAGCGACTGGGCAAAGATGTTCTATAACTTTGACAATGTTTTTAACCCTGAAGCAATTACTGTTCGTCTTTTGTCTAATGGTAATTTAGGTGTTAGTTCAAACGGTTCCTGGGAACGATCTATGCGAGTTACAAGTCAGGGTGGTGTTGCTGGTGGAGGTGTAGATGCTCCAAAAAGAATGATTGATTTATTTCCAATGAAAGATGGGAAGCGCCCAACAGCTTCTACTAAATATAATTACGATGAATTAGCATTTTTTAAAAATCGTGACCCACGTTTTTACAGAACTTTTGCATTCTCAGGAAGTTATTGGCCATATAATAATAATATTGCACTTCCTGCAGTTCATGTGACGGCACCAACAGTATGGGCCTATCGTTGGACTAGCCCTACTAATGCTAATACTTTTGGTTTTAGTATGGGTAATGATGTTCCAAGTCCTGCTTTTGTTCGTAAAATGTCAAGTCCAACAGTGGGTAATACAAGTAACTTCCAATTTTCAGGAACAGATATCATTGAATATCGTTTTGCCGAGCTGATACTGAATATTGCTGAATGTTATGCCGCTAAAGGTGATATCCCAAATACTTTAGTGTATTTGAAAAAAATAAGAAGTCGTGTAGGTATTGAACCTGCTGATAATTATGGGATTGGAACACCGGCTGATAAATACGCAGCTCTTGAAGCTTGTTTATATGAGCGCAGAGTAGAGCTGGCTTACGAAGGGAAACGTTTCTGGGATATTCAAAGATGGATGCTTTACAGTGATGATGCTTCAATTAATGATGCAACAAATACTAAACTTGGTATTCCTGTAATAAACGGTACTCAGCGTGTTGGTAATTACCTGCATTATAAAAACGGAACTAGTGCTGTTGGTACAGACCCTCTGGCTGCTGCCCGTGCTTCTATTTCAGTTGATCCGGATGCTACAAATTTTGAAGCTCAAATTCTGGCCTTAGAAACTTTTTATAAAACTAATTTTGAATTCCGTTCTCCTCCAACAGCTATGGATAATGCTGGCGGTGTAGCAACTAATATTTTATGGAGACCAAATTATTATATAATGGGGCTTAATCAGGCAACATTAGCAAATAATACATGGTTGACTCAAACTATCGGATGGAAAGATGCTAATGGAGCAGCAGGAACTTACAACTATCAAGAATAATTTATAAATTAAAAGTGCCTGATATTTCAGGCATTTTTATTAATATCTTAATAAAACGTTAACATTAAAAATAGACTTTTCACCTGTATTCCCTCAAAAAGATACAGGTGATTTGTTTAAAAAGAATTACCAAAATTAAAATTAACATGAAAAATTCAGCACTATTTATCTTATCGCTGTTGGTTTTAGGGAATGCAAAATGCTTCGCTCAATACCCAAAAATAAGTCCTGAAATGGCTGCGCAATCAAAAGCTTTTATAGATGAAGCGGATAAGCGCTCTGATGAAGCCTGGGAAAAAGCATTAGTTATTATTGAAGAAGAAGCAAAACATGGTAAGCCTTTTATTCCATGGGCATCAAGACCAAACGATTTACCACAGGCATCTATACCTGCTTTTCCAGGAGCTGAAGGAGGAGGTATGTATACTTATGGAGGTCGTGGCGGTAATGTTTACACCGTTACAAGTCTTGAAGACAGAGGAGCTGGAACTTTACGTGAAGCTTGCGAGCAAGGCGGGGCCAGAATCATTGTTTTCAATGTATCAGGAATTATCAGAATCAAAACGCCGTTAATCATTCGTGCACCTTATATCACTATTGCAGGTCAAACTGCTCCTGGTGACGGTATTTGTGTAGCAGGAGAATCTATTTGGATCAATACTCATGATGTTATTATCAGACATATGCGTTTCCGTAGAGGTGAAACTTTCGTAGGACGCAGAGATGATTCTATTGGAGGAAACCCTGTTGGAAATATTATGATCGATCACGTTTCTGCAACCTGGGGATTAGACGAAAATATGTCTATGTACAGACATATGTACAGCCCTGGTGCAGGCTATCCAGACGAAAAGAAACCTACTGTGAATATCACAATCCAAAACAGTTTATTTGGAGAAGCTTTGGATACCTACAACCACGCTTTCGGAAGTACTTTAGGTGGAGAAAATTGCTCTTTCATGAGAAATATGTGGGCGAGCAATGCAGGTAGAAATCCTTCAATTGGTTGGAACGGAATTTTCAATTTCGTAAATAATGTAGTGTACAATTGGTACAACAGATCAACAGATGGAGGTGATTACACTGCAAACTATAACATTATCAATAACTTTTACAAACCGGGACCTGTTACTAATTTAAACGAACCAATCAGCTACAGAATCTTAAAACCGGAATCAGGGAGAAGTAAATTGTCTTATATGGTTTTTGGTAGAGCGTATGTAACAGGAAACATAGTGAATGGTAACGAAAAAGTAACCAAAGACAACTGGGATGGTGGTATCCAGATCGAAAACAAAAAAGGAGAGTTAATGGGTTATGATGAAGCTAAAACGTATTTCGATAAAATGAAAAGCGACAGACCTTTCCCAATGCCTTGGTTCCGTCCAATTATGAAAGCAGAAGATGCTTATGAATTTGTTTTGAAAAATGTAGGTGCAACATTACCAGTCAGAGATAAAGTTGACGAAAGAATCGTAAGAACTGTAAAAACAGGAACTCCAGAATATGCAAAAGGTTTAGAGAAAAAGACTTTCTACCAATTCGAACACAGACGTTTACCGATGGATTCGTACAAGCAAGGTATTATCACAGATATTTCACAAGTAGGAGGATATCCTGAATACAAAGGGAAACCTTATGTTGATACAGACAAAGACGGTATGCCGGATGCATGGGAGAAAAAATATGGTTTAGATCCAAAAGACCCATCTGACGCTAAAAAAGATTTAAACGGTGATGGATATTCAAATATCGAAGATTACATCAACGGTGTAAACCCGGCTATCAAAGTAGACTGGACTGATTTAGCCAACAACAAAGAAACTTTGGTAAGACCTTTGTTAGACTTAAAATAAAAAGTGAAGTTAGGTCATAAACCTTGAGATAAACTTTCGACTTTATGACCTTTGACTTTAGACTAAAAAATAAATAAAATGACATCAATTAAGAAATTAGGTGCATTGTTTTTGCTTTTTGCCTTTTGCAAATTAAGCGCACAACAATATGCAGATCCAGAATACATCAAGGTTACCAATGAAAGAGCTTCAAAAATTGTCGAAAAATTAGCTTTGAACAATAAGGAAAAAGAAAACGCTGTAAATAATATTATTGCGCAGCAATTCCGTGATTTAAGTAAAATTCAGGACACAAGAGATGCTGAAATCAAAAAGGTAAAAGACGATACTACTTTAGCTAAAGAAAAGCAAAATGAGAAAATCGATAAGCTAAAAGCAAATGCAGACAAGTCAATTGATAAACTGCATAAAGCCTATTTAAAAAAATTAGCAACTCAATTAAACGAAGCGAAAATCACTGAAGTAAAAGACGGAATGACTTACGGCGTACTTCCAATTACGGTAACCGCTTATAATGATATGATCCCTACTTTAAACGAAGCTCAAAAAAAATATATTTATGATGCTTTAGTTGAAGCCAGAGAACATGCCATGGATGGTGGCTCATCAAAAGAAAAGCATGCCTGGTTTGGTAAATACAAAGGAAGAATCAACAATTATTTGTCAAAAGAAGGCTATGATTTAACTAAAGAGCGTGAAGGCTGGAATAAACGTATTGCAGAAAAAGAAAAGAATAAAAAGAAGGAATAATTGTTGTTTTTCTTTATAAGTGTGTTTTTAACATTTTTAAGTTAAACCTTTTGCGAATAACAGTGTCAAACTATTCTAACTAATAATTTCATATTAACACTCATGCAAAACAATTTACAAAAGACCACTCTTAGAAGAACAATTATGGTAGCTTCCTTTTGTTCTCTTTTTTCATCAGCCTATGCGCAATATCCTGATATTCCAAAACCAATTCAGGAAAAAACCGATGCCATGATGAAAGCTGAAAGTGAGCGTTTGGATCAGATTTGGAAAGCCAATGAACACATCATCAAAGCCGAAGAATTGCAAGGACGTCCTTATGTACCCTGGGCGGCATTACCAACTGATTTAGTTCATGCTGATATTCCTGCTTTTCCAGGTGCAATGGGTGGCGGAGCTCAAACACCAGGTGGACGAGGAGGTAAAATATTTGTTGTTACAAGTTTAGAAGACAGTGGAAAAGGAACTTTTCGTGAAGCACTCGAAGCCGTTGGAGCCCGTACAGTAGTGTTTAATGTTTCGGGAATCATTCGCCTTAAAAAGCTAATTACTGTTCGTGCACCTTACATCACAATCGCGGGACAAACCGCACCAGGTGACGGAATTTGCGTTGCGGGAGAATCTGTTTTATTAGACACACACGACATTATTATTCGTTACATGCGTTTTCGCCGTGGAGAAACCGAAGTGACCCGTCGTGACGATGCTTTGGGAGGAAACGTAATCGGAAACGTAATTATTGATCACTGTTCCATGAGCTGGGGATTAGACGAAAATATTTCGTTGTACCGCCATCAATTTCAGGCGAATGAAAAATCAAAATTAGAAAAACTGCCGGCTGTGAATGTAACCATTCAGAATACCATTTCAGCAGAAGGTCTGGATACTTACAATCACGCTTTCGGAAGTACAATCGGCGGTTTAAATAGTATGTTTATTCGCAATTTATGGGCTGATAATATTTCGAGAAATGCCTCGGTTGGAATGTATGGAAGTTTTAACTTTGTGAATAATGTGGTTTTCAATTGGTGGAATCGTACGCTTGATGGTGGTGATTATCGTTCGCAATACAACATTATCAATAATTATTTCAAACCGGGGCCAATTACGCCAACTGATCAGCCGATTCGTTACAGAATCATCAAACCGGAATCAGGCTATATTAGTCCAAAACAGTACGGAAAAGCCTTTGTTGATGGTAACTTTATCGTAGGTTCTCCTGAAGTAACAGCCGATAACTGGAACGGAGGTGTGCAATTAGAAGATTTGTCACCTGAAGTAACCAAAGATTTTTTGGCTCAAATTAAACAAAACAAAGCTTTTCCAACGCCACCAATTTCTATTATGAAGGCAGATCAGACTTATGATTTTGTGTTGGAAAATGCAGGAGCAACTTTGCCAAAACGTGATGCCGTTGATGAGAGAATCGTTAAACAGGTTCGCACCGGAAAAATAGAAGTGAAAGACGGTTTGGAAAATACAATCGGAAAAGAATTTATCAAGAGAAGATTACCTGCTGACTCCTATAAAAAAGGGATTATAACACATCCTGATCAGGTAGGCGGTTATCCGGAATACAAAGGAAAAGCCTATAAAGATTCGGATAATGATGGAATCCCGGATGCCTGGGAAAAGAAATTTGGCATGAATCCAAACGATGCAGCTGATGCAAATAAAGATTCAAATGGTGATGGTTATACCAATATTGAAAAATATTTTAACGGTATAGATCCAAAAGGAAGAACAGATTGGACAAAAACAGAAAATAATAAAGATACATTATCAAAAATATTATTACAATAGTTTTTTTAAGTTAGTTTGATAAGACCTGACGGCATTAAAAAAACTGTCAGGTCAATTTAAAAAGAATAATCTATAATAAAATTTAAAGTGAATTTTATCCAGCTAAAAAACATCATAACAAAACAGGATTTACTCATTTTATCCTGTTTTGTTATTTTCTTTAGTGCCAATATTACTAACGCACAAAACACATTTCCTGATATTACAAAATCGAAAGAAGGAAAACTGGAGCGTACCGCTGATGCAAAAGGAAACCAGATTCCTGATTTTTCGTATGCCGGTTATAAAGTCTCTTCAGTTGCTATTCCGGACGTAGCCATTAAAGCTTTTGTTCCGCACATCGATGGTGATGCTACAGCTACAATTCAGTCAGCCATAGATTATGTTGCCAAATTAAAAACCGATAAAAATGGTTTTAAAGGAACAGTACTTTTAGACAAGGGAACTTTTAAAATTTCGGGTGTAATCAATATTGCAGAAAGCGGAATTGTACTAAGGGGAAGTGGTGCAGGAAATAGCGGAACAATTCTTTTAGGAACTTCCATCAACAGAAGCGCCATCATCAATATCAGCGGAATCAACAATCCCGTTTTTAAAGATAAATTTGAATTAGCTGATAATTTCACACCATTAGGAGCAACAGTTTTATCAGTAAAAAATGGAACTTCCCTAAAAAAAGGAGATCATATTACAATCAACACACCCATCACCAAAAATTGGATTGACGTTTTATCAATGAATGATTTTGGTGGAGAAAGCGGATGGATTGGCTGGAAAGCCGACGATTTTGTTATTCGTGCAGACAGGGAAATTACAAATGTTCAAGGAAATAAAATCACGATTGATGCACCTTTGACAAATGCTTTAGATGAAGAATTATCAAAATCAACTGTCGTAAATTATGTCTGGTCAGGCAGAATCAATAATTCAGGTGTTGAAAACCTGACATTGAAATCAGATTACGATACTACAAATCCAAAAGACGAACAACATAGATGGTATGGAATTTCTATAGCAAATGCTGAAGATATCTGGGTAAAACAAGTCAATTTTGAACAGTTTGCAGGCGGTGCAGTTTCTATTTTGAAAACGGCAAAAAGAATCACTGTTGAAGATTGTCTGGCTTTAAACCCAATCTCGGAAATTGCAGCGCATAGAAGAAATACTTTTTATACCGAAGGACAGCAGACTTTATTTCAAAGATGCTATTCGGAATTTGGATACAATGATTTTGTGGTCGGAGGTTATGCTACGGCTGGACCAAACGTCTTTTTGCAATGTGAATCACATTTGCCATATAGTTTCAGCGGATCTGTCGGAAGCTGGGCAACCGGAATCCTTTTTGATGTTTCTTTAATTGACGGAAACGCTATCAGTTTCAAAAACAAAGAACAGGACGGAAGAGGTTTAGGATGGAATGTTGCCAATAGTGTTATCTGGGAAACTTCGGCATCCAAAATAGAAAATTACAGTCCGCCAACAGCTCAGAACTGGGCATTTGGAGTCTGGGCACAATGGGCAGGAAACGGACACTGGAAAGACGTGAACAATCACATTAGCCCGAGAAGCTTGTTTTATGCTTTGCTTGAACAGCGTCTGGGCAAATCACCAATGGATGCCCAAATAATGGACTTAGGTACAGAACCTTCTTCGAGCCCGACATTAGAGCAAGCCAAAGCTTTAACAGCCGAAGCCTATAAATTAAATGAAACTTTAAAAGAATTCATCGCTAAAGCAAAAACAAGAAATCCAATTTCGATTGATTACGCCAAAGCCAAACGCATTGACGAAGTAAAATCCAATACTGAAATCGTTTCCAATGCCGATAAAATTACGGTAACGAATGGATTATTGACTACTTCAAAAGGTATACTTACCGGAGAAACAGTTGATGTTCCGTGGTGGAGAGGCAGTTTGCGGGAGTCTGAAATTTCAAAATCAAGACCGCATATTACAAGATTTGTTCCCGGACATTATGGTGTAGGTTACACCGATAATCTGGAAGAAACAGTCAACTATTTAGTCGAAAACAACAAAATTGCTATTGACCATAATTACGGATTGTGGTACGAACAACGAATGGCCGACCACGAACGCATCCGAAGAATGGATCCTGACGTTTGGGCTCCGTTTTACGAACAGCCTTTTGACAGAAGTGGTCAGGGAATCGCCTGGGATCATTTAAGCAAATACGATTTAACGAGATACAATGCCTGGTACTGGAGCCGTTTGAAAAACTTCGCCGAATTAGGAGCTCAAAAAAATAAGATTTTAATTAACGAAGCCTATTTCCAGCATAATATTTTAGAAGCAGGCGCACACTGGGCAAGTTCTCCGTGGCGACCGGCGAATAATATCAACACAACGGGGTTGCCAGAACCTCCGCCTTATGCAGGTGATAAAAGGATTTTCTTGGCAGAGCAATTCTATGATGTAAAAAATGCAGACATTCGTAAATTACATGAAGCCTTTATCGAGAAAAATATCGAAAATTTCAAAGATAACGCTAACGTTCTGCAAATGACAAGTGCCGAATATACAGGTCCTTTAACATTTATGCAATTCTGGATTGATGTGATTGCGAACTATGAAAAGTCACATCCAAATGAATCCAAAATAGCTTTGAGTGCTACAAAAGATGTTCAGGATGCTATTTTAAATGAGGTGGAAAGAGCCAAAACAGTTGATGTGATCGATATCAAATATTGGTATTACAGAGAAGACGGAACGCTTTATGCTCCGGAAGGAGGAGTGAATTTAGCCCCACGCCAGCACGCCAGAAAAATCAAAACAGGCAAAGAAACAGATGACCAGGTTTATAGAGCCGTTCGTGAATACCGTGAAAAATATCCGGAAAAAGCAGTGTTGTATTCCACTATGGGAGCACCACGATTTGGCTGGGCTGTTTTAATGGCGGGAGGCTCTTTGCCAAATGTTCCAAAAATTGAACTTTCTTCCTTCCATTCTGCCCTATCTGGTATGAAGTTTGCAACAGGAACTACTTTTTCAGACAACCTTTGGACACTGGAAAATAAAGGCAACGCATATCTTTTTTATCTGAAAAAAGATCAGCAGGATGTTTCAATCGATTTGTCAAATCAAAAAGGAACATTTGAGGTATATACAATCAATGCTTCCAATGGAAGTATCGCTAAAAAAGCAAATATTAACGGAGGAAAACATGTCGTAATTCCGCAATCAGAAATAAAAGAAAAAGTTTTATTCGTAGTGAAAAAAAATTAGCCACAGATTATATATAAGAATTAAGAATTAAGAATTAAGAATTAAATCTGCCTTATCTGCTAAATCTGTGAGAAAAAATAAAAACACAATTCAAAATAAAATAAAATGAACCTGAAAAATAAATACCTATACGCCCTTTGTATAAGCTTTATGTTGACAGCACAAAGCGGATTTTCGCAATCTGCAAAATCAAAAGCATTACCAAAACTTAAAGTTTCCGAAAACAAACATTATTTTGTAACTGAAGACGGAAAACCTTTCTTTTGGTTAGGCGATACAGGCTGGCTGACATTTGGAAAACTGGACAGAGCAGGTGTGGAAAAATATCTTCAGGATCGAAAAGCAAAAGGATTCAACGTCGTTCAGGTTATGGTTTTACATAATGTGAATGCTGTAAATGCGTATGGCGATCAGGCCTTAATGAATGATAATTTGTCCCAGCAAATTACGTCACCTGGGAACGATCCAAAGGATGCTCCCGAATACGATTACTGGGACCATATAGATTATACTTTGGATGTAGCCCAGAAAAACGGAATCTACCTTGCGATGGTGCCGGTTTGGGGAACTAATATCAGTAGTGCTAAAAGTAAAGTAACGAAAGCTGATGTTGAAAAATATGCAAAATTTTTAGCCGATCGATATAAAAAAAGAACCAATATAATCTGGCTGAACGGTGGCGATACCTACGGAGATAAATTTCAGGACATCTGGAACGCACTAGGAAGTACTTTAAAAATCAATAATCCGGATCAGTTAGTGACTTTTCACCCTTTCGGAAGAACCGATTCTTCAGAGAATTTTCATAATGCAAGCTGGCTGGATTTCAATATGTTCCAATCAGGACACAGAAGATACGATCAGGATTCGGTGAAACCATTCAAAGAAGACAATTACAAATTCGTTCAAAGAGACTGGGATTTAAAACCAACCAAACCAACCTTAGATGGAGAACCATCATACGAGGGAATTCCACACGGATTACACGATACCTTACAACCAAAATGGACCGCCAGTGATGTACGTCGTTACGGATATTGGTCGGTTTTTGCAGGCGGAGCAGGCTACACCTACGGGCATAATGCCGTAATGCAAATGTTCAGAAAAGGCGACAATCCAGCCTACGGAAACAAAGAATTATGGAATGACGCTATCAATGCACCAGGAGCCGGACAAATGGTACACATTAAAAATCTGATGTTGGAATTTCCGTATTTAGAAAGAGTTCCGGATCAGTCATTAGTGGCTAATCAAGGTCAAAAATACGATTATCAGGTGGCGACAAGAGGAAACGATTATGCTTTGATTTATACGTATACAGGAAGAAAAATTACAGTGAATATGGGCAAAATTTCAGGAGACAAAGTAACCGCAACCTGGTACAATCCAAAAAACGGAGAAAAAACACAGATTGGAATTTTTGATAACAAAGGGAAAAAAGAATTCCAGCCTTCCGGCAAAAAAGAAGACGGAAACGACTGGGTTTTAATTTTAACATCAAAAAAATAAAAAAATAGCTCTCGCAGATTTAGCAGATCAAGCAGATAAAAAAATCCCGCACAATCTGCTAAATCTGCGAGAACAAAATAACAATACCATGAAAATCAAAAACTTCATAATCATACTCTTCTTCATAACTGGATTAAACACCGCTTTCGCAAATGACGGCTGGTTAAACATCCTAAACGAAGGCGGAAACAACAAAGGAATAAAATGTACCGAAGCTATTCAAGGCGCCATAGAAAAAGCATCTAAAAACGGAGGCGGAACCATATTTTTCCCAGCCGGAGAATACCTGACTGGCGCTTTAAAACTAAAAAGCAACATCACCATCCATTTGGATTCCGGAGCCCTTTTAAAATTTTCAGAGAACTTCGATGACTATCTGCCGTATGTAGAAATGCGTTACGAAGGCATCGTGATGCAGTCATTCTCCCCATTATTTTATGCCAAAGACGTCGAAAACATCACCATCAAAGGTAGAGGCGTAATCGACGGACAAGGAAAAGCGTGGTGGAATGAAGTTTACCGAATCGAAACCGCCAAAGGTCCAATTCCCGAAACCAAATACCAAAAAATGTGGACCGAGCAAAACAAAGGAATCGTTTACGAACCATATTACAAAAGAACGATTGACAAACACTTTTTCCGTCCTTCTTTTTTCCAGGCCTACAATTGCAAGAATATTTTAATCGAAGGCGTAACCTTCAAAAATTCCCCTTTCTGGACGATAAATCCTGAATTTTGCGACAACGTAACCGTAACCGGAATCACAATTAACAATCCGCATTCCCCAAACACAGACGGAATCAACCCTTCGTCCTGCACCAACGTACACATTTCAAACTGCCACATCAGCGTGGGCGACGACTGTATCACCATCAAATCGGGTCGCGATGCAGACGGTCGTAAATACGGAAAAGCAACCGAAAATGTAACCATCACCAACTGTACCATGTTAAGCGGTCACGGAGGTGTCGTTATCGGAAGTGAAATGTCAGGCGGAATCAAAAAAATCACCATATCCAACTGCGTTTTCGACGGAACCGATCGCGGAATCCGTATCAAATCCGCTCGTGGTCGTGGAGGAGTGGTAGAAGATATTCGCGTGGACAATATCGTGATGAAAAACATCAAGGAAGAAGCCATTATTTTGGATCTTTTCTACGACAAAGACAATCCCGTAGAGCCCGTTACAGAGCGCACGCCAATTTTCAGAAACATCCACATCAGCAACGTTACGGGCGGAAACGTCAACAAAGCCGGATTCGTTCGCGGAATTGTTGAAATGCCAATCCAAAACATCACGTTCTCCAACATCAATATGGACGGCAAGGAAGGTTTCACCATAAACACGGCGACCGATGTAGAATTTCACGATGTAAAAGTCAATGCAACAGTCGGTTCTTCTTTCAAAATCAGCGATGCCAAAAACCTGATTCTGGACAACGTAGGTTCATCGACACCGATAAAAGGCATTCCGGTTATCAAAATCGACAACGCCTCGAATATTATGATCAACAACAATTTTCCGTTCAACGCTACCGATATTTTCATCGAAGCGAACGGAAAAGACACCAAAAATATTTTCCTAAAAAACAATGTATTCAACAATGTGACTACAATTGTGAAAAAAGGAAAAGACCTGGATAAAAAAGCAATTACAGAATAAGGTAATTATTTTCAGGAGCAGAAACATTGGGCATTTTAGGAAACATCGTCCCGCTTTCCGTTACAAACGAAGTTCACTGAACTCCGATGAAAATAAAAGTATAGTGAAGTAATCTTTTGTGCCGAACACCGGCACAAAAGGATTTCCACTGCAATCGGGGCTAAAGAGAGAGATTTTGCTTTTTTGGAATTATTCAAAAGGGAAAAAATAATAAAGATTCGTGTTTAAACATCTTTGTCAAAGTTCAAAACTTTGACAAAGATTAAACCAATAACAATGAAAAAAATATTCATCATACTAACGCTTTCACTTTTCGCTCTAAGCTATTCCCAGAAAAAAAAGGAAATTTTCCTTTTCACCTCTTTCAGGGAACCCGCTACCGAAGGTTTGTACCTCGCCTACAGCGAAGACGGCTACAACTGGAAAGGTTTGGAAGGATCCTTCCTAAAACCCGAAATCGGAGCCAGCAAAATAATGCGTGATCCCTCCATCACAAAAGGAGCAGATGGAACGTATCATATGGTCTGGACAACCGACTGGAAAGGTGGAAACGGTTTCGGATACGCCAGTTCAAAAGACCTGATTCATTGGTCAAAACAGGAATACATTCCCGTAATGAAACACGAACCCGAAGTCGTAAACGTGTGGGCACCCGAAATTTTTTACGATGATGTCAAAAAAGAATACATCGTTATCTGGGCATCCACAATCCCATTCCGATTCGAAAAAGGAGTTGAAGACGAGAAAAACAACCACCGTATGTATTACGTAACGACAAAGGATTTCAAAACCTTTTCGGATACCAAATTATACTATGATCCCGGTTTCAGCGTCATCGATTGTGTGATTGTCAAAAAAAGCAAAAAGGATTATGTTCTGGTTCTAAAAGACAACACCAGACCAATGCGAAACATAGAAGTAGCTTTCGGAAAATCGCCTTTAGGGCCATTCGAAAAAAGATCAAAACCCTTAACCGAATATCTATCAGAAGGACCAACGGTTGTAAAAGTGGGTAAAAACTGGTTGCTGTATTATGACAATTACGGATCCAAAAATTACAAAGCCTTAAGCACTTCCGATTTTGTAAAATTCGAAGATGTTTCCTCAAAAATAAAATTACCAGAAGGACACAAACACGGAACGATTACAACTATCTCTGAAGAGGTTTTAAAAGGATTGATAGAAAGAAAATAAAAAATAATCTGCTAAATCTGTTAAATCTGCGAGAGTAAATTTTTTCACGCAGATTTGGCAGATTGAGCAGATAAAACGTTGAAAACAATGATTGCATTTCAAAACATAAAAACGAATATCGTAGCAGCAACAACCATTTTGTTAAGTTGTGTCGCAGCCAATTCGGTGCAAGCCCAACAAGACACAATTCGATATACAGGCAAAACACTTTCCAATGTCGATTACCACCACGGGCAATTGAGTCCGGCAGTTGGCGTTCACGCAACACAAATTATGCGTGCCAGCCGTGAACATCCCGAAAAAGCAGACGGATTTGGCTGGACGTACAACCACCAGTCGATGATGGCGTATTGGAATAATACTTTTTACCTGCATTATTTGAGTGATCCATCCGGAGAGCACATTCCGCCGAGCCAGACTTTTATGATGACTTCCAAAGATGGAGTAAACTGGACAAAACCAGCCGTACTTTTCCCAATTTATCATGTTCCCGACGGATTTAAAAAAGAAGGAGTAGAAGGAGTTGCTAAAAACATCGATGCCATTATGCACCAGCGAATGGGCTTTTATGTTTCATCCGACAACCGACTGCTCGCATTAGGTTATTATGGAGTCGCTTTGGACAAAAAGGACGATCCGAATGACGGAAAAGGAATCGGTCGCGTAGTTAGAGAAATCTACAAAGACGGAACGTATGGTCCAATTTATTTTATCCGATACAATAAAACCGGAAATCCTTTGCCAACAACTTTTCCGTTATACACTAAAAGCAAAGACAAAAAATTCATCAAAGCCTGCGATGAGCTGATGTCAAAACCTTTGCTGATGCAGCAATGGGTTGAAGAAGCCGATCGTGATGACGCTTTGATTCCGCTTAAAAAACAATACAAAGCCTTTAATTATTACCATTTACCAAACGGAAATGTAGTTGGTTTATGGAAATTTGCTTTGACCTCCTTAAGTAAAGACGAAGGCAAAACCTGGGAATATATTCCGGTAAGAGCGCCGGGATTTGTAAACAGTAATGCCAAAATCTGGGGGCAAAAAACCTCTGACAACCGTTATGCAACCGTTTATAATCCATCAGAATACCGTTGGCCATTGGCAATATCCACCAGCGATGACGGACTGAATTACAAAGATTTATTATTAGTTCACGGCGAAGTAAGCCCGATGCGTTACGGAGGAAACTACAAATCTGCAGGTCCCCAATACGTTCGAGGAATAAACGAAGGAGACGGAACTCCGCCCGACGGGAAACTATGGGTAAGTTACAGCGTCAACAAAGAAGATATTTGGGTCGCTTCGGTGCCCGTTCCCGTGACAAGTGAAGTAAAAGAAAACGCCAACGATGTTTTCAACGACTTGCCAAACGGCGAAGAATTAAAACTATGGAACACCTACGATTTGTCGTGGGCATCCACCAAAATCGAAAAGAAAGCAGATGGCAAAAAATGGCTGACTTTAAGAGATCAGGACTTTTTTGACTATTCAAGAGCCGAACGTGTGATTCCGTTTGCACAAAAAATGGAAGCGACATTCACAGTAAAAACGGAACAAAATAATCACGGATTATTACAAGTAGAATTCCAAAACAAACAAGGATTGCCTGCGATTCGCATCGTTTTCGATTCGGATGGGGAAATAAAAGTAAAGCACGGAGCACGTCACGGCGGAATTGGTAAATACGAAGCCGGTGCAGCATATACCATTACCGTAAAATTAGATGTAACTTCCCGTTCCTACACTGTAAAAGTGAATGACGGCAAAGAAACCAACAAAATATTCTATGCTCCCGTTGATGGAATTTCGCGTATTATGTTTCGCACCGGCAATCAGCGTTACACACCAAATGCTGACACAGAACCCGATACACCGGATTTTACCGATTTACCGGATACAGGAAAATTAATTCCGGAAGCGGTATTTAATATTAAGTCATTGGTCACAAGGAAATTATAAGATTTAAAGATTGAAATATTTAAAGATTAAAAATAAAATCTGCCCAATCTGCTGAATCTGCGTGCAAAAAATAAAATATGAAGAATTTCAAAAAAATAGTATTCCTCTTTTGTCTTCTGATATCGTTCATTTCGAATGGACAAATTTCTGCTGAACATTTGACCTGCGAAATGACCGAAAATCCATTGGCAGTAATTCAAAATCAGCCAAGATTAAGCTGGCAGTTGGTTTCAAAAGAATTTTATGCCTCACAAATAGGTTATCAGATTTTGGTTTCCTCTTCGGAAGAAAATCTAAAAATGGACAACGGCGATATCTGGAACAGCGGAAGAGTAAATTCAGAGAAAAATCTTCAAATTACTTACAGCGGAACTCCGCTAAAAAGCGAAACCAAATATTTTTGGAAAGTAAAAGTGTGGAATCAAAAGGGCAAGGCATCCAATTGGAGTAAAACAGCTTCGTTTAGAATGTCACCTTTAGCATCAGATTTGAATCCAGTCTGGATTGGAGCTATTACAAAAGCCGACAGCCATTTGCCGGAAGGTAGAAATTATCACACAGCAACTTTTAACAGACAGAAAAAAGACGCTCTGATCAATGCTTCGGATTCATTGTCGCGCAGAAGTATTATGCTGCGTAAACCTTTCGAGGTAAAAAAAGAAATAAAGGAAGCGGTAGTTTACATTTCAGGTTTAGGACATTATGAACTGACGATTAACGGAAAGAAAATCGGCAACAGTGAATTCGCACCATTGTGGACAGACTACGATAAAACCGTTAATTTCAATACCTACGAACTGACTGCAAAAGAACTTCAAAACGGAGAAAACGTAATTGGTGTTTTGTTAGGCAACGGAATGTACAATACGCTTGCCGAACGCTATTCGAAATTCTATGTAAGTTTTGGCCCTCCGACTTTATTTTTCAAAATGAAAGTGATTTACAAAGACGGTTCAGAAGACATCATAAAATCGGATGAAAGCTGGAAATACAGCAAAAGTCCGATTACTTACAATAGTATTTTTGGGGGCGAAGATTACAACGCTAATCTGGAACAAAAGGGCTGGAATAATAAAGATTTTAATGATTCGACCTGGAAAAAAGTAATCGTTCAGGAAGCGCCTAAAGGAGTTTTGAGAGCGCAGACAACAACACCAGTTACGGTCCAGAAACGTTATGATGTAAAAGAAGCAAAAGAACTGAAACCTAACTTTTACATTTTCAATATGGGGCAAAATCTATCCGGATTTGCAACCATAAAAGTCAAAGGAAAAAAAGGGCAAACCGTTCGTATTTGGGTAGGCGAGAGTCTAAACGAAGACGGAACGGTAAGTCAGGGAAAAACCGGAAAACCGTATTATTACGATTATACCTTAAAAGGAGAAGGCATTGAAGAATGGCAGCCCAAATTCAGTTTTTACGGTTATCAGTACGTTCAGATTGAAAACATCAATTACAAGAAAATGAAGGACGAAAATCTTCCGACTTTGTTAGACTTAAAATCAAATTTCATTTACAATTCGGCAGGAGAAGCAGGGACTTTCGAATCTTCAAATGATATTTTCAATAAAACACATTTACTGATTAACAACGCTATAAAAAGTAATTTCCAAAGTGTTTTTACCGATTGTCCGCAACGCGAAAAATTAGGCTGGCTCGAAGAAATTCACTTAAACGGACCGGGATTATTATTCAATTACAATCTCGAAAGTTTTATTCCGGCAACGATGCAGAACATTGAAGATTCGCAACGTGACAACGGATTAATTCCGACCATCGTTCCCGAATATGTAGTTTTTGGAGGCGACTTTACTGATTCACCGGAATGGGGAGTTACAGGTGTAATTCTGCCGTGGATGTATTATGAATATTATGGCGATGCTTCATTAATCGAGAAATATTATCCGGTAATGAAAAAGTATGTCGATTATTTAGGGACAAAAGCTACGAACCATATCGTTTCCCACGGTTTGGGCGACTGGTACGATTACGGAACACACGCAGCAGGTTATTCCAAAAACAGCCCGATTGCGCTTTCGGCAACTTCACATTATTTTTATGGAGCAAGTTTGGTTGCAAAAGCCTCGAAATTATTGAACAAATCAGAAGACATTGCGAAGTATGAAAAGCTGACTTCGGATATTAAAAACGCTTTCAACAAGGAGTTTTTTAATTCAGAAACCAAGCAATACGGAACCAGCAGTCAGTTTAGCAACGCCGTTCCAATTTTTATGGATATCGTAGAGCCGGAATATAAATCGGCAGTAATGCAGAATTTATTGGCTGATATCAAAGCTAAAGGCGATCGATTAACGACAGGCGATGTTGGGAACCGTTATTTATTTCAGGCATTGGCACGAAACGGCGAAAATGAATTGATGTACAAAATGAACAACCATTACGATGCACCGGGTTATGGTTTTCAGATTAAATTTGGCCTGACGACGCTGACCGAACAATGGGATCCGCGTAAAGGAAATTCGTGGAATCACTTTATGATGGGACAAATCGAAGAATGGTTCTATCAAAGTTTAGCCGGAATTGTGCCTGATGAAAAAAATCCGGGATTCAAACATTTCTTCATTCAGCCGGAAATTGTGGGTGATATGACTTTTGTAAAAGCAACGTACCAATCTATTTATGGGAAAATTGCTTCAGCATGGGAAAAGAAAGATGGAAAATTAATCCTGAAAGTCGAAATTCCTTCCAATACATCAGCGACAATAAAATTGCCGGTTTCGACGAAAGGTTCTGAAATAAAAGTGAATGGAAAAACGACTAAAAATTTGAGATTAGGTTCAGGAAAATACACAATTGAATGCAAAATATAATATTTAAAAATGACTACAATTAAAAACATACTGTTTGCTTTTATAGTTTCAATGTTCACATTGACGGCTTCAAACGCACAATGCACATCCGATACGAATTTCAGAAAACCGGTTTCAGAAACCATCAAAAATATCGAAACCATTTTCAAAATCACCGTAATCGACGACAGAGGTTTACTAAAAGGAAAAGAACTCGATTACGCCGATTGGCGAATTGAACAAGGCAATCTGGAAGTTTCTCTGGCGAATGTTTTAGTTCCTTTTGAACTGACTTATTTCAAACAGCCAGACGGAAAATACCAA
Organism: Flavobacterium chungangense LMG 26729; assembly: GCF_000735715.2. Classification (NCBI taxonomy): domain Bacteria; kingdom Pseudomonadati; phylum Bacteroidota; class Flavobacteriia; order Flavobacteriales; family Flavobacteriaceae; genus Flavobacterium; species Flavobacterium chungangense. Next base: position 79,176 of record NZ_JASY01000006.1, read on the forward strand.
ATCCGAAAATATGAAAACCACAAAGTTTCAGTCGATAAAGGAAAAGAGCGTTTGGATTATTTAACCACTTTATATTCCAATGTTTCCGACTGGGAAAAAAGAAAAAAAGAAATAAAAGCTTGTATGATTACGTCATTTGGTTTGGATAAAGCACCGCCAACGCCCAAATCAAAACCGATTTTGACCCCAAAAAGAATCTACAAAGATTACAGTGTTGAGAACATTGCACTTGAAATTCTGCCGGGCGTTTACACAACAGGATCTATTTACAAACCGTATCCTTTAAACAAAAAATCACCGATTATCTTAACGCCCGACGGACATTTTGGCGACGGAAGATATAGAAAAGACGAACAGTACCGTTGCGCCATAATGGCCAAAATGGGTGCGATTGTTGTGAGTTACGATTTGTTTGCCTGGGGTGAATCATTGCTTCAATTTCCTGAAGAAACCCACAGAAATAGTATTGCCTCAACCGTTCAGGTTTTAAGCGGAATTCGTTTATTGGATTATCTGGCCACTATAAAAAATGCCGATGTTTCGCGAGTTGGCGTTACAGGCGGTTCAGGAGGAGGTTCACACACGATGTTTTTGGCCGCTTTAGACGATCGAATCACAGTTTCTGCTCCGGTAGTAATGGTTTCTTCGCATTTTTCGGGCGGTTGTCCGTGCGAGAGCGGTCGCGGAATTCACCTTTGCGGAAACGGAACAAACAATGCGGAAATCTCGGCAATGATGGCGCCAAAACCACAATTAATCGTTTCTGACGGAAAAGACTGGACACTCGCAGTTCCTGAACTGGAATTTCCGTTTATCCAGCGCACTTATGAATTGTACGGCAAAAAGGATTTGGTAGAAAATGCCCATTTTCCAACCGAAGGCCACGATTTTGGCACTTCAAAACGTATGGCTTTGTATCCATTTATGGCAAAATATTTAGGTCTGGACTTAAAGAAAGTACAAAATGAAAAAGACGAAATCGACGAGTCAACCTGCGTGATTGAACCTTACGATAAATTATATGTTTTTGGCAACAAAGCCGAAAATCTGCCGAAAAACGCATTAAAAGATATTGACAAATTATATGAAATGTTCGGAGAAAAAAATCTGAAAATTTACGAGGTGAAGAAATAGTATTTGGGCGTGACCCAATTTGAAAAAGGGGGCAACTCTCGAAACCGCTCAGTCGCCCCCTTTTTCAAATCGGGTCGGGCTATCCGCGCTACTTCGGTAGCCAGCTTCAAACGAAGTTCACTGAACTCCGATGAAAATAAAAGTTAAGTGAAGTAATCCCTCACGCACTATCATAACTTGAAAAATTTGTGATAATTTGTGCAATTTGTGGTTAAAAAATAATTAGGGCATTTGCCCAAAAAGTATAAAATATGAAGTTTAAAAATAAAATAATTGCTTTTCTAGGAGTTTCGTTATTTGTTTTACAAAACACAACAGCGCAAAACAATACCAACCTTAAACTTTGGTACGACAAACCGGCCACCATCTGGAACGAAGCTTTGCCTTTGGGTAATGGACGTTTGGGAGCAATGGTTTTTGGAGATCCCGCTGTAGAGCGTTTACAATTGAACGAAGAAACCATTTGGGCAGGTTCGCCAAACAGCAACGCGCACACTAAATCGATAGAAGCTTTGCCAAAAGTAAGACAGCTTGTTTTTGAAGGAAAATTTGACGAAGCACAGGATTTGGCAACCCGTGATATTATGTCGCAGACCAACGACGGAATGCCGTACCAGACTTTTGGAAGCGCTTATATTTCGTTTCCGGGACATCAAAAATACACCAATTATTACCGTGACTTGGATATCGAAAACGCTACGGCAAAAGTAAAATACACTGTAAACGGAGTAGAATTTACCAGAGAAATATTGACTTCATTTTCCGATCAGGTTATTGTCGTAAAATTATCGGCAAGTCAGCCGGGACAGATTACAGCGAATGTTTTTATGAACAGCCCGATTGACAAAACCGTTCCTTCGACAGAAGGTAACCAAATTATACTTTCGGGAGTTGGGACTAATTTTGAAAATGTAAAAGGAAAAGTAAAATTTCAGGGACGAATCGAAGCCAAAAACAAAGGAGGAGAAGTTTCCGCCAGCAACGGAATCCTAATCATCAACAAAGCCGATGAGGTAACACTTTATATTTCGATAGCGACCAATTTTAAAAATTATCAGGACATTACCGAAGATGAAGTAGTGAAAAGCAAATCGTTTTTGGAGAAAGCCATTTCGAAAGATTTTGAAACTATCAAAAAAGCACACATAGCTTATTACCAAAAATTCTTCAACAGAGTGGCTTTGGATTTAGGTTCAAACGATGCCATTAAAAAACCGACGAACGAAAGAATCCGCGATTTCAAGACGCAATTCGACCCGCAATTGGCGAGTTTGTATTTCCAATTTGGACGTTATTTGTTGCTTTCAAGTTCACAGCCGGGTGGTCAGCCAGCTAATTTACAAGGAATCTGGAACGATATGGTAACACCGCCCTGGGATAGTAAATATACAACCAACATCAATGCCGAGATGAATTATTGGCCTGCAGAAGTAACGAATCTTTCTGAAATGCACGAGCCTTTTATCCAAATGGCAAAAGAATTGAGTGTAACGGGAGCAGTAACGGCAAAGACAATGTACAACGCTAACGGCTGGGTCTTGCATCACAATACTGATATCTGGCGCGTAACCGCTCCGGTTGATTCGGCTGCGTCAGGAATGTGGATGACTGGCGGTGCCTGGGTTTCGCAGGATTTGTGGGAACGCTATTTGTACACAGGAGATATCAATTATTTAAAAGAAATATATCCTGTAATCAAAGGAGCAGCGGATTTCTTTTTGGATTTTATGATTACGGATCCAAACACGGGATATTTGGTGGTGGTTCCTTCGAGTTCTCCTGAAAACACACACGCTGGCGGAACCGGAAAATCGACTATTGCATCGGGAACTACGATGGACAATCAATTGGTTTTTGATTTGTTTTCGAATGTGATTAAAGCTTCAAAACTGGTGGCTCCGGATGAAAATTATACGAAAAAATTAAGCGACGCTTTGGCAAAAATGCCTCCAATGAAAATAGGGAAACATAATCAGTTGCAGGAATGGCAGGATGATTGGGACAACCCAAAAGACAATCACCGACACGTTTCGCATTTGTACGGATTGTTTCCAAGTAATCAGATTTCGCCAATTAAGACTCCTGAATTGTTTGAAGGGGCGAAACAGTCCCTGATTTACAGAACAGACGAATCGACAGGCTGGTCAATGGGCTGGAAAGTAAATTTATGGGCCAGATTATTAGATGGGAATCACGCTTATAAACTGATCCAGGATCAATTGCATTTGGTAACCGCTGACCAAAGAAAAGGCGGTGGAACGTATCCTAATATGTTGGATGCTCACCAGCCGTTTCAGATTGATGGTAACTTTGGATGTACAGCTGGAATCGCCGAAATGCTGATGCAGAGTCAGGAAGATGCGATCCATTTATTGCCTGCTTTGCCAACGGTTTGGAAAGACGGAAGCATCAAAGGCTTGGTAACCCGAGGGGGATTCGTAATTGATATGACCTGGAAAAACAATAAAGTTTCGGCTTTGAAAGTGTACTCAAAAATGGGAGGAAACTGCCGATTGAAATTGGAAAACACCTTAAAAGCAGATAAAGGAATTGTACTTAAAAAAGCAAAAGGTAAAAACCCAAATCCATTGTTTTATGATGTTGAAGTGAAGAAACCGATTATTTCAAAAGAAGCAAAATTGCCTAAAGTGCAATTGCCGAAGTATAATGAATATGATGTGGGAATGAAAGCGGGGCAGACTTATAGTTTTTCTGCGAATTAATTATTGACTATAATAAGTCTTGTTTGTCATTTCGACGTAAGGAGAAATCACACAAGTAGAGCACTCACTGTTGTGGAATATTGGATGTGATTTCTCCTCCGTCGAAATGACAAAACTGTGAGAAAAGATATAATGAAAACCTTGAGAAGTAGGAATAAATAAACGTAATCGTGAGACCGCGTGAGTGATGGCAGTGGAGCTCTCCCGATTTTTCATCGGGAAGCGGGAACGTACAGCACGACCCGTAGTTTTTACGAAGGGGCACGCCCAAAAAATTAAAATAATTTGAATATGTTAGACCAATTTAAATACAAAATAATTGCTTTTGTGATCCTGATTTCAGCTTTGAACAGCGGTTGTAAATCGGGTGCGGGGCATTCTAAAAGAGGAACTTCGGTTGTTTTGAAAGCGGATAATTTCAAACATTATGTGGATTATTTCAACACGATGGAAGACGAGAATCTGAAATTTGCGATTCCGAATGACAGTTCGTGGGCGTGGATGGAAAAGAATGTTCCGTTGTTTGAATGTCCGCAGCAGAATTTTGAGGAGATTTATTATTATCGCTGGTGGACGGCTCGAAAACACATCAAGAAAACGCCACTTGGTTTCGGAATTACGGAGTTTTTAGTAGATCGTTCGTATGCCGATAAATACAATTTGATTGCTTGTGCGGTGGGGCATCACATCAATGAATTTCGTTGGGTGCACGATCCGCAGTACATTGAGCAGGATGTCAAAATTTGGTACCGTGGCAATGAGGGAAAACCGATGAACAAGTTGTATAAATTCAGCAGTTGGACGGCCGATGCGTTGTACAATCGGTATTTGGTGAACAAGGATGAAAAATTCTTATTGGATATGTACCCGGATATGGTTACGGATTATGCAGTTTGGGAAAAAGACCGTCAGCGCAAGGATGGTTTGTTTTGGCAACATGATGTAAAAGACGGAATGGAAGAATCGTTGAGTGGTGGGAGAAAAGTACAAAATGCAAGGCCGACGATTAACAGTTATATGTTTGGAAATGCTGTGGCGATTTCGAAAATGGCATCGATGAAAGGCGACAAAGAAGTAGAGGCTAAATTTAAAGCCAAAGCCGATGTTTTACAACAATTAGTGGAAACCAAATTATGGAATTCCAAAAGTGAATTCTTTGAAACGTTTACCGAGAAAGATACACTGGCGCAGGTTCGGGAGGCGATTGGATTTATTCCGTGGTATTTTAATCTGCCGCAAAAAAACAAAGGTTTTGAAAAAGCCTGGGAACAGATTAAGGATGAAAAAGGGTTTTCGGCGCCTTTTGGTTTGACAACGGCAGAGAGAAGAAGTCCGCGTTTCAGGACTCACGGAACTGGAACCTGTGAATGGGACGGAGCGATTTGGCCTTTTGCGAGTTCACAGACTTTGACAGCTTTGGCGAATGTTTTGAATAATTACAATCAGAATTTCGTAGCTAAAACCGATTATTTCAAACAAATGGATTTGTATGTGCAATCGCAATACTACCGAGGAAAGCCATATATTGGAGAATATCTGGACGAAACGACCGGTTATTGGCTGATGGGCGACAAAGAAAGAAGCCGTTATTATAATCATTCGACTTTTAACGATTTGATGATTACGGGACTGGTGGGCTTACGCCCGAGAGCGGATGAAAAAATTGAGGTGAATCCGTTGATTCCACAGGAAAAGTGGGATTGGTTTTGCTTGGATAATGTGCTGTATCACGGGAATATTATCACGATTCTTTGGGATAAAACAGGGGAGAAATATGGCAAAGGAAAAGGGTTTAGAATTTTTAAGAATGGTAAGGAAATTGCGGTTTCAGAAAAATTGGAGAAATTAGTTTCTGAGTAACTTTGTATTAAAATTTTTCTCGCAGATTTGGCAGATATAGCGGATTTATTTTGAGTAAAAAAGATAATCTGTCGAATCTGCAAAATCTGCGAGAACAAAAAATAAAAATAAAATGAAAAAGTTTTTTTTACATCTTACATTAATCATTACACTTTTTACATTTTCGGCGCAAGCCCAAACAAAAATCAGCGTAACCAATCTGCAATGCGAAATGCTGAACAATCCGGAAGGAATTGATGTGGTGCAACCCCGTTTGAGCTGGCAGATAAAATCGGATGTGAGTGATGTAAAACAGATGGCCTATCAAATTATGGTTGCTTCGACTTTAGAAAATCTAAATGCGAACAAAGCCGATTTATGGGATAGCGGAAAAGTAACAAGCAACGAATCGGTCAATATTATTTATAACGGAAAAAAGTTGGGAGACCGACAAAATGCATTTTGGAAAGTGACAGTTTTTACGAATAAAGGTGAAATCAAATCGGCGACAACTGCTCATTTCAGCATCGGGATTTTAACTTATGCCGACTGGAAATCGACTCGCTGGATTGGGTATGAAAAATTATCGAAGGACGATAGTGTTTCTCAATATTCAAGATTGTCAGCTCGTTATTTGCGAAAAGAAATTGATTTGAAAAAACAAGTCAAATCTGCCAAGGTTTACATTATGGGAATGGGCTTGTATGAGTTGTATATCAACGGAAATAAAATTGGCGATCAGGTTTTGGCACCCGTTCCGACGGATTACACCAAAAACGTAAAATACAATGTTTTTGATGTGACTTCGCAACTGAAAGAAGGCAAAAATATGCTGGGAACAATTTTAGGAAACGGACGTTTTTTTGCGATGCGTCAGGATTACAAACCATATAAAATCAAGTCATTTGGTTTTCCTAAAATGGCTTTGCAATTGTTTGTCGAATATACCGATGGAACCAAAGACATCATCCGCACAGACGACACCTGGAAATTAACCACTGACGGACCGATTTTGTCCAACAACGAATATGACGGTGAAGAATACGATGCCCGAAAGGAAATGAAAGGCTGGGCTACGACCAATTTTGATGATAAAAACTGGGTAAATGCCAGATATGTTCAGGAACCGGGCGGTTTTTATGAAGCGCAGATGATGCCGAATATGAAAATTATGGGCGAGGTAAAACCGATTTCGATTAAAGCGACTGCCAAAGGAACGTATATTTTGGATATGGGGCAGAATATGGTGGGCTGGTTGCAACTGAAAGTCAAAGGAAAAAGCGGTGACCAGATCACGATGAAATTTGCCGAATCTTTGCAGGCTGATGGTTCACTTTACATTGCCAATTTGCGTGATGCGAAAACGACAGATGTTTATACGCTGAAAGGTGAAGGCGAAGAAATCTGGGAACCACGTTTTATATTTCACGGTTTTCGATTTATAGAAATTTCGGGTTTTCCAACCAAACCAACATTGGAGAATTTTGTTGGGAAAGTGGTTTATGACGATATCAAAACCACCGGAACTTTCGAATCTTCGGATGCGACCATGAACCAGATTTTTAAAAATGCCTGGTGGGGAATCAGCGGAAATTATAAAGGAATGCCAATCGACTGTCCACAGCGAAATGAGCGTCAGCCTTGGTTGGGCGACCGAACAACGGGTGCTTATGGTGAAAGTTTTTTATTCGATAATCAGACTTTGTATGCCAAATGGCTGGATGATATTAAAAATTCACAAACGCAGGATGGAGGATTACCAGATGTGGCACCGGCATTTTGGCGTTATTACGGCGATAATGTGACCTGGCCGGGAACGTATATCACGGTTGGTGATATGCTGTACCAACAATTTGGTGATGCAGAAGTGATTAAAAAACAATATCCGTCTATGAAAAAATGGATGATGTATATGGAAGAAAATTATCTGAAAGACAATTTAATGGATAAAGACAAATACGGTGATTGGTGTGTTCCGCCAGAATCATTAGAACTGATCCGTTCCAAAGATCCTGCGCGTTTAACCGATGGACAATTGCTGTCGAGTGCTTTTTATTATCAGCTTTTGGGAATTATGAAAAAATTTGCCAAAATCGCAAATGCGGATGCCGATATTGCTCATTATGATGATTTGACAACCAGAATTAAAAAAGCATTTAATGCCAAATTTTTAAATACCGAAAAAAACTTCTACGCCAATAATACCGTAACGGCAAACGTATTGCCTTTGGCTTTCGGGATGGTTCCTGAAAACTTAATTGATAAGGTTTTCCAAAATATGGTTCACGAAGTGGAAGTGACTAAAAACGGTCACATCAGCACAGGCGTAATTGGAACGCAATTTTTGATGCGAACGTTGACGAACTTTGGAAGAGGGAATTTGGCTTATAAACTGGCTTCAAACAAAACCTACCCAAGCTGGGGTTATATGGTCGAAAACGGTGCAACAACTATTTGGGAGTTATGGAACGGAAACACCGCCGATCCAACCATGAATTCTCAAAATCACGTGATGCTTTTGGGCGATTTAATGATCTGGTACTACGAAAATATGGCGGGAATCAAGAGCAATCCTGAAACTCCGGGTTTCAAACAAATCATTATGAAACCGGATTTCAATGCGGGACTGACTTTTGTAAACGCTTCCCATGAATCGATTTACGGCCTAATAAAAAGTGACTGGAAGAAAACCAAAAACACTTTAGAATGGAAAATTACCATTCCGGCCAATTCATCGGCTGTTGTGTATCTGCCAACAGCTAATGCTTCATCAGTAACCGTAAACAAGCAAAAACTGGCTCAATTTTCATCCTCTTATAAAACAGAAAACAATAACATAGTCCTGACCTTAGAATCGGGTTCTTATACAGTAAATCTAAGGCTTCAATAAGATAATTCGGGACAGTACAGGATGCTTGTCTCATTATTTAGTGTCATTTTTACACTTAATAAATTTTTGCATTTGGATATTTATATAATGCATTGAAAATAAACACGATAATATTTAAAAAAATAAATAATGAAATTGAAACACATAACTATCGCCTTTTTTGGACTCTTATTTTTGGGAAGCTGTAAATCGGCTTTGGAAAAAAAGACCTGGAAAGAAGGAATTTTGGTAGATGAATTCATTTACGACACAGCGCCTTATCCGTCTTGCCACTCCGTAACGATTGTGGAAGCAACCAATGGAGATTTGGTTTCGGCCTGGTTTGGAGGATCACACGAAAGACATCCTGATGTTTGTATTTATTCAGCTATAAAACCAAAAGGAAGCGACAAATGGGGCGAACCCATTAAGGTAGCCGATGGCGTGATGAAAGATGGAACAAGATTTCCAACCTGGAACCCAGTTTTGTACCAAATTCCGGGAGGCGATTTGATGTTATTTTATAAAATAGGACCAAAACCATCCGAGTGGTGGGGCGTTTACAGAACTTCTTCAGATGGCGGAAAAACCTGGTCTGATAAGATTGATTTGCCAAGTAAGGATTTCTTGGGACCAATCAAAAACAAACCGGTTTTATTGAGCAACGGAACATTATTACTTCCTTCAAGTACCGAAGGAAATGGCTGGCATTTGCGTATGGAATCCACTCCGGACTTCGGAAAAACCTGGGTTATGGGTGATACGATTTCAAGAGGAAAAGAAAAGATAAACGCCATTCAGCCAAGTATTTTGTTTCATAAAGACGGAAGAATTCAGGCAATTGGAAGGACGAAAAACAGAGCGATTTTCAGTACTTTTTCTAAAGACAATGGAAAAACCTGGTCGGATTTAGAATTAATCGGATTGCCAAATAATAATTCAGGAACTGATGCCGTAACATTGAAAAACGGAAAACACTTATTGGTTTACAACCACGTTCTGCCTCCTGGAAAAGAAGCCAAAGGACCAAGAACGCCTTTAAATCTTTCCATTTCTGATGACGGAATCAATTGGAAAGCGACTTTAGTTTTGGAAGATTCAAAAATTAGCCAATATTCCTATCCGTCAATAATTCAGAGTTCAGACGGAATGGTGCATATCGTGTATACCTGGAGAAGAGAAAAACTAAAATACGTAAAAATTGATCCAAGTAAATTAAAAGCGATTCCAATCAAAAACGGAATCTGGCCTGGACAAGAAGGCGTTGAAGTGAAAGCTGTAAAAGCGGAAGAGGAGTAAAAATTAATTATGAATTACAAATTGAAAATTACAATTTGTAGTAAAAATAAAATATGAAAAATAGTAGTTTCATTAAAACTATCACTGTAGTTCTGACAATTGTTTTGGCGGGAACATTCAACAGCGAAGTTTCAGCTCAATCATCAAAAAAGCAAAAATACAAAGTGGCGGTTTGCGACTGGATGATTTTAAAAAGACAAAAACTCGGAGCCTTTGGTTTAGCAAGCGAAATAAAAGCAGACGGAATCGAGCTCGATATGGGCGGATTGGGAAAAAGACCCACATTCGACAGCAAACTGGGCGATCCAATCGAAAGACAAAAGTTTCTGGATAAGTCCAAAGAATTAAATGTTGGAATCAGCTCCATTGCAATGTCCGGGTTTTATGCACAATCCTTTGCCAAAAGAGATTCAATCACCTTGATGATTAACGATTGTGTGGCGACAATGAAAAATATGAAGGTAAAAGTTGCTTATTTGCCTTTAGGGACAGAAAGTGATTTGACTAAAAATCCGGAACTACGTCCGATCATTATCGAAAGATTAAAATGGGCTGGCAAACAAGTCGGTAAAATAGGAGGGGTAATCGCCATCGAAACCTCATTAAATGCTACCGAAGAGAAAAAACTATTGGAAGAAATTGGCTGTAAGCACATCAAAAGCTCTTTCAATTTTGCGAATGCAGTTGATAACGGAAGAGACATCGCAACCGAATTAAAGATTTTAGGTAAAAAACATCTGGCACAAATTCACGCTTCCACAACAGATAGCGTTTGGCTGGAAAACGATAAAAATGTTGATATGCCAAAAATCAAAAAAACGCTGGACGAAATGAAATGGAGTGGCTGGTTAATAGTAGAACGTTCGCGTGATGTAACACAGGTTCACAACGTAAAAGCCAATTACGGAGCCAACGTTGCTTATTTGAAGAAAATTTTTCAAGAACAATAATTATAAGCTATGAGCCATCAGCTATGGGCTTTGAGCAAAACTGAAATAAAATCTAATTATTGCCAAGCCATCGAAAATAAATGAAAAATATCAGTGTAATTATAGCTGAAGGCCCATCGCCGACAGCCCAATGCCATTTAAAATGAAATATCTAAGCTTACTTTTTTTAGGACTTTACGTAACTTTTGCATCAGCGCAAAACATTACCATCGTTCGTGATGCCAAAGCGCCAAGAGCACAATATGGAGCCGAAAAACTATCAGAAACCGCAACAGCAAAAGGATTTAAAATAACTTTCGCAGACAAAACTCCTAAAAAATCAAAAGATAAAGTAATCGTAATTGGCGAAAAAGGAACCGATTTTTGGAAGCAAAATTCCAAAACCGCTAAAATTGACGACAGCAAACTAACGAAGAAAGAAGGCTTTCAAATCCGCACGCAAAAAAACACCATTTTCATTGAAGGAACTGATGCAACGGGAGCTTTGTACGGCGCTTTGGAATTGGCAGACCGAATCAAAACTTCAGGTGAAATTCAATCCGAAATCAATATTGACGATAGTCCAGAAATGGTTTTGAGAGGAGCTTGTATCGGAGTGCAAAAACCAGTTTACCTTCCGGGAAGAGACGTTTACGAATATCCATATACGCCCGAATCTTTCCCTTGGTTTTACGACAAAAAACTGTGGACAAAATACCTGGATATGATGGTCGACAACCGACTAAATTCCCTGTATTTATGGAACGGGCATCCGTTTGCTTCATTGGTAAAACTAAAAGACTATCCGTTTGCTTTGGAAGTAAGCGAAGAAGATTTCAAAAAGAATGAAGAAATCTATAATTACTTAACTGTAGAAGCCAACAAAAGAGGAATCTGGGTGATTCAGATGTTCTACAATATCATCGTTTCAAAACCTTTTGCAGAGCATTACAACATCAAAACACAGGATCGTTCACGCCCGATTACGCCCGAAATTGCTGATTATACCAAAAAATCAATCACCGCTTTTATCGAAAAATATCCAAACGTAGGATTGTTGGTTTGTTTGGGAGAAGCCATCAACACCATCGACGATGACGTAGAATGGTTTACTAAAACGATTATTCCGGGCGTTCAGGACGGACTGAAAGCTTTAGGAAAAACGGATGAACCTCCAATTATTCTTCGTGCGCACGATACCGATGCGCCGTTGGTAATGGAAAAATCGCTTCCGTTGTATAAAAATCTATACACGATGCACAAGTACAATGGCGAGTCGCTGACGACGTATACACCACGCGGACCTTGGGGAGAAATCCATAAAAAGTTAAGTTCGCTAAATTCGGTTCACATTTCAAACGTTCATATTTTGGCGAATCTGGAGCCTTTCCGTTACGGATCTCCAGAATTTATCCAGAAAACGGTTCAGGCGATGCACACCGCTCACGGTGCCAATGCGCTTCATTTGTATCCACAGGCATCGTATTGGGATTGGCCTTACACCGCTGATAAAACAAAAACTGGCGAACGATTGCTCGAAATGGATCGCGACTGGATTTGGTATAAGGCCTGGGCGAGATATGCATGGAATAGTAAAAGAGACAGAAACGAAGAAATTAAATATTGGAGTGAAGATTTAGCTGCTAAATACGGAACTGATTTAGAAGCAGCAAATAACATCCAAAAAGCCTACGATGAGTCAGGAGAAATCGCTCCAAAAACATTAAGACGTTTCGGAATCACCGAAGGAAATCGTCAGACTTTATTATTAGGAATGTTCGAAAGCCAATTAGTAAATCCAGCCAAATGGCGCGTATATCCTGGATTCCACGAATCTTGCGGACCGGTGGGAGAATTGCTTTTGGAATACGCCAAAAAAGAGTGGAACAAAGAACCACACGTTGGCGAATTGCCAACGCAAATCATCGCCGAAATCACGCAACACGGAAAATTAGCCGTTGAAGCCATCGACAAAGCCGAGTCAAAAGTAACCAAAGACAAGGACGAATTCCTGCGTCTTAAAAACGATATGCACGCTTACAAAGCCTTCGCCGATTTCTTTTCGGAGAAAGTAAAAGCCGCGATTTTGGTTTTGCGTTACAGCTATTCCAACGAAATTTCCGATTTGGACAAAGCCCTGCCTCATTTAGAGAAAAGCATCCAATATTATGAAAAATTGGTTGATTTGACCAAAGACCATTATTTATATGCCAACAGTATGCAGACCGCACAACGCCGAATCCCGATTGGTGGAGACGATGGAAACAACAAAACCTGGGTAGAATTATTGCCACATTACGAAAGAGAATTGGCTAATTTCAAGCGAAATTTGGATCTTCTAAAATCATCAAAAGATGGTAAAGTGGTAACCAAAGAAAGTAAGCCGTGGAAAACCGCTGAGGTAACTTTATTAAGTGAAAGCAAAGGAACTTACGCAGTCAAAAACGGAACAAAAGTATACGGAACACCAATTTCAGAGTTGACAAAAATAGCTTCTGAACTGCAAAACCTAAAAGGAATTGCTTTCGATGAAGCATCACAAAACGAAAACGGAACACACCTGAAATTCAAAAATACCAAAGCCGTAAAACTGGTAGTGGGTTATTTCAATTCCGATCAAAAAAGATTTTTATTCCCACCAAGTCTGGAGACAGATGCAGCCGGAAATGCACATGGACAAGCTGAGGTTATTTTGGCAAGTGCCATGAATTTGAAGGAATTACCAAGGATCAACATTCACACCTACACCTTCCAACCGGGCGAAAACAAACTCGATTTGGGCAAAGGAAGAGTCCTGATTTTAGGCTTTATCGACGCTGATCAAACCATTACAACCCGTGATGTCGGTTATATCGATGCAGGCGAAAAAGGCGCGGTAGACTGGTTGTTCTATTAATATTAAGTTCATTTATTTGGGCGTGTCCCTACGGGTCGGGCTATCCGCTATATCTTTTGTGGCGAACAACGCCACAAAAGGATGTCGCTACTATCCCTCACGCAAACGCGAGTCATTGAGAGGAATGAAACACCCGAGTGAAACGAACGGAGCTTTAGCTAATCACATCACGTGAGAATTTAGGTTAAGAATAATAAAACACAATCTTGTCATCCCGAGGAACGAGGGATCTCCGCAAGATGCTCTACAAAGATTGGCGACATTTCTTTGCGGAGTTACTAATGGAGATTTCTCCTTCGTCGAAATGACAAATAATTAGCATAAAAGACCAGAACTTAAATTACCTTATATAACTTATATGGTTTAAAAAGGTTTAAAAATATATGAAGAAAATAGTTTTTTTTATTTTTTGTTTTTTTTCAGGGTATTGTCTGGTGTGGAGCCAAAACAATAAAGAATCAGCGAAGTTTCGTAAAGAAGTTTCGCTGAATTCCTCCTGGGAAACTATTGTTTTGAATCAGCTTCCTGAAAAGGAAGAAACTTTTGTACAAAATCCAAAAGTTGATGCGCAATGGCAAAAAGTAAACGTACCCCACAACTGGGATCAATATTACGGATTCAGAAGAACCAAACACGGAAATTTACACGGCACCGCCTGGTATAATAAAACCTTACAATTAGACAAAAAAGATAATTCAAAAAGACTTTTCCTCTTTTTCGAAGGCGTAAGTTCGTATGCTACGGTTTGGGTAAACGGCAAAAAAGTAGGCGAACACAAAGGTGGAAGAACCACTTTTACAGTCGATATTACAAAAGCCGTTTCTTTCGAAAAGACAAATAATATAATCGTCAAAGCCTCGCATCCATCGTTCATTGCCGATTTGCCTTGGGTTTGTGGAGGCTGTTCCGGAGAGTGGGGATTCTCGGAAGGATCACAGCCAATGGGGATTTTCAGACCCGTAACTTTAGTCGTTACCGATGAAGTTCGCATAGAACCTTTCGGTGTTCATATTTGGAATGACAAAGCAACTTCAAAAGAAAAAGCAATCCTGAACATCACTACCGAAGTCAAAAACTACGGGGCTTCAAACAGAAACCTAACCATCGAAAATACCCTTTTTGATAAAAACGGAAAGAAAGTCGTTAGCGTAAAAAGTGATATCAAAAATACTTCAGGAGAAACAAAAGAAATAGCACAAACATTTCCGGAAATTGCAAATCCAAAATTATGGTCGCCAGCTAATCCTTATTTATATGAATTGGTCACTACAATTTGGGAAAACGGAAAAAAAATTGACGAATTAAAAACGCCTTACGGAATCCGTTGGGTAAGCTGGCCAGTTAGCAGAGACGAAAAAGACAATCGTTTTTACATCAACGATGAACCATTATTCATCAACGGAACCTGCGAATACGAGCATCTAATCGGAAATAGTCATTCGTTTTCTGATGAACAAATCCATTCCAGAATTGAGCAAATCAAAGCAGGAGGATTCAATGCTTTTCGTGAAGCACATCAGCCTCACAATTTAAAATATCAGGAAGAACTGGACCAAAACGGAATCCTGTTCTGGAGTCAGTTTTCGGCACATATTTGGTACGACACACCCGAATTCAAAGAGAATTTCAAAACCTTATTACGCGAATGGATCAAAGAACGCCGAAACAATGCATCGGTCGTAATGTGGGGATTGCAAAACGAAAGCACGATTCCAAAAGAATTTGCCGAAGAATGTACTCAAATCATTCGTGAAATGGATCCAATGTCGGCTTCACAACGTATCGTTACAACTTGTAACGGAGGCGAAGGAACCGATTGGAATGTCGTGCAAAACTGGTCGGGAACCTATGGTGGTGATCCGTTTAATTATGATGTCGAAATGAGTACACAATTATTAAACGGAGAATATGGAGCCTGGCGTTCACACGACCTGCACACTGAAGGCGAATTCGATCAAAAAGGAATTTTGAGCGAAAACCGTTTTTCCCAATTAATGGAAATCAAAGTCCGCGAAGCCGAGTCGGTAAAAGATAAAATTGCAGGACAATTCAACTGGCTTTTTGCTTCGCACGAAAATCCGGGACGCGTGCAAAACGGCGAAGGATTTAGGGATATAGACAAAGTTGGACCCGTAAATTACAAAGGACTTTTCAGCATTTGGGGCGAACCTTTGGATGCGTATTATATGTACCGCGCCAATTACGTTTCGAACAAAACCAATCCAATGGTGTATGTCGTTTCGCACACCTGGCCGAATCGTTGGGATGCTCCTGGAATCAAAAACGGAATCGATGTCTATTCGAATTGTGATGAGGTAGAATTGTTTAATGACATGAATAAAACATCACTAGGAAAACTTAAAAACCCGGGATTGGGAGAGCACTTTCAGTGGAATAATGTCAATATTCAATACAATGTTTTATATGCCGTAGGTTATGTAAACGGAAAAGCCGTTGCCAAAGATTACATCGTTTTGAACAGTTTGCCAAAAGCGCCTAATTTCAAAGTATTAGAAACCAAAAAAGAAATACTTTTACAGCCTCAAAAAAACTACAATTACATTTACAGAGTCAACAGTGGCGGAAGCGAAATCACGGATTCTTTTGGAAATTTGTGGCAGGCAGATGTTCATAAAAGCGGAAACAACACTTGGGGTTCTTTGTCGTGGACAGATAATTTTAAGCAATTACCTGATTTTTTTGCCAGTCAAAGAAGTACTTTCGACCCAATTTCAGGAACTAAAGACTGGAAACTGTTTCAGAGTTTCAGATACGGAATCGATAAATTGCGTTACGAATTTCCAGCTCCGGACGGAGAATATTTGGTAGAATTGTATTTCACAGAACCTTGGTACGGAACCGGTGGCGGATTGGATTGCAAAGGCTGGCGTTTGTTTGATGTAGCTATCAATGAGAATGTCGTGCTGAAAGATTTGGATATCTGGAGTGAAGTCGGACACGATTCGGCGCTAAAGAAAACTTTTGTTGTAAAAAGCAAAAACGGGAAAATAGTTATCTCGTTCCCGAATGTAAAAGCAAGTCAGGCGATTATTTCGGCAATTGCAATTGCAACCAAAGATAAAATGGCAAAAGGAGCTTCCGCTTCGCCTCGAAATATTCAGAACGTTACATCTAATTCAGAAACTAAAGTAGGGTCGTGGCTGGATATTAATTCCAAACAATATTCAGATTCGGAAATTGTTTTTACGCAATTGCCTGCTGAAGTTTATGGAGCAGATTATTTACAGATTTCAGCAAATTCAAAATCTTCAGGATCATTCATAACCAAAGAAGATTCGGAAGTCTATCTATTTACCCAATCAAAAGATTCAATTTCGGGTTATAAAAGAATGACCGAAACAGCTAAAAATTCAGATAAAGTTGAATTTTCAGTTTTCCATAAAAAAGTAAAAAAAGGAGAAAAAGTACTTTTTGAAAACTCAATCGCAGTCGTTCCAATTTACGATATGGGTGAAAAAGACGATTCAAGACCCGTTGTACTTTTGGAAGCTGAAACAGCCAAAACCACCGGAACCGGAATCGAAAAAGGAAACTTCAAAAAAGCCGATTATATCGAATTTAAGGAGAAAACAAAAAACAGCATTCAGTTTGAAGTGAAACCGGGAGTGGCGGGAATTTACCTGATGCGTTTCCGATTTATGAACAGAAACGAAACACCGTTGAAAGTCAAATTCAAAATGGAAGATGCCTACGGAATCCTGATGCGAAATGACACGATTGAATTTCCTTCGGCAACAGAAAAATGGAAAATTTTGAATACAACTTCTGGGGGATACATTAACGCAGGAACCTATAAAATCACGATAGAATCAGAAGATATGAAAGGCTTACTTTTGGATTCTTTTGAGTTTCAGTAAGAGATAAAAATAGAGGAAAGAGTAAAGAAGAAAGATTTCAAAAACTTATATGCCTTATATGGTTTTAAAAATATTTATAATGGTAAAAAAATATCAAAACGTTTTACAAAAAACAACAATCGTATTGGCATTATCGCTTTTAGTTGCCTGTGCTTCAAAAAGTAAAAATGTCCGAATCGTTGAAGACTTCAATCAAAACTGGAATTTCAAATTAGGTGATCATCCAACCGCAATCCAATCCGATTTCAATACTGCCGATTGGAGAACTTTGCAATTGCCACACGACTGGAGCATCGAAGGAGCATTTAATAAAGACAATCCAACCAAACAGGCACAGGCATTTTTGCCGGCAGGAAAAGGCTGGTACCGCAAAACATTTACACTTCCGGAAGATTGGGCAACCAAAAACGTTTCGATAGAATTTGCCGGCGTTTTCAAAAACAGCGAAGTCTTCATCAACGGACATTCGTTAGGAATGCGCCCGAACGGATACATTTCATTCACCTATGAATTGTCACAATATTTAAATTTTGGAAAGGAAAACGTAATAGCCGTAAAAGTCGATAACGATGCACAGCCCAATTCCAGATGGTACACCGGTTCCGGAATTTACAGAAATGTACGATTGGTGGCGAGCGAAAAACTGCACGTAGCAAAATGGGGAACGTATGTAACAACCCCGGAAGTTTCGGCAGAAAAAGCATCGGTACATTTGGAGGTGACTATCGAAAATAAAACAAATTCAGAAAAAGAATTCCAATTGGTGACTTCTATTTTGGATGCGAATAATAAGGAAGTTGCGAATGCCAAAACAACAGAAAAAATCGGTGCGAATACCAACGCAAAAAAGATTCACAATTTAAACGTAAATCAGCCAAAGTTGTGGGATACCGAACATCCGAATCTGTACAAAATTGTCACTACGATTTACGAAAATTCAAAAGCAGTCGATAATTACGAAACACCATTAGGGTTTAGATTCTTCAGTTTCGATGCCGAAAAAGGCTTTTCATTAAATGGAAAACCAACCAAAATATTAGGTGTTTGCCTGCACCACGACAACGGTGCTTTGGGAGCGGTGGAGAACATTCACGCTGTCAAAAGAAAACTGAAAATCATGAAAGAAATGGGAGCTAATGCCATTCGAATGGCACATAATCCGCATTCTTTGGAGATGATGCAGTTGTGTGATGAAATGGGATTTATTGTTCAGGATGAGTTTACCGATGTCTGGAAAAAGAAAAAAGTAACCAACGATTACCATAAAGACTGGGATGCGTGGCACAAACAGGATTTGGAAGATTTCATCAAAAGAGACCGAAATCATCCGTCGGTAATAATGTGGAGCATCGGAAACGAAATCCGTGAACAATTTGACAGCACCGGAATTGCGATTACCAGAGAACTGGCTCAAATCGTAAAATCGCTCGACATGACACGTCCCGTTACGAGTGCTTTGACAGAGAATGTTATCGAGAAAAATTTCATTTACCAGTCGGGAGCTTTGGATTTGTTGGGATTCAATTACAAACACGAAGATTACAAAGACTTTCCGGTTCGTTTCAAAGGGCAAAAAATATTGGCTTCCGAAAGCGTTTCGGCTCTCGAAACCCGTGGACATTACGATTTTCCTTCGGATGGAATTAAGGCCTGGCCTCCGAAACACGGCGCTCCTTTTGACGGCAATGCCGACTGGACCGTTTCGGCTTTCGATCAGGTGCAGTCCTATTGGGGAACCACGCACGAAACCAATTGGAAAACCATCAAAAAACAGGATTTTATGGCGGGAACTTTCATCTGGACAGGCTTCGATTATCTGGGCGAACCCGATCCGTATCCGTATCCCGCAAGAAGTTCGTATTTCGGAATCATCGATTTGGCGGGATTTCCAAAAGATGTCTATTATATGTACCAAAGTGAATGGACGACTAAACCCGTTTTACATATTTTTCCGCATTGGAACTGGACAGCAGGACAGGAAGTCGATGTTTGGGCGTATTACAACAATGCCGATGAAGTAGAATTGTTCCTCAACGGAAAATCATTGGGCAAAAAAGCCAAACAAAATGACGATCTGCATATTTCCTGGCGTGTAAAATACGAACCGGGAACAATAAAAGCTGTTTCCAGAAAAGATGGAAAAGTAGTTTTGGAAAAAGAAATTCATACTGCCGGAGCAGCTTCCAAAATAGATTTGAAAGTAAATAAATCAACTATCAAAAATGATACTTACGATTTGGTTTATGTAACCGTTTCTATTGTTGATAAAGAGGGAAATCTTCTGCCAAATGCTAATGATTTAATCAATTTTGAAGTTACAGGCGGAGGAAAATTAGTGGGTGTTGATAACGGCTATCAGGCGAACCTGGATTCTTTTAAAGCGAATTCTTGTAAATTGTTTAATGGTAAATGCATTGCCATCATTCAGTCGAACGGAAAGAAAGAAAAGATTCAGTTAAAAGCTTCTACAGGAAATGGAATTACTGGCTCAGCGATAGAAATAAAAGTAGATTAAGTGTTTCAGGAAAATAATTTTGTATTTTTGAATAAAATATGATGCCATGGATTTGCAAACTAGAAAAATTGAATTTGTACAGGAGTTCCTAAAACTTCAAAGCGAAGAATTAGTTTCTCAGTTCGAAAATTTGCTAAAAAGTAAGATGCAAAAAAATACAAAACCTATGTCTGTTGCTGAATTAAATTCACGAATCGACCAGTCAGAAAATGACTTTAAGAATGGTAAATTCAAGACCAGTGAAGAGCTTTTATCAAAGTATAAATAATGGCTTTTAAAATAATCTGGTCGGATTTTGCAGAAACTGAATTAGACAAAATTTTTGAGTATTATATTGAAAATGCAAGTTTACAAGTCGCAAAAAATGTAATTGAGAAAATCATTCTGGAACCAAATAAAATCCTTTCGCATCCTGAGATTACCCAAGTAGAAGAATTATTGCTTGACAGAGAAAATGAATATCGATACTTAATCTGCGAGAATTATAAAATCATTTACACCATCGATTCCAAACAAAAACAAATAATGATTGCCGATGTTTTTGATACCAGGCAGAATCCGGCAAAAATTAAAAGAACAAAATAAATATCCAAAATAATTCTAAGGTTGTCTTAAAGGGCAGCCTTTTTTATTGAAAATATTTTGGGTGTAATTTTTATTTTTGGGCATAACCACAAGGGTCGGGCTGTCCATTATATCTTTTCTTTTCCTAAAGAAGGAAAAGAAAAGGATGCCATTTCCATCCCTTATGCGGGAAGCGGTTTCATAAGGTATTTTTTGGTTTTTTGAGTTTTTCGATTGTAATATAATTTGTGTTATATTCGTAAGCAAAGTTATTACTCAATGAAAAAACTGTATACCATAATTTTTATTATTTCAATCCTTTTCATTTCCTGCGAACAAAAACAAGTAAAATTCGAACAAAACAAATGGAAAACCCGAAATGATATCGACTATAATCATCGTGAGTTTATGATTCAGGATTTAAAAGAAAATTATTTAAAACCAGGAATAAAATATAAAGAAGTAGAGAAGTTACTTGGGGGAAATTATAATGAACGTTCCGAAGATTCGATTCAGCTTCAATATGAAATTTATGTAGATTTCGGAACTGATATTGATCCCGTAGAAACCAAAACATTTATTGTAAATTTCACTTCCGATTCCGTATTTGTTAACACAAGAATTGATCACTGAAAAAAATAATTCTATATATTGACTAAAGAAATATAAAATGTTTTTTTATGAATAAAACACTTTGGGAAGAAGTCCTGAAATTTAATTTTGATGATCCTAATGATGAATACGGATTTTCGACACGATTATCACTTGAAAATCATTGGACATTGTATTTTACACAAAATGCACTGCTTGAATATAAAAAGTTCATGTTTCTGGCTGCAACAAATAATGAAATGGTTTCGCCTTCAGAAACAGTAGACATAGTTTGGCATCAACATCTAATTTTTACGAATTCGTATTCTGATCTTTGTAATCTTCTGGGTAAAAGAATTGAACATATTCCCTCGACTCATAATAGATTAGAATTCGAAAAATTTCAAAAAGCAAAAGAAAGAACTTCTGCATTATATGAAAGTGTTTTTGGAGCTCAGCCTCAGGAAATCTGGCATTATAAAAATGAATTAGATTCTTTATATCTTGATGAAAGTAAATTTGAAATTTTGAACCTGAGAAAAATGTTTCTGTGGTACTCAATATTTCTTTCTGTTCCGGTTTGTTTGATCATTTTTCCTGTTTTAATTAAAATCCCAAATCCCAATTTTCTGCTGTTTTATATTTTGGCATTTGGTGCAGCAATTTTATTTTTGGAGTTCTACGTCAGCAAAAGTTTTATTTCACTATATGAGAAAATTAAATCAAATTCAATTTTAGCAAACCTCACACCTTTAGAACTGGTTTTTTTAAAAGAGAATAAACTGGAAGCTGTAGTGCATGGGGTTGTAAACAATTTAATAGAGAATAAAAAAATCAAAATCTTAACGAACAGGAGACTCCAGTTGATAGATGAAAATTTAGTTGATAATCCATACGAAAATTGTGTTATCGAAATCATGAAAGAATTTGATCCAATGACGTACAGGTTTTTGTGTACATCAGCAATGCAAAAACCAATTTTCGAGCAACTGAAAAAAGGGACTTCCAGAATCAGGGAAATAATTATGGACTCCAAGCAGTTTATTTTTATAATAATTCTGTCGATGATTGTTTTAGGGTTCTTGTTAAGCATTGTTTTCAGCAGATTGATAACAGGAATATACAGAGATAAACCAATAGTATTTTTACTGATTGCAATTGTTGCCTTAGTTTTTGCTTCTTTTTATTATTTGGACAGGGTAATCAATTTATTGTTTACTAAGATTATACCCTTGTCTTTCAAAGAAGAAGTACGAAAGAATAAAGAAAATAGCAAAAATTGGGAATGGAATTATTTCTTGTACGGAAATATGGTTCTGGCAAGTTCCTTTATTCCCTTAACAAATTATAATTCAAATACTTTTTCCAGTAATAATTCCAATAGCTCCGGATCATGTAGTTCGTCTTGCGGAAGCTCGTGTGGCAGTTCATGCGGAAGTTCCTGTGGTGGTTGTGGTGGCGATTAAGAAATAATAAATCAATGGCATTTTCTAATCTCAAACCTAATTCCCCTCAGTCATATCAATAGTTTTTGGATGCAGGCTCACCAGTTGTAAAACGATGGCACTCACAACTACAAATAACAGCAGTACAAAAACGTGTCTCATTCCTCCGTTATCAGCGGCTTTTCCTAAAAACTCGGTGATAACAGCTCCTGCCGAAATGCCTACGAAATTCATAATTCCATATCCGGTAGCACGGTAGCGAGGTGCAACAAACTGGCAAAGAATAGGCATATTGTTGGTATCGTATATTCCAAATCCTAGTCCAAAAAGGATAGCGCCAAAAACAATAGCTGCTGTGTCACAGCAGTAGCCAAATAAAAACAAGGCCGGAATGGTAAGGAACAATCCGATAGCGCTGGTGTAAATTCTTCCTTTAAGATGTTTCATCACCCATCGGTCTGAAATGGCACCACCAATTAAAACACCAAAAAAGGAAGACATCGAAATGGTTACCGTTGCAATTGGTCCCGCAAGAGCCATGTCTAAATGTAACGTTTCAGTAAATAAGGTGGGTAACCAGTTTTTGGCCGCCCAGCCCGGTAAACTTGGTGAAGCGAAATAAAAGAGTAAAACCCAAAAGGAAATATTACCAAATAATATTCCCAATCCCTTGAACATTTGTCTGAATTCATAGCGGATAGATGACTTTTTTGTAGGATCAAAAATGTAAGTTTTCTTTTCCTGTAAAAAAAAGATCAGTATTACACTGTAAAGCACACCGAGTAAACCTACGGAATGAAAGCTGAAATGCCAGGAAAAATGCTTAGAAACAGTGGCTCCAAAACCGCCCAGTGCCTGTCCTAGATAAATTCCTGTGGTATGAATTGCAATAGCAAAAGAGCGTGTTTTTTCCTGATGGTAATCTGCAATTAAGGATAATGCAGCCGGAATATAAAAAGCTTCACTAAAACCCATAATGCCACGCAAAATATAAATCTGATTGAAAGTTGTGGCATAACCCATCGCCATAGTAACCCCAGACCAGATAAAAAGACTTCCTATGATGATTCTTTTTCGGTTAAACCGATCCGCTATAATTCCGGAAACAGGGCTCATGAGCGCATATATCCAAAGGAAAATAGCCATTAAGAGACCGAAATTTTCAGCTTTAGCCAATTCAGGAATGTCATCCATCATCGCTGACTTCATAGTGGAAAGCATTTGTCGGTCTAAATAATTCAATAACGCTACAAACCACAACAAGCCAACAACAATCCATGGATAGGATTTTTTTTCATTCAATTTTGCAATCATTCTTCTTTTTCAAAATAATGGGCGAATATACGAATTCAAACCCACAGCAAAGAATTGTTTTCCATTGACTTGTTTGTAATGTTTGCTGTATCAATTAAACTTAAGATGTAGCAGCATCTTTAGCTTTGTTGAAAAGACAAAAAGTCAATGCTGTCAGAATAAATATTCACATGGAAACTGTTATATTCGTATTGGTAATCAGATTAATTCGTAATTCAAAAAGCTATGACACCTAACGAGAAACAAAATGAACGCGTAGCCCAAATGACATTTGCGTCGGTTTATCCACATTATGTAACTAAAGTGGAGAAAAAAGGCAGAACCCTAGCCGAATTGCATCAGGTAATCGAATGGCTAACGGGATATGACGAAAAGAAATTACAAGTGCTGATTGATGAAAAGTCAACCTTTAAAGACTTTTTTGAAAGAGCCAGTCTCAATCCTAATGCTTCGCTCATTATAGGCGTAATTTGCGGGTACCGTATTGAGGAAATCGAGAATCCGTTGATGCGTCAGGTACGTTACTTAGATAAATTGGTAGATGAACTTGCAAAAGGTAAAAAAATGGAAAATATTTTACGGGTTTAATAGGTTTTGTCATAAAAGTAAAGAAATTTAATTGCTGTTTTGTTAAAATAACTCTTCTCATACAGCACACAGCAGGACACTTTCTCTCTGCAAATTCATTTATTTAGGATTTCTTAAAAAAATGAAGTACAATGGAAAGAGTTTTTGCGGAGTATCTTATCGAAACCCCTTATGAGGTAGAACAGGCAGCGGCAGTTTTGGCGGGTGAACAGTCATCAGGAACCTTTGTGTCTGTTCCGGGCGAAACCGAAGAATTGAAAAAACGTTTTGCCGCAAGGGTAGAGGATATTCAATTATTGGATTTGGCAGATGAGCCATCCATTCCGGGAGGAAGTATTCCGGGGAAAAAATACCAGAAAGCAAGAGTAAAAGTAAGCTGGTCAATAGAGAATTTCGGTTATAATCTGCCGGTTCTGATTAGTACTTTACAGGGAAATCTATACGAAATCACACAATTTACAGGTTTAAAACTAATGGATTTTGAAGTGCCTGATTCTTTCACAACTCATTTTAAAGGACCAAAATTCGGAATCAAAGGGTCCAAATTATCCTGTGGCGTAACCGACAGGCCCATGATTGGGACGATTATCAAACCAAGCATCGGAATGAGTGTGGAGGAAACTGCTACTTTGGTAAAATCCCTGATTGATGCCGGAATCGATTTTATCAAAGACGATGAATTGATGGGGTCAGCTGCTAATTCGTTTTTTGATGATCGTGTAAAAGCGATTATGAAAGTCATTCGTGATAACGAACAAAAAACAGGTAAAAAAGTAATGTATGCCTTCAATATCAGTGATGAAATTGACGAAATGCAGCGAAAATACGATTTGATTAAAAAGGAAGAAGGAAGCTGTGCGATGATCAGTATCAACAGTGTCGGGCTTTCAGGAACAAAGAAAATCTGCGATCAGGGCGAACTAGTAATTCACGGTCACAGAAACGGCTGGGGAATGCTGAACCGACATCCGTTGTTGGGAATTGAATTTCCGGCCTATCAAAAAATTCAGCGTCTGGCAGGAGTCGATCAGCTCCACGTCAACGGAATCCAGAATAAATTTTGGGAATCGGATGATTCGGTGGTCACTTCGATAAAATCCTGTTTGAAACCCTTTTTAGGAGGATACGAAATATTGCCGGTAGTCTCTTCCGGACAATGGGGCGGGCAAGCCGTAGAAACTTACCGAAGAACCCAAACCACCGATTTGCTGTATATGGCAGGTGGCGGAATTTTGGCACATCCAATGGGACCAAAAGCCGGAGTAAACGCATTACAGCAAGCCTGGACAGGAGCCGTTGACGGTTTGTCTGTGGAAGAAACTGCTTTGAAATATCCTGAATTTGCTGAATCGGTAAAGAAATTTTCGAAATAATGAAGAAAGATAAATTGCTATTGGCTTATTACGGAGATGATTTCACGGGCTCTACGGATGCTTTGGAATTCCTAACCCTGGCCGGAGTGAAAACCGTTCTCTTTCTTCGAAAACCCGAACAAAAAGACTTAGATCGCTTTCCGGGAATTCAGGCCATTGGTCTGGCAGGAAAAAGCAGATCGATGTCGCCTTCAGAAATGGAAACAGAACTTTGTAATGCCTTTGAAAATCTGAAAAGTTTTGCCCCAAATCATTTTCATTATAAAGTCTGTTCCACTTTTGATTCCGCACCACACGTTGGCAATATCGGAAAGGCAATCGAAATCGGAAGTGAAGTTTTTAATCAAAAGACCGTTTTGGTTTCGCCATCAGCACCACATTTGGGAAGGTTTTGCGTATTCGGAAATCTTTTTGCCCGAATGGGAACAATTGGAAACGGAGAAATTTATAGAATCGACCGTCATCCATCCATGAGCAAACATCCCGTTACACCCGCTTTAGAAGGTGATTTGAGTTTGCACTTGGCAAAACAAACGGAGAAATCGATCAATCTTGTTAATCTAACGACAATCGAAAAAGGCATATCAGAAGTCCTCGAAGCGTTAGAAAATAACAAAGCAGAGATTTTGTTTTTCGATGGATTCAATTTAGAACATTTGAAAACAATAGGAAGTGTTTTTAACCAATTGGCAGCAGAAAAAACATTGTTTTCAGTAGGTTCATCCGGAATCGAAATGGCGTTGGGGTTAGACTGGAAAGGCAAAAAAGTCATAGGAAACGAAACAGCATTTGAATCGGCAGGAGAAGTTTCGCCCATACTCGTTTTATCGGGAAGCTGTTCTCCGGTAACATCCAGCCAAATTGAATACGCCCTCAAAAATGGATTTTTGGAAATTGCATTAGAAAGCAAAGCAGTCGATATTCAGAATCAGGCAGAGATTATAAAAAATACAGTAGCTCAGATTATTGAGAATTTCAATCAGGGAAAAAGCACGATTTTGCATACCAGTACTGGTTCGAACGATCCGAGGATAGCCGAAACTGAGGCGTATTTTACATCAAAAGGAATACCTGTAAATGACATTCAAAAACAGTGCAGTACCATTTACGGAAGCGTTTTAGGACAAATAACCAATGAAGTACTAAAAGCAATTCCGTTAAAAAGAATCCTTTTTGCAGGCGGTGACACATCGAGTTACGCCGCTTCCGAACTCGATATTTTAGCCCTCGAAATGATTGCACCAATAGCACCCGGAGCACCGCTTTGTAAGGCAGTTTCGGACAAGGAATGGGTAAATGGAATAGAAATGAATTTTAAAGGCGGCCAGGTAGGTACCGCCGATTATTTTATAAAAGTATTAAAAGGAGAAAAATTATGAGCGCAAAAACGTTAGGTTTTGTACACACATCGGCAACATTGGTTCCGTTGTTTCAGCAGTTAAGCAATGAATTTTTAAACGGAGCAGAAACCTTCAATATAGTTGATGATAGTCTGATAAAAGATGTAATCAAAAAAGGAAAATTAATGCCCAACACAGCTGCCAGAGTGGTGAGCCACGTTAAGCTTGCTGAATCCGCAGGTGCTGATGTAATTCTGGTAACCTGCTCGTCTATTGGTGTAGCGATTGAAACCGCTGCGACATTGAGTAACGTTCCGGTAATTCGTGTAGATCAGGCAATGGCGGATGAAGCAGTACAGATCAGCAATAAAATTGGTGTGATTGCTACTTTACCAACGACTCTTGAACCAACGAGCGATCTGGTGCGAAGAAGAGCCGAACTGGCAGGTAAAAATGCAACGATTACTTCTAAATTATGCGAAGGCGCTTTTGAAGCTTTAATGAGCGGAGATGCAGCCAAACATGACGAAATGGTAGCCAAAGCCCTGAAAGAATTAATGAAACAAGTAGATGTAATTGTGCTGGCACAGGCCTCAATGGCGCGAGTAGTTGACGGTTTAAGTGCCGAAGAAAAACTGGTTCCAATTTTGGCAAGTCCGGCCATTGCCATGAAAAAACTGGCAGAGCTATATTTTTAAAAACAATAACAGATTAATTTTCACCATATAAGTTATATAAGTTCATTTAAGCCAAACGTATAAAAGCAACAACTTACATTGACTTATATAACTTATATGGTTTAAAATAAAAGATTTAAATAAATAACATGTTTTAATACTCATTTGTATGCGTAAATATTTTCTTTGGGTTGCCCCGATATTTTTTATTGCAGCCGGTTTAGGCTGGTTACAGCAAACGGAAATCATCTGGAAATTAGGATTAATCTTTGGATTTTCGAGTATTGCCATTGGAGCAGGACATGTGAAAATACTAAGTGGTTATCAATATACCTTCTGGATTATTACAGCCGTATGTGCCGGACTAATCTATCCTGACTTTTTCCTGCACGTAGGCAGTTTCGACATGCGCAACAAATGGCTCATTCTGATTATCATCCAAATGGTAATGTTCGGAATGGGGACGCAAATGAGCATCGAGGATTTTACAGGTATTCGAAAATCAGGCAAAGGCGTTCTGATTGGCTTACTCGGGCATTTTACCATCATGCCGATTATGGGTTTTATCATCGCCAAAACATTTGACTTCGAACCCGAAATCGCCGCCGGAATTATCCTGATAGGTTCTTGCAGTAGTGGATTGGCTTCGAATGTAATGACTTATATTGCCAAAGGAAACTTGGTTTTGTCCGTAACCGTAACGGCTATGTCTACTTTGGCAGCACCTATTATGACACCATTTTTGATGAAAATATTTGCCGGAACTTTGGTTGAGGTGCATTTTTTCAACATGATGATGGAAATTATTAAAATTGTCCTTGTTCCTTTGGCAGCAGCGATGGTTCATGATATTTTAAAAAATTATGGAGAAAGAGCAAAAAAAAGAATTTATGTTTTGACAATCATTTCGGTAATTTGGTTGGGAGTAGTTGTTTTCTTTGCAGGTTCTTTTTCGGTTCCCGAAGACAGTACAGCAGCTCATGTACTGGAAATTATTAATTTCACATGTGGGGCATTTATCGTGGGTGTATTGTACCATTGGCTTTACAAAGCTTATCCGAAAATTGATGCGATTATGCCTTATTTCTCCATGTTCGGAATCATTTATTTTACTTTGGTGACCACTGCAGCAGGAAGAGATAATTTAATTCAAATAGGTTTCTTATTATTCCTGGCTTCAGTATTGCACAACGGAGCAGGCTATTTCTTTGGTTATTGGCTCAGCAGATTAAGTGGTCTCGACAAAAAGAGCAGTCAGACCATCGCTTTCGAAGTTGGCCTTCAAAACGGCGGAATGGCTTCTGGATTGGCAGGTGCGATGGGTAAGCTGGCAACAGTCGGTCTGGCCTCAGCGGTATTCAGCCCGTGGATGAATGTTTCGGGTTCTTTGCTGGCTAATTACTGGCGAAAAATAGGCAATCCCGAAGAGGAAACTAGTACTGATATACATTAGAAAATAACAACTCCATTTTAACGATGGAGTTTTTTATAGGATTTAGTTTTATGATTTGGGCATAACCACAAGGGCCGGGCTGTACATTATATCTTTTGTTTCCTAAAGAAGGAAACAAAAGGATGCCATTCCCATCCCTTATGCAACAAGCAGTTTCATAATCAGGTTTTGGTTGATTTGTTTAAAATTTGTACTAAAAATAATGTTATATTAGCAGTAATAATGTTAGAAATTGAGACGCAAAATAAAGCATATATGATAACGGTGAAAGTAACCTATACAGTAAAATCTGAGTTTGTAGAAACAAACAAACAAAATATTAACAAATTTCTGAGCGACTTCAAAAAATTGAACCCATCTGAATTTAGTTACAACGTTTATTTACAGGAGGACGGAATAACTTTTCTTCATTTTTCAACTTACAAAAATGAAGAAATACAAAAACAAATTCTCAATATTCCCTCTTTTAAATCTTTTCAGGAAGAAAGAGATAAAAGTGGATTAGATGACACACATAAAGTTGAAATTTTAAGTCTTGTAGGTTCTTCTGCTGATCTTTTATAAAATTGGTGTAGAAAAATGAAACATTAAAACGTAGATGATCATTCAAAGTAAAACTATGAATAAAAAATATTCCGTTTCAATTATAGTAGCATTTTTTGTTTTGTTGCAAAGTTGTAACAATTCTAATAAAAGTCAAACTCCTATTCAAAAAGAACAGGTTTCAATCAAAGAAGAAAAGAAATCAGAGGCAGTAGGGCGAAATTTAGAAACCCGAAAAACAATAGCCGATTTTATTCCGGTTGGTTACAAGATTTTTCAGGAAATTAAAGGAGATCTCAATAAAGATGGAGTAGAAGATCGAGTAATAATCATCAAAGGAACCAATAAAGAAAACATTATTAGAGATGAATATAGAGGTGAATTAGATCGCAATAGAAGAGGAATAATTGTGCTTTTTAAGGAAAACGGCAATTACATTCAGGCAGTAAAGAATTATGATTGCTTCTCGTCTGAAAATGAAGATGGCGGTGTTTACTTTGCACCTGAATTAGACGTTAGTATAGAAAAAGGAAAACTCTATGTGCACTATGGTCACGGAAGATACGGATATTGGACTTATACTTTTAGATCAAAAAACAATGATTTCGAATTGATTGGATATGATTCGAGCGACAATTTCGGACCAAGAATTGATAGCGAAACCAGCATTAATTATTTAACAAAGAAGAAAGTAACTAAAACGAATACCAACCAGGAGGGAGAAGGTGGCGATGAAGTATTTGAAGAAAAAACAGAAAAAATAAAAGTTAACAAACTGGTTCAGTTATCAAAAATTAAAGATTTTGATGAGCTTGAAAGTACATAAAATCTATAAGTTGTTTTGTAATTAAATCATAAAATGCAGAAACTAAAGAGAATATATTACTCAGCAGGATTAATCAGTATCATACTGCTTCCTGTTTTATGCTTAATTCATATCAAAAATAGTAAGCCATTTAGAAATAGCTATTCGATGAATTTTCAAAATTGGGACGGACAGGAAAATTCAGAATTCTTTAAAAATAATATGGCTTTTTTAAATACTAAAAAATTTACGACTGTTGCCTTAACGGGTAATACTATTTCGGATAGTATTAAATTAGAAGAAGCTCAAAAAAACATCCAAGTATTAGTGAAATCAAAGGATTCGGTTAGTGGAATTAAATTTCACTTTGGGCAAAAATCGCAATACTGGACTTATATTAGAGTTTTGGATATTATAAACATAGAACAAGGAGGGAATTATTTTAGTTATAAAAATGATATATTATTCACAAATCCAAAGCCCCCAAAACCTGTAAAATTTGACAAAAATGCAGAGCCTTTGCGAATTATTACTTGTGGTTCTAGTGGTTTTGATTCTGATTTTGAAGAAGATGTTTGGGGGGCAATATGGCAAAAAACAATTGAAATAGGCAAAAAATATTACCTGCCTATTATAGCGTATATCCTGATGCTATTTTTTACTTTTAGAAGAATCCTAAATGAGCATAAGTCATCCGTTAATATAAAATAATTAAATAAATAAAAATGAAAAAAATCAGTATTGCCCTGTTGGCAATTTTAGCAGTAATTTTAGTTGGATGCAGTGGTTCAGATACCTATCGAGGTTCATGGAAAGCAACCGATTCTAAAGGTGTAAAGTCTGATTTGTTTTTCAATGCCAAAGATTTTACGGTAACAAACAGCAGTGGAAAAAAAGAAAAATTTGAATATACCCAAAATTCTGTTGAAGTTATAAATTCAGTTTCTACCTATGGAATTCAATTGGAAGATGGAAGAGGCTATAAAATCAGTTTTCCGAAATCTGATGACGAAAGTATAGGGATAATTACGGATCAAAATGGAAATCCGTTATACGCCATCAGCAGAAAAAAATATATCAAATACGAAGATATTTTTAAATTGTATTAAGATAGAAAATAGCTTTGTTTGTTGTTTGGTTTGTTATAAATAATTGACTACAAGTATTTTGTGTTTATTTTTTTTTGTAACTTGTTTCCTGTTTAACCTATAATCTAAAATCATGAAAAAATCTAACTTATTTATTTATGTGATTGTATTATTAGCAGTATTAATGGTTTCATGTCATAAAGGACGAAACAAATTGGTAAATTCATGGAAAATCACCAATGTGGAAGCAAAATTACCGCTTTCGGATTCTTTAAAAAATGAAATTCTTACTAAAGGAACCTTAACTTTTACAGAAGACGGACATGTAACAGGTTATCTTCAAAGTGAAATAACAGATGGTACTTTTGTTTTAAGTAAAGGAGGGAAAAGTTTAGTGATTAAAGACGAAACGGGAACTCCTTACCCTTGCGAAAGCACTATTACAAGTGACAAGCTCATATTAGAGAGTAAAGAGATGAAAATCACACTAGATAAAATATAATAATTAAAAACCTCCCAAAATCAACTGATTTGGGAGGTTTTTAATTACATGTTTGGATGAGATTTTTTTAAATAGTAATCATTTATCAATTTCAGAATTAATCCCAATTATTGTTTTTTGAAACGGCAATTTTGCCTACTCCCATAAAAAAAACATACTCGAGCTCAAAGAGATACAGACCAAGTACTTCTATAGCCCATCTACCTGTTTTCCATAGAGAATATTTCAGAACTGTGAGCCATAAAATGATCATTAAACAATTGAAAGCGTATATAGCCGCCTTAATTATGGTTCTGAAATCAATTAAAATAACAATAGGAGTAAGCGCTTCACCTCCTGACATTCCATAGGCAGGAAAATCAGAAAGTCCTTTTTTTGAAAGCATTGTTTTAATGAATTTTAAGCCGTCACTAAATTTCGAAATACGAAGGAAGAGTATTAAAACGCTAACCGAACTACAATTGTTTTTCGGCGATTTAAAGCATATTTAGATAAAATAATGCGGGGAATGTATCAAAAAAGTAATTAATTTTTGTAGTAAAATTAATTTTATATTAGCGCACAAGAAAAGCTGACTCATAACTTTAGATGATTTGTATATCAATACTTAAAAGTTTACTGAGAGGCTGTAGCCATAAACCGTTATTTTAATCTGAATTGCTGAAAAAATGGAATCAATTAACCAAAAATAAACAATATTGATAGTAAAACTAAAAGAAGCAGTTATTACTCGCTATTGGTGTTGGTGTCAGTTATAGCGGTGACCATTATGAAAATTACTTCAAATTAAGGTTTGTAGTTGAGTGTTGAAAAAACCACGTATAAAAGAAAAAGAAGCTGCTCATTACTGAAGCAGCTTCTTTTTTTGCTATCGAATTATTTTTAAATATCCGCTATAGATGTCGTCCTTAATAGAGGTTCTCATGTACATCATGTTTTCGTCTTTTGTTTCAAATTCAAATTGAATTAACCCGGCATCACAATAATAAAACACGGAAACATCATCCGGAAATTCAAGATTTGAAATAGGTAAGGTCGTTAGTTTTGCTTCGAATAATATTTTACCATTCTCTAAGTCTATCTGAAAAAGTTTTCCTTTACGGGTATAGCCCCAAAGGGTATCATCATGCTCAGTAATGTATTGGATATTATCTTCCGTAAAATCAGTTTTCCATATCTGGGTACCTGTTTTTGAATCCACAGAATATACAGAAGAAACTGTTGAACCTTGTGTTCCAAAATATATTTTTTTGTCTTTACAAAATATACGTTCCTTGATGTTGTATTGATTTTCGTCTAATTTAAATTGCCACAGATTATCTAATTTGTTAGGGCCTAAAGCAAAAAGCACATCTTTTTCATTTGCTATAAATACGTTTTCACCATCTGTTACAGGTTTTCCGTTCATAGCAGTTTCGAAGCTTCTTTGAGAGAGGGGTTTACCTGTGTTTGCTTCAAAACTGTAAAAACTGGATCCACTTGGTGTAAAAATTTTATTGTCAAAAGCGAGAACCGGAATATCGTTATTTAAGCTGTCAAACTTATAATTCCATACTAAAGCTCCATTTTTTATATCAAGAGCATAAATATTGCCGTTCTGAGCATTTACATAAAGTTTTCCATTATTTACGATTGGAGTTTGATTTTTGAGTATGATCTTATCAGTGCTATTTCCTATTCTGGATTTCCAAAAAACATCACCACTTTGGTTGTCAATTGCGAAAATTTCACCATTAATAAAAGGAACGTATATAACTCCGTCATGTAGCGTTACTGCATTTGCACACATTTCTGTATAGGAATCAGTTGCTTTTACCGTCCATACAATTTGTTCGGAATCTAAATCAAATGAAAAAAGATTGCCATCGTAATCATAAATCAGGATTCCATTATCGTATAACGGAACTTTTGCAAACGGATTTATGATTTTGTTTGTGACTACATCATTAATTGGTGCAACTTCCTCATTAGAAGGATTCGTTTTGCCAGGTTCTGACACGGTTGGCACTTGTCCAAATACATTTATAACTGTAAATACAAATAAAAGAATTATGAGTGTTTTTTTCATTTTTAAAGTTTTGGTTGATGAATTGATTTCTTTACAGCAATAAAGTTGCCAAACAAAACAATATCTATGTCAAATGTAATAAAAAATTATTACAGCGTTTTTAGAAGAAAATAACCTTGGGGAAAATCCTGTCTTTTTAACAAATGACATGTAAATAAAGATTAATAAACTAAATTACAATAGTGGATATAAATTTACTATTACTATTTTTGTATACTAAATCTATAGGGTTAAAGTAATATAATGATAAAAGCTTTATTAAAAAAAAATAGCGTATTTTTTTTTCTCGTATTAGCGATTCAGCTAAGGGCACAAGAAACAGATAGTTTATCCCAACATTTCCTGATGAATGTAGAAATAAGACCAAGATTTGAATATACTTCAAATTACATTCTTCCTCCCAACGAATCTATGAATCCATACTTTTATATTACACAGAGAAATAGGATTTCGATGCAATATGCAAGAGAAAAATGGCTTATCAAATCTGATCTGCAGGAAATTCATCTTTGGGATCAAAACAGTAATGCATCCAAGGTGGGAAGTGTTAATTTTTATCAGTTGTTTTTTGAGACTAAGTTTAAATCAATAAATATGAGGCTGGGAAGGCAAAGTATTTTATTAGATAATGGCAGATTATTCTCTGATGCTCCCTGGGCACAACAGGGAAGGTCTCATGAAGGATTACGAATAATGAAATCTTCTAAAAATTTCTCTAACGACTTTTTATTTTTATTTACGCGAAAATACAGTACTGAGTTTGAAACTACTTATTCTCCCGTTGCATCTAATAAATATAAGTATCTGCTGTTAAATAATTTCAGTTATACTAATAATCGATTTTCGTTAAATTCTATAAATGTTGTAGATTTTTTAGAGAGTACAAATTCCGGGGAGTTATATACTCGTGCAACGACAGGCGGCAGAATCGAATTTAGAAAGAAACAATGGTACTATACTTTAAACTCATATTTTCAGTTTGGACGTAATGCAAAAGGTCAGGATTTGCAAGCTTACTATTTTCAGCCTGAGATCAAATTGTCTTTACAAAAATCTACCTGGCGTTTAGGTGCTGAAATAATTAGCGGAAGCAATCCTGAATTATCCAGTGATAACTCTGGAGACTTTGATGTTTTATATGGTGTAACATGGAAATTCAATGGAAATATGAATGTGTTTACTCGATTCCCAAATGATGTTAATGGAAAAGGTTTGATAAATCCTTATCTGTTTACTACAATTTCGTTAAGTCCTAAGCTGTCGCTTCGTTCTGATTTGCATCTTTTTTATACTCAATATCCTCTTCAAAATAATTTAGGTCAGGAAATGACAAAGTTTCTTGGATTTGAAAATGATTTTTCTTTGAAATATATACCAGTTAAAGAGCTTGAAATAAATTATGCATTTTCTTTTTATAAATCAACTGATACTATGAAATATTTGCCGAAAATACAGGATGAGAACAGGCTTTCTATTTGGAGTTACTTAATGATTTCGTATTCTTTTAACGCTGTAAATTTAAAACGTTATAAGAACTAATTATTTGTTTATTAGAAAGGATGCGTTCGAATGATCTTTTGTAATCCGAGCCGTAAACCATTTGTAAATGTTAATGATTTCAGATTTAATAATTCAGCGTAGTATGTGGCATTTATTGATTGCTAATTTCAAGCTTATATCCTTTGCTGCGTATAACAACAATGTTGATATTTGGATCTGATTCTAGTTTTTTTCTAAGCTTAGATATAAACATATCCAAACTACGGCCCACAACAACACCTTCATCTTCCCATATCTCTTTTTGCAGGCGGCTTCTCTCTATGGTCGAGTTGGGCGACAATGCAAAAATGAGCAATACACGGGTTTCCGTTCCGGTCAGGTCTGTTGTTTTTTCATTTATAATGAGCTTCCGATTCTTCGCGTCGAACAGCACCGACCCTAAAGTGTACATATTAGTATATTGACTCTCGGGCAAAACTTTTCGAGGCTTAACAGATCTCAAAAAAATAAACCCGGTAAATACTAAAAATGTCAGACTGCCCAGAAGATATCCGTTTTTTGCAGTATTTATTCCCCTTGGTTTAAATTTAATATTCATCATGTAACATGCTTTGGGTTGCTTTCTTCCTATACAAGCTACAATATCATCTTTTTTATTTTTGGAGATGGCATACCCATAAGCTATACTGGAGTTGTCGCAGTTCAGGATGTTAACGACATAATCACTTGCGAGCGGGTCTTTTGCCAATAAACGCTGGGTTATATTCACTAGTGAGGCTGGTTGAAAAGTAAGATCGTTCTCAAACCTGATCCGGTATTCATTTTCGGCGATCTTTTTTACCGGTAGCACCCTTGATGTACTGTCGCCCGACTCTAAAAGTAGTTCATGTCCAATCTTGCGGAGTAAAACTTCTCTTTTGGCAAAGTCAAAGTCTTCACGATCTTCCATACTGAAAGCGGCACAGATTATACAGATAAACGAAAGTAATAGTGACCCGAACACGTATTTGCGTTTTCCTGAGATTAGATTTCTACTAAGTTGCATTGTGTCAAGTTTTTATTTACAAAGTTTACATTTTTATTTACAATTTTAATCTCTCAAGCGAAAAAATATCAAAGTAATTTTGCTGCATAAACTTCAAGAGACAAAACTATATTATTAATTAAATCTACAAAAAAACATGAAAAAAATCATTTATGTGCTGATCTTACCACTGATTGTGGTAAGCGGACTGGTATTTAGCTTCGCTTCGTTCACCAATCGATCGGATGCTAATCGTGAAATTAAAAATGAGACTTCTAAAAAATCAATTCCAAATCCCCTCTCTGCTGCTGAAAGAAAAACGGCATTAAAAAAATGGGAGGCTACCCCTGATGGTATAATGTACAAAAAATGGGAAGCGTCTCCCGCAGGTAAAAAAGTATATGCCGGTGAAGCTAAAATAAGGAAGGCTGTCAGGAATTATACCAATATGAATGGAGTTGTAACGTCTCTTTCTCTCCCACCAGGTTCAAGATTAGGTTTCGGAATGATGGTCAGGATTAATGGGGATGATTATATACTTAGTTTTGGACCGGAAAAGTCTGATAAGAGTTTTTTAAACTTTAACAATGAATTTCAGCAATTGCATAAACTGAAAGTTAACGACAAAATAATTATAAAAAGCCATGCGGTATCGCATGCGCCCAAGTATTCGTATCCAATAGTATCGGGTGACTATATAGAATTAGATGGTAAAATAGTTTATAAACGTGCACCTCGCAAAGGCGGTTGCTGAGTAAATTATGAAATGCATTCATATGTGTCTTTTAGCTGATCAGACTATATCGGATTCTATTGAATTTCATATTAAGATCACCGCAAAAAAATCTGAATACTGAATACGTGTTATATAATGACATCATTCTATTTATGCTTAAAAAAATGCATTGATTCGTTTTAGCATTGATTTCAAACTTCTTCTGTCTTTTATAGAGGGAAAAATTGGTATAAAAAAAAGCCTCTCAGTTGAGAGGCTTTTTATGTTGGTCTACAAGGACTCGAACCTTGAAAGACTGCACCAAAAACAGTTGTGTTACCATTACACCATAGACCAATAATAGAGCGGTTAAGCGAGTGCAAATTTAAAGCTTTTTTTAGTTTGCGCAAACTTTTTGGATAAAAAATTTAATTATTTTTTGTTTTTTTTTCTTTCGAATTCGTAATAAAGTTACAAGTATTTCACAAACAGCAGGTTACTTTTGCTAAATACTTTTGTAGAATTTTTTGTTAATGCTCGTTTCTTTACACAAAAAAACATTTTCTTTGTAAGATAGAAAACATACAAAATTTTAACATCTAAATATGGCACAATTCAATTTCAATAAATGGAATACAATTATTGGTTGGTTTGCATTTGCAATCGCTTTAATTACCTATACGCTAACTGTTGAACCAACCATGAGTTTCTGGGATTGTGGAGAATATATTGCCACAGCAGCTAAACTTGAAGTTGGCCATCCACCAGGAGCACCGCTATTTCAAATGATGGGTGCCTTTTTTGCGATGTTTGCTTTAGATAATCAACATATTGCTGTAATGGTAAATATGATGTCTGTTTTTTCAAGTGCTTTTACTATTTTGTTTATGTTTTGGTCATCCTCAATGATTTTAAAAAAAATCATTGCACGTTTTGCAGAAATCGATCAAAATAATTCAATTGTAATATTGGGAAGTTCTTTTGTTGGGGCTTTAGCGTATACGTTTTCAGACAGTTTTTGGTTTAATGCTGTTGAGGCTGAAGTTTATGCAATGGCTTCTTTATTAATCGCGTTGCTTTTTTGGCTTGGATTACGTTGGGAACAGGATATGGATAAACCAAAAGGAAACAAATGGTTATTAATCATTTCTCTTGTTGTTGGACTTTCGTTTGGAGTTCACTTTATGGCTTTATTGACAATTCCTTCTATAGGATTTCTTTATTATTTCAAACACTACGAAAAAGTTACTATAAAAAACTTCATTATTGCCAATGTTGTAGTGATAGGAATTTTGTTGTTTATTTTTAAATTACTTCTTCCTTTAACAATGGCTTTTTTTGGTAAGACCGAAATTTTCATGGTTAACAGTATGGGACTTCCTTTTAACTCAGGAACCATTTTCGTTGCTTTGCTCTTTATTGCTTTCTTTTATTTTGGTTTAAAATTTACCAAACAAAAAGGACTC
Organism: Flavobacterium chungangense LMG 26729; assembly: GCF_000735715.2. Classification (NCBI taxonomy): domain Bacteria; kingdom Pseudomonadati; phylum Bacteroidota; class Flavobacteriia; order Flavobacteriales; family Flavobacteriaceae; genus Flavobacterium; species Flavobacterium chungangense. Next base: position 118,314 of record NZ_JASY01000006.1, read on the forward strand.
ATTTTCTACAATACTATTATTCTTTGTATTTTATTCATTTTAATTGGTTTTTCTACATGGATGATGTTACCTGTACGCGCAAATGCCAATACAGTTATCAACGAAAATAAACCATCAGATGCTATAGAAGTTCTTGCCTATTATAATCGTGAACAATATGGAGTAAATCCTTTATTTTATGGTCCTCAGTATACCGAGGTTTTTGCCGGATTAGATGCCAAAACCCCTTATTTGGACAAAGCGCCTAATTACGAAAGGGATTATAAAACCGGTAAATACATCATTACGAATAATTATAAAAATGCAGATCAAAATAGTGATGATAATCAAAAAACAATTCTGCCTAGAATGTGGAGCACAGAAACTGCCCATATTCAAAATTACATCAACTTTACAAATCCGCCACAATTTAAAATAAATCCTAATTACCCTTACGAGGATGATTTGGCAAAGTACGGAATTGATGCTAGTCAGTTAAGTGAAGATGAATACAATAAAGCCACTGCTCAATTACGTAACGAAGTTGAGAAAACGGTTCACGAATTCAGACAGGCTTATGCTCAAAAACAAATTGATAACGAAGGTTATATCAAGTTTTTAAGAAGTTATGGTGATTATTTAATTATCGAAAAACCAACAACTGTTGATAATTTCAGTTTCATGTTTGAATATCAGTTTGGATATATGTACTGGAGATATCTGATGTGGAATTTCGTTGGACGTCAGAGTGATGTTCAGGGAAAATATGATAATTTAGACGGAAACTGGATCAGCGGAATCAAAGCTTTAGATTCAGTACATTTAGGCTCGCAAGACAATCTGCCTTCTGACGTACTAAATAATAAAGGACGAAATGCCTACTATTTCCTTCCTTTTATCCTGGGATTAATCGGATTGATGTATCATGCCAATAAAGATCTTAAAAGTTTTTATGTTCTTTTGGCACTGTTTCTGTTTACAGGAATTGCACTGAAAATTTACTTAAACGAAAGGCCTTTTGAACCTCGTGAAAGAGATTATGCTTTGGTTGGCTCCTTTTATGTATTTGCAATCTGGATAGGATTTGGAGTGTATTCATTATATGAGACCATTCAAAAATATCTGGCTCCAAAAATTGCCGGTCCAATTATTATTGCCGGAAGTTTATTGGCAGCCCCTGTTTTAATGGCTTCTCAAAACTGGGATGATCATGACAGATCAGGCAAATATACAGCTGTTGCAATGGCAAAAGCATATCTGAGTTCATGCGACAAAGACGCTATTTTATTTACCATTGGAGATAATGACACTTTCCCATTGTGGTATGCACAAGAAATTGAAGGTATTCGTACCGATGTAAAAATTGTAAACACAAGTCTTTTTATGACCGACTGGTATATTGACCAAATGAAAGCCAAAGCATATGAGTCAGACCCTTTGCCAATATCTTTTACACATGATGAATATGTTGGAGATAAATTAGACTATGTAGCTCATATTCAAAAAGTGGAAACACGTTGGAATATTAATGATTTTATTACTTTTATTAAACATCCTAAATCGACTGTTTCTTTACAAAACGGTCAAACCATTCACTTTTTCCCAACTAATAAAATAAGGGTTCCGGTTGATAAAAATACAATTATAAAAAACAAAGTAATTAATCCTAAATACAATGATTCTATAGTTCCATATTTGGATATAGATATTAAAGGAACTTCGATATATAAAAATCGCCTAATGATGTTAGATATCTTAGCAAATAATAACTGGAAAAGGCCAATCTATTTTAGCGGCGGAGCTTTTGATGATGAAGATTATTTATGGCTGAAAGATTATTTACAGCTTGACGGAATGGTATACAAATTAGTTCCAATCAAAAATACACCTTCAAAAGATGGAGGTCCAATGGATATGGGGCAAATTGATGCCGATAAAATGTATGACATCGTAACAAAATGGGATTGGGGTAATAGCAATGGAAATATTTATCATGACCCTGAAACCAGAAGAAACAGTATTACTTACCGTACCAATCTCTCTCGTTTAATGAATCAGCTTATCGCTGAAGGCAAAATTGACAAAGCTAAAAACATAATCAATCTTGCCATGACGAAAATGCCGTTAGACAAATATGGATATTATTCATTAGTAGAACCTTTTGCAGGCGGTTATTACAAAGTAGGTGAAAAAGAAAAGGCTCAGGATTTGCTGAATAAATTGGTTCAAAAATACAAAGAGAACCTGAATTATTATGCAACTTTAAGCGGTGGTGATCAATCTGACCTGGCCATTGACATAATAACAGATATTGAACGTTACAGAAGCTTGCTTCAGGTTATGAAAGAAAATAAAGACAACGCTTTTTATAACAATCATAAAACAACCTTTAATACGTATGTAAATGTATTTGAACGTTTTGGCCGTGAAAAAGAATAATATACGAAAAATATACTGATTAAAAAAATGCAGCGCTGTTAGATAAATAGCGCTGCATTTTTTAATTTTACATATCTCTAAATTGTTTCAAAATGAGCTTTTATTGGGTCAAAACAAATTCATTTATAAAAAGGGTGTTTTCTAAATATTGTTGGGATATTCCAAACAAAGAAAAGAAGATATACCTAACATTTGATGATGGTCCGACTCCCGAAATTACAGACTGGGTTTTATCTGAATTGAAGAAATTTGATGCAAAAGCGACTTTTTTCTGTATTGGGAAAAACATTAATGCAAACACTTCTTTGTTTGAAAAATTAATTTCAGAAGGTCATTCAATAGGAAACCACACCATGAACCATGCGAATGGATGGAAAAGTAAAACAAACGATTATATTGAAAATGTAAAAAATTGTGCTGCCGTATTAGCCGGAAAAAAAATGAGTAGTTCACTATTTCGTCCTCCTTACGGAAAAATCAAAAAGGCACAATCTAAAATCTTACGAAATTTGGGCTATAAAATAGTGATGTGGGATGTTTTAAGTGCCGACTTTGATCAAACTATTACGCCTGAAAAATGTCTCGAAAATGTTACTAAAAATGTAAAATCCGGAAGCGTAATTGTTTTTCATGACAGTATAAAAGCATCACAAAATTTAAAATTTGCACTACCTAAAACGTTAAGCTATCTAAAAGAAAATGGATTTGTATTTGATGTTGTCAGCTAAAACAATCCCTGGTTTTTCATGAGCCAAGCTGTTCCTGAACGATTCCGATAATGGTATTAGCATCCAATTCGCCGGATTGTCTCCAGATCATTTGGCCTTCTTTATAGATCATCAGAGTTGGAAGTCCTTTAATTCGTAGAGCTTCTGCTAATTCCTGATTTTTATCAACATCTATTTTAATTACCTTGGCTTTATCACCAAGCGCTGCTGCTACATCCTTGATTACAGGATGCATAGAAACCGATGATTCGTTCCAGTCTGTGTAAAAATCTATTAACACTGGAACCTGAGCATTTATTAGTTCTCCAAATTTTGACATAAAACCAAAAATTTAAATTTTTAAATCTACTAAAAAGAGATTAACATTATACAAATGTAGCATTTTTACCGAATTAAGCCACATTGTTACCCTTTTTTAGTTCAATAACCGTGATTTCCGGCATAATACCAACACGCCCCGGATAGGCGTGAAAACCAAATCCTCTGTTTACATAAATGTACCGTCCTAAATTTTCGTAAAGCCCAGCCCATTGCTTGTAAATGTATTGTGCCAGACTCCATTTAAAATATCCTGGAATTTCAATACCAAATTGCATTCCATGAGTATGTCCTGATAATGTTAAATGGAAGTTTTTAGGGTGGTTTTTAATTTCAGCCTCCCAATGGCTTGGATCGTGACTCATTAAGATTTTAAAATCATTCTGAGCAACTTCTGCAGACGCTTTATTTAAGTCCCCGGCTTTCTTAAAATTCACCCCCCAGTTTTCTACTCCTATCAATGCAATTTTATCATTCCCTTTTTGAACATAAGTATGCTCGTTCAGCATTAGTTTAAAACCAATTTGTCCGTACAGGTTTTTTATTTCCTGAAAATTTTCATCCTTTTGTTTCTCTGAAGGCCAGGTAACATATTCTCCATAATCATGATTTCCTAAGATCGAAAACTTGCCGTATTTGTACTCTTTTATCTGGTTAAAAGCATTGATCCAGGGATGCATTTCTTTAGCATGCGTATTAACAATGTCCCCGGTAAATAAAATCATGTCAGATTCCTGCTCGTTAATTAAATCGATAGCATAATTTATTTTTTCTGAATCGTCAAAACTCCCACTGTGAACATCTGAGATCTGAGTAATTTTAAATCCATCAAAAGCATCCGGCAAATCAGGAAAAAAAATAGTTTGTTTAAAAACTTTAAAATTATATTTTCCTTCAAAAATTCCGTAAATCAACGATAAAAAAGGAACTGCTGCCAATCCTAAAGCAATTTGACTAACAAACCTTCGCCTGTCCGGCATCATTTCTTTTCGGGGTGCATTATACATGAAATAATTTAAGATACTGGCACCTATTCTAAAAATGTCTTCTCCAAACAAAATAAGCGTAATTACAATTTTAGGAACATAAACCAATAACATTAAACCCATTGTAAACATGGTATATTTGGTTTGCCCAACTGAACGGTCAAATTGCGTAAAAGAATAGATGATAAAAACCAAAAGCAATACACTGATTAGCTGATAAGCCATTAAAACCCATCGTAATTTGATTAAAGTGCGCAAGGCCTGGTAAGAATAGAACTCAATAAATAAAAAAAGAGCACACAGAATTATAAAACGAAGAATCATTATTTACAGTTTTAAACAAAGTAACAAAGAATGAAAATTTTACCGCTTTCTATTATCAAAATTTTAACTCAATAAACAGCAAAAAGCTGATGAATTACTCCATCAGCTTCCGCTACAAAATTTTTTTAAACCTTTTATAATCCACAACAAAGTCTGACTTGCAAACTTTACTGTTTACTTTTGAACTTTTGCAGCTTCTGGCTTAACAGCATTAGTTTCTGCTTTTTTGTCAGCTTTTGCTTTTTTATGTTCTTTCTTATTAGGCTTAGTAGCCTTAACTTCTTTTGATGCTGTTGTTTGAGCAGGAGTTGTTTGAGCATTTACCATTGCAGCTGTTCCTATAACAAACACTGCAAACATTACTAACTTTTTCATAATTGTCTATTTATTTAATTTGTATTGTTTCATTTATTTGATTCAAAGATAGAATCGCTAAATGAAGACAAAATGAAGATTGAGGTTTTCAGGAAAAAAATTAACTTTTAATTTTATCTTCAGTTTCGGAAAACAATAAAGTAAATGTTGTTCCCTGATTTAAAATAGAGAAAACCTTAATTTCAATATGATGAAAAACAGCGATACTTTTAGCAATAGCCAATCCAAGCCCCTGTCCTTCCTGATCAGAACTCACTCTTGCAAATCGGTTAAAAATATTTTCGATTTGAGATTCACTTAACCCAATACCGGAATCAGCTATCGAAATAAAATATTGATTGTTTAAAAAACCATCAGAAACCATAATGCTCCCATCGGTTTTGTTATACTTTATGGCGTTTGTAACCAAATTATAAAATAGGATATGAATTAAGGTTTTATTTCCTGTAAAAGAAAAATCATCTTCTATTTTATTGACAAACGCAATTCCTTTATCATCAATTCGATCCTGAAGATCTTCCTGCAGATCATTAATTATTTCCTTAAAATTAATGTGTTCATTTGATTCGTATTGGTTGTTTTCAATTCTGGAAATCAGTAATAAATTATTGATGATTTTTTTTAACATGTCCAACGTTTTCAAAGAACCTGCAATTTTATCAATCGCATTGTCATTTAAAGATTCATTTTGCAGCAAATTTTCCAGCTTATTTTTTAATAAAGCAATTGGCGTTAAAAGCTCGTGGGAAACATTCGAAATAAATTGTTTTTCTTTTTTAAAAACTTCAGAGATACGATCCATCATCTGATTCAAAACAAAATCAAGTTCTTTAAAATCTCTGGATTTTGCATTAATAGGTGTGTGATCAAAAGCTTCCGGTTCGTTGACACGCCTTATTTTAGTATCAATAATTTTATAAAAAGGCTTCAGTAAATATTCGATATAAACGGTATCCGCCAAAAAAGTAATCAAAAGGATAACAACCAAAACGATAATAATAAAAAGCCTAACACTGAACGTAAGGTCGTTTACTTCGCTGAGACTGCTTCCAATTTCAAGCTGATAACCCTGGTTTCCATAAGTAAAATGATATTGCAGAATTCTATATTCATTTTCTTCTCCTTCTATAATTCGGTTATCATTACTAAAAGTTGTTTTTTTCTGACTGGGTTTTGAAGACAATCTGGAAAGAACCAAAAACTCGCTGTGTAAAGTAGTAAACTGCGAATATGTTTCGGTCGAATCATCTGAATTTTCTATAAGATCATTGATCTCCTTTTGATTGAGGAGGTCAATAAATTTTTTCTTTTTTTCGATCAATCCATTATTGATGTGCCGATACACAACATTTTCAACCAAAATAGGCAGCATTAACCACAGAACCAAAATAACCAACAGTCTTGTCAGTGCATTAAAAATGGCTAATTGATGTTTTATTTTCACAAAAAAATTATTTATTCATTAATTCTATAGCCGACATTGCGAACTGTTTCGAACCAATCTATCGAATTGTGCTTGTCCAATTTCTTTCTAAGATTTCGAACATGAACGTCAATAAAATTCGAATCTGAATTTACCTCCAAAATGTCTCCCCAAATATGTTCCGTTAATTGTAGTCTTGTAATTACCCGATTTTTATTTAAAACCAAATATTGAAAAATATCAAACTCTTTTTTGGTAAGGTTTATTGGTGTTTCGTTGTAGCTTACTTTGTAATCCTGAAGCTGAAGTATAAATCCGTGGATGCTTAAATTATTTAAAGTAAAACCATGAATTCTTCGAATAACAGCAAATAACCTGGCGGCCAATTCTGTTAACGCAAAAGGTTTTGTCAAATAATCATCAGCACCAAGGTGAAGACCATTGATTCTGTCATCTAATTCTCCGCGGGCAGTAAGTACAATCACGGCTATTTTTGATTTTGTTTTTCGAATGGCTTTCAAAACCTCAAAGCCATCACCATCAGGCAATCCTAAATCCAGGAGGATTGCATCATAATCGTTACTGCCAAATTCCTCCAATGCATCTTCGCAATTATTTGCAATTTTACAAATATATCCTGTAGTACAAAGAAAGTCGTAAACTTCTCCGGCAAGCTCTTTATTATCCTCAACAATCAAAACATTCATAAAAACAACAATTTAAGCACAACTAAAATTAATCAATTATAAAAAGTCCTGTCACGCATTATTAAAAAATTAACGAATGAAAAAAAGCTGACAAATTTCTTCATCAGCCTCTTCAATCGCATTCTTATAATCATTATTCCTGTTTTGCCTCCGTTACAATAGTTCGAAAACAAAACAAAAGCAATTCTTATTTTTTCACGCTGGCAGCTTCTTCTTTTGAAGCTTCAGTTTTTGCTTTTTTATTCGCTTTATGATTATGGTGTTTTGTTGCTTTCACCTCTTTGGCGGGAGTTGCCTGCGTTGGAGTTGTTTGCGCACTAACCATTACACTTGTTCCCAGAACAGCTGCTAAAACAATCAATAAATTTTTACTCAGACTAAGTGTGCTGCTTTTTTTGTTTTCGTGAATCTGTGATTTCATGATTTCTTACGTTTTAAATTAATTACCTTTTTATTCTAAATTACTGTTTGTTATTTTTTTACTTTTGCTGTTTCTGCTTTCGGAGCTTCACTTTTTCCTGATTTTGCTTTTTTCTCAGATTTGTGTTTCGGATGTTTTGTTGCTTTTACTTCTTTTGCAGAAACTACTTTACCTTCTTTTGCTGGAAATGCGCTAACCATTGCACTTGTTCCTAAAACTGCTACTAATAACATCAATAAATTTCTCATGATTTCTAAGTATTTAAATTAATAATATTTATTTTTTACACTTCAAAATTACCTCTGTAAAATGAAGACAAAATGAAGATAGTACTGACCAATAAAATTTTAACTTGATATTAACTTAAGCTTTTTCATTGTAAATCATTTGAAGGTTCATAAACCTCCTGTTTCATTAAAAACATCTGATTAAACTGCCACAAACATTTAAATTCATAAAACAGAATCATTTTTAAAACCCAATTGTTTATTTTTACAGACTAATATTTTTTTTATGTCAACTCAAAAACGCCTTTTTCTTTTAGATGCCTACGCTTTAATTTTTCGTGGTTATTATGCTTTTATAAAAAATCCGAGAATCAATTCAAAAGGGATGGATACATCTGCTATTATGGGTTTTATGAATTCCCTTTTGGATGTTATTAAAAGAGAAAAACCAGATCATTTGGCTGTTGCTTTTGATAAAGAAGGGAGCCAGGTAAGAACCGAAATGTACTCAGATTATAAAGCAAACCGCGATGCTACTCCTGAGGCAATCAAAATTGCGATTCCCTATATTCAGGATTTACTAAAAGCCATGCATATTCCAATTATTGAAATTGCCGGCTGTGAAGCAGATGATTTAATTGGAACAATTGCAAAACAAGCCGAAAAACAAAACTATAAAGTTTTTATGGTAACGCCCGATAAGGATTTTGCCCAATTGGTTTCTGAAAATATATTCATGTATAAACCAGCCCGAATGGGTAACGGGATTGAGATTTGGGGGATACCAGAGGTTTTGGCAAAATTTGAAATTGAAAGACCAGAGCAGGTAATTGACTTTCTTGGTATGATGGGAGACGCCGTAGATAATATTCCGGGATTACCGGGTGTAGGTGAAGTTACAGCCAAAAAATTTCTCAAAGAATTTGGCACAATGGAAAATCTTCTTGAAAATACTCATTTGCTAAAAGGCAAAATGAAAGAAAATATCGAGGCCAATAAAGACAAGGGTATTTTATCTAAAAAACTGGCAACTATTATCTGCGACTGTGATGTGATTTTTAATGAAGAAGACTACGAACTTTCGCGTCCAGACATTGAGAAAACCGATGCTATTTTTCAGGAACTGGAATTTAGAAGAATGGCAGAACAATTTGACAATTTATTTAAAGTAGGAGGAGGGAATGAATTAGCCGAAAATAATGCTCCGGATGCTAAATTATATAAAAAGCCTCAGCCTAAAAATGAGGATCAATTTGATCTTTTTGGAGGAGGAACAACTGAAGAAAATCCTGAAGCAGCAAGAGCTTCATTTTACAATACTTTAGAAAACACACCTCACTCGTATCAGGCAATTGAAGGAGATTTAGGGATTAAATTGCTTTTACAAAATCTGCAAAAACAAATTTCGGTTTGTTTTGATACGGAAACTACAGGTTTGGATGCTTTGCATGCGGAGCTGGTTGGAATTTCCTTCTCCTATGAAAAAGGAAAAGGATATTATGTTCCGTTTCCGGAAAGTCAGGAACAGGCTCAGGTTTTGATAGACAAATTCAGACCCTTTTTTGAGAATGAAAACATCGAGAAAATTGGTCAGAATTTAAAATATGATTTAAAAATTCTTTCTAATTATGGCATTACAGTAAAAGGAAAGCTTTTTGATACCATGATAGCGCATTACCTGATTAATCCTGATATGCGTCATAATATGGATATTTTAGCCGAAACGTATTTAAAATATTCGCCTAAATCAATCGAAACTTTAATTGGGAAAAAAGGTAAAAATCAGATTTCAATGCGCGATGTTGCACTTGAAGAAATCAAGGAATACGCTGCTGAAGATGCCGATGTAACATTACAATTAAAAGAAATTTTTACAGCCGAATTAGATAAAACAGAAACCAAAAAGCTTTTTGAAGACATCGAGATTCCGTTAGTAAGTGTTTTGGCTGCCATGGAAACAGAAGGAATTCGTTTAGATGTTGAATTTTTAAGTTCGATGTCAAAAGAAATGGATGTTGAAATTAAAACTTTAGAACAAAATATTTACGAAATAGCTGGCGAGAAATTTAATTTGGCTTCACCGAAACAATTAGGCGATATCTTATTTGACAAGCTTAAAATTGGTGGTGCTAAACAAAAGAAAACCAAAACTGGTCAATATGCTACCGGTGAAGAAGTTTTGACATATTTAGCAAACGACAACCCAATTGTAAAAGAAATTTTAGACTGGCGACAGATGGTGAAATTACAAAGCACTTATATTTTGGCTTTACCAGAACAGGTTGATAAAAAAACTTTACGTGTTCACACTGATTATATGCAGACAGTTGCTGCAACAGGTCGTTTGAGTTCTAATAATCCAAACTTGCAAAATATTCCGATTCGTACCGAAAGAGGCCGTCAGATCCGTAAAGCTTTTGTGGCACGTGATGAAAACCACACTTTAATTTCTGCCGATTACTCCCAGATAGAATTAAGAATCATTGCCGCTTTAAGTGGTGAAGAAAACATGATTAAAGCATTTCAGGACGGAGAAGATATTCACAAGGCAACAGCCGCAAAAGTCTTTAATGTGCCGTTGGATGAAGTTTCCCGTGAACAAAGAAGCAATGCCAAAACTGTAAACTTTGGAATTATATATGGTGTTTCAGCTTTTGGATTAAGCAATCAGACTTCATTATCAAGAAGCGAAAGTGCTGCTTTGATTGAAGCTTATTACAATACTTATCCAAGATTAAAATCATACATCTCAGACCAGGTAGAATTTGCCCGCGAAAACGGATATGTTCAAACTATTTTGGGACGCCGCCGTTATTTAAAAGATATTAATTCAGCTAACGCCGTAGTAAGAAGCGCTGCAGAAAGAAATGCTGTTAACGCTCCAATTCAGGGAAGTGCTGCGGATGTGATTAAAATTGCTATGATCAACATTCATAAAAAACTTCAGGAAGAAAATTGGAAATCAAAAATGTTGCTTCAGGTACATGATGAGCTTGTATTTGATGTTCATAATGACGAATTAGAAAAAATTCAACCGATGATTAAGCACGAAATGGAAAATGCTTTTAAAATGACCGTTCCTTTAGAAGTTGAACTTGGTTTGGGTAAAGACTGGCTGGAAGCACATTAGAAAATAACGGTGATGAATTTGTTTTTCAGATGGAGGGTATTTGTTTAAGAAAATCTAATAAGCAAATTTTTCTAGAAGGTAATTACCATATAAATTTTTCTAAAAGAAAAATATTTTAAAGATAACAAGCAACGTCCTGAAATCTCAGGACGTTTTTTTTTATAAAAGCTAATCCCAAATTTTTAATTTTTTGAGAAGATAACTGATAAAATTATCGGACACGCCAAACCTGCCAAATGGTATAAAATATAGACTTCTTCTTGTTTAGATTATCCAATCTTTTGCCTGCTCCCTAACTTTTGAACCTGATCCATTTTTTTCTATTCAGATTATCCAATCTTTTTGCTTAATCCCCAACTTTTGAACCTGATCCAAATTAAGCTCTTTTTTGAGTCATAAAAAAAACCTCCAAAATCAATGACTTTAGAGGTTTTTTAAAAGTGGTGGGCGATGAGGGGTTCGAACCCCCGACCCCCTCGGTGTAAACGAGGTGCTCTGAACCAGCTGAGCTAATCGCCCTTTCGGGTAGCAATGTCTTGCGTTATTGCGAGTGCAAATATACGTTAGTTTTTCAGTTCTCCAAAGAAATTGCTTTAAAAATTAAAAGAATTTATAATAAAACTTATATTTTACTGGAATTGAATTTGTTATAAAACTATTTTTTTTGAACTTTTTTATGCAAATTTGAATTTGTTTACTTCAAAGGCAATTCGGCTACTACAAAAGTGCTTCCTCCAACATAAATAAAATCATTTTTTCCGGCATTTTTTCTGGCTGCATCAAAAGCACTAATGACAGACTCGTGCTTTTCTCCAAATAAATCATGTTTTTTAGCCGTTTCCTGCAAGATTTCCGTAGCCAAGCCTCTCGACGAATCAGGCCTGCAGAAATAATATTGTGCTTTTTTAGGGAAAAGAGGTAAAATCGAATCAAGATCTTTATCATTTACAACTCCCAAAACAATATGCAGGTTTTCAAAATTTTCTTTCTGAATTTGTTTCATCACAATTGCCAGGCCGTGTTTATTATGTGCCGTGTCGCAAATTATTTTAGGATTTTCTCCTAATTGCTGCCATCGTCCCTGTAAGCCTGTGTTTTTAGAAACATTTAATAAACCGGTTTTTAAATTCTCAATAGAAACTTTAAATTCCTTTTGGGCATTTAAAACCTCAATAGTCTGCTGAACCGTTTTTTTGTTGTGAAACTGATAATCTCCAATCAAATCAGAAGGAAATACTTCGGTAACTAAATCAGCTGCAAAATAAATGGCTGATTGGTTTTCTTTGGCTTTGGCTAAAAATACAGGTTGAGTTTCGGGAGTATATTCGCCAATTACCACCGGAACATTAGGTTTTATAATACCGGCTTTTTCTCCTGCAATTTCTCTGGGTGTATTTCCTAAAAACTGCATATGATCCAAGTCAATGTTGGTGATTACCGAAATAAGGGGAGTGATAATGTTAGTAGCGTCAAGTCTTCCTCCCAAACCTACTTCAATAATGGCGATATCCACTTTTTCAGAAGCAAAATAATCAAAGGCCAAACCAACAGACATTTCGAAAAAACTCAGGTCATTAGCCTCAAAAAAATCTTTGTGTTGGGCAATAAATTCAACAACAAAATCTTCTGAAATGTTGCTGCCGTTAATTTTTATTCTTTCTCTGAAATCCTTTAAATGTGGAGAAGTATAAAGTCCAACTTTGTATCCCGACTCCTGTAAAACTGAAGCCAGCATGTGCGAAGTCGATCCTTTGCCGTTTGTTCCCGCTACATGAATGTATTTTAACTGCTTCTCAGGATTCCCAAGATGTGCTGACAACAGTTTAATATTGGTCAAATCTTCTTTGTAAGCCGAAGCGCCCTGAAGCTGATACATGGGCAATTGATTAAACATCCAATTAGTAGTTTCCTGATAGTTCATTTTTTGAATAAAATAGCGGTTAATTGAAATAATTTTCAATTTTATTAGTTTAATATTACAGTGAAAATTATCTTTATTGCAAATTTGAAATATTTTTTAGAATTAATTATTATAAACCAGAATTAATATATGTTTAGCTTCATTCAATTACAAACAGATACCATCGCAAACGCTGCATCTAACGTAGTTATCGAAAAAATTGCACCCAATACCGAAATCTCAGTTTTAGGATTTATTTTAAAAGGAGGTTTTTTCTTAATACCAATTGCCATTTTATTATTTTATACTTTTTACGTAATTATTGAACGTTATTTATACATTACAAAAGCCTCAAAAATCGATAACAGATTAATGCAGGATGTAGGTGATAAGCTGAATGCCGGAAATATAGAATTGGCCAGAACAATCGTAGAGAGAAGTGATACTGCTGCTTCGAATATTTTGAAAGAAGGTGTTTTGGTTATCGGAAGACCAATTGCAGAAATCGAAGCCAATATGGATCGTGCCGCCGATATCGAAATTGGTGAAATGGAAAGCAAATTGGGACACTTAGGTTTAATTGCCGGAATTGCACCAACTCTTGGATTCGTTGGAACCATTTCAGGTGTAATTAAAATTTTTTACAGCATTTCTGTAACAGAAAATATTAGTATTGGAAATATTTCCGGAGGATTGTATGAGAAAATGATCAGTAGTGGAGCAGGACTTATTGTAGGTATTATTGCCTATAGCGCTTATCATATCCTGAACGGTAAGATTGATGATTTTGCCTTAAAAATCCAGAAACAAATATTAGCTTTTGTCAATATAATTCAAAGAGCATAAGGTATGTCTATTAAGAGAAAAAGAAGATTTCATGCCGAAGTGGCGACCTCATCATTGAGTGATATTATGTTTTTCCTGCTGTTGTTTTTCCTTATTATTTCAACGCTTGCAAATCCTAATGTTATTAAGATGACTTTGCCAAAAGCGAAATCTAACGAAAAAACGAATAAACAATTAATCAGTTTATCCGTTACCGAAGATAAAAAATTCTACATCGACAAACAGCCGGTAGAGTTCGAAGAATTAGAAACCAGCCTGATGTCGAAAATAGGAGACGATAAAGCGCAAACTGTTGTTGTTCGTATTCCTTTTAACTTACAGGTTCAGGATTTAGTAGATGTATTGCAGATAGGAGTAAAGAACAATCTGAAATTTGTAATTGCTACGAGTCCGAAGTAAATTTGGGCGTGACCACAATAAACAAAATGGGCTAATCAGCAGGATGTTGATAGGCCCATTTTTTTTATTCCGGTCGGGCTATTCGCGCTACTTCGGTAGCCAGCTGCTATCCCTCACGCGAGAAAAGAGAGTATGAAAGAAAGAAAAAGGCATAGAGGAAAGAATATAGAAGTAAGAGGAACGAGGAAGAAGACAGATTAAAAAAATAGTAGCCATAAAGTATGTCATTTCGACCGGAGGGAGAAATCACACAAGAAACTCCATAAAGTATGTCTCCAATCTTTGTCGATATATGAGTGTGATTTGCTTCACCTGTTCACTATCGCTCGAGTCTCCTTACGTCGAAATTGACAAAAGTCAGCAATAAGAAAGGCTTTCTGGAAATTTCCAGAAAGCCTTTCTTATTTAAGTTTTATATGTTTTTTAATTCAAACTAAAATTATAAATAATTTTACCAACTTGTTTGGCAGGAGCATTACTGTCAGCATCCCATTTCGTATTCATTGCAGCAATTTTTGCCTGATCTAATAAGCATCTGGCCAAATTTGTAGTTCCTTTTATTCCAGGTGTTGCACTTATTGTTCTTCCACTTTGATCTACTGTAACTTCAACGACTACTTTTCCGGCCTCATCACAGGTATATTTTGGTGCCGGTTTCGATAATGCTTTTCGGTTTCCTAAAGAATATCCTGATCCGCCGCCAGAGCCTCCACCACTTCCTGCTCCATATCCGCTTCCTGTACCAATACCATTTCCGGTTCCGTTGCCACCACCAGTTCCTCCACCTGAACCTCCTGAGCCATAATATCCATTCGATCCTAAACTTCCGTTCGCTTTTCCTTTGTTTCCTGCCACTTTATCGTCTCCGTCACCACCTTTATTCGAGCCTTTTAAAATGCTGGATAAAGCATCGTTTGTAGAATTAGAAACTTTTGGTTTTTGAGGAACAGGTTTTTCTTCCGGTTTAACAACAGGAGTATTTTTTTTAGGTTTTTCTTTTACGGGAATAATTACATCTTCCTCAGCAGCAGTTGAGTTTTCCTGAGTAATAATTGCTTCGTCCGGAGTGGCTTTTGCAGGTGTTGCTTTTGCATTGTTTTTTACATCAAGAACTTCACTGTTATAATTGGATCCTGAACCTAAATCGCTGTCTCCAAAATTTACGGTTACACCTCCACCTCCGCCACCTTCAGCGAGAGCTACATTGTTTTCAGGATTATAAGGGGGCCAAAAACGTATAAAAAACAACAGCAATAATAGGACACCATAAATTGCCGTAGAGATTAATAGTGATTTCTTTTTATCTGAAGAATCTGTAGAAGTCATTTTGATTCTGAATTTTGTAATTGTATTTAATAAAAACGTTTAAAAGTAGTAAAAATTGTTTAGAATAAAAGGTTGAGACAATTTTATCGCTAAGGTTTTTGCACGCAGATTTCGCAGATTTAAGCAGGTTTTTAATTTTAAAATTGTATCTGCGCTAATCTGCTTAAATCTATTTTAAATCTATTTTAAATCTGCGTGAAATATCAATAAAGAGAAGTATTTTTTAATCCAATAATCTGTGAAAAAAAAGCGAGCTAAAATTTAGCCCGCTTAGAATAAAAGTATAAAGAAAATTACACTAATTGTTTCAGTGCAATCTCAAAAGCAGTTGCACTAATATTTGTTTTTGACGGATTCAAAGCATGTGCTTTTACAATCGCATTTTTTATAATTTCTGAAGTGTCATTAAAAATCGCTTCATCAGTCATTTGAACTTTTTTCTCCATAAAATATGCAAAAACTCTGGCCATACCACAATTCGAAATAAAATCAGGAATTAAACTTACTTTACTGTCTACTTCTTCCATAATAGATCCAAAGAAAATTTCTTTGTCCGCAAATGGAACATTAGCACCACAAGAAATAACTTCTAAGCCATTTGCAATTAAACTGTCAATTTGAGCTTGAGTAACCAATCTTGAAGCAGCGCAAGGTGTAAAAATTTCAGCACCAATTGTCCAGATTTGTGAATTGATTTCTTCAAACGGAATCATATTTTCGGCAACCAGTTTGTTTCCGTCCTTATTTAAAAACAAAGTTCTGATTTCCTCAAACGAAAAACCTTCTTCCTTGATAAGGCCTCCGTCACGATCAATAATTCCAATTATTTTGGCACCCATCTCTGCTAAATAAAAAGCTGCGGCAGAACCTACATTTCCAAAACCCTGAACAATTGCTTTTTTACCCTTTATATCTCCGCCGTAAATTGCATAAAAATGACGAACAGCTTCAGCAACACCAAAACCGGTAATCATATCGGCAACAGTATATTTGCGGATTACATCGGGCGAAAATTTAGGGTTTTCTATAACTTTAATAACTCCCTGACGCAATTGACCAATTCTATTAATTTTATCAGCTTCTGTTGGTTTAAAATGTCCGTTAAAAACGCCTTCCTGCGGATGCCAGACACCACATTCTTCGGTCATCGGAATCACTTCATGAATTTCATCTACGTTTAAATCACCTCCTGTGCCATAATAACTTTTTAACAAAGGAGAAACCGCTTTATACCAACGCTGTAAAACGCCTTTTTTTCGGGGATCATTAGGGTCAAAATTAATTCCGGATTTAGCGCCTCCAATTGCAGGTCCCGAAACAGAGAATTTAACCTCCATTGTTTTGGCCAATGATAAAACTTCGTTAACATCGAGGCCCTTTCTCATTCTGGTACCTCCGCCCGCAGCTCCGCCACGGAGAGAATTAATAACAGTCCAGCCTTCGGCTTCTGTTTCAGAATCTTTCCAGTTAAAAACAATTTCAGGTTCTTTATTTTCAAATTGCTGCAATAAATCTTTCATTTTGTTGAAATATGTTTAGTTTGTGTAAAAGTATGAAATAGAATAATGCGAATAATGTATTTGTTGTAATTTTGTTTTAACAAAAAAAGAAAGCCGAAAACTACTTGTTTTCGGCCTTAAATTTATAAAATCAGAAGTGTTATTGTCCTAATAAATTTTTCTTTAGTGTTTCGTCAACAGGCTTATTGGAAAGCCAGATTCCAAACAATGCTTTCTTGAAATCAAATCCTTGAATTTTTCCTTTCAAGGCTTCATTTTTAATCACATTGATGGTTTGATCAATTGGATTGTAAGCCAGTATGAACACATCTTTTTCTGTAATTTTATCACTTAAAAGGGTTTTTAGCTGCTCTATTCTTGGTCTTAATTCTTCAAGATTACTTCCTGCCGATTTTTCGAAACCTGTATTCATTGCTTTTGTTAATTTGTTGGCAGAAACCATAGCCGAAGTAATTTCAATTCGTATTGCCATTTCAGTGTCACTGTCAATAATAAACTGCGGGTCCTGGCTTAATTGCGTTAGGTACAAAGCCTGAACATAAACTTCGAGCCACATTTTTGATCTTCCTCCGGCACCATTTAGTTGTAAGGTTTTGTTTTGAAATTCAATTTTCCTTGGAACTGTAACGCCGTTTACATCTATGTGTGTTTGAGCGGATACTGAGAATTGTAAGCTTATAAGTAGCGTGAGCAGTAGTAAAATCTTTTTCATAGTCTTTCGTGATAATTGTTTTTGTTTTTTTAGTGTTTTTGTTTTTTGCAAAAATACTGTTAATTTCTAAAATTTAGAGTTTTAAACGGTAAGTTTTTTGTGATATTGCCTTTGATTTTAAAATCTATTGAATTAAGAATCAAAATAGTAAGAGTAATTTTACTGTCGATTTGTATTCTTTTATATTTTTGCCATTTTGCCTTTACAGAATAGTTGTAACAGTTTGTTTTAATTTCTATTATCGATAATTTTGCTCTTAAAATATGAGTAATCTGTTGTGAAATTAAGGATTGTCTGATTTTTTTTTAATATAGTAACGAAAACGTTATAGTATTTTTGGATAAAACCCTAAAATACTATGCGTGCATTGTTATTTGGTATATAAAATTTATATTTGAAAAGCTTTTTTATGTATAACAAAAAAGCACTTTAACAACTTAAAGAACCACTATTATGGATTTTAATCTAACAGAAGAGCATTTAATGATTCAGCAGGCTGCAAGGGATTTTGCTCAAAATGAATTGTTGCCGGGTGTAATTGAAAGAGACGAGAAACAGATTTTTCCGGCTGAGCAGGTAAAAAAGATGGGGCAGTTAGGATTTATGGGGATGATGGTTGATCCTAAATATGGTGGAAGCGGTCTGGATACAGTTTCGTATGTAATTGCGATGGAAGAAATTTCTAAAGTGGATGCATCTGCTTCGGTAGTGATGTCTGTAAATAATTCTTTAGTGTGCTGGGGATTGCAGGAATTTGGAACCGAAGAGCAGAAACAAAAATATCTGCCGGGTTTGGCTTCGGGAGAAATTCACGGCGCTTTTTGCTTAAGTGAGCCGGAAGCAGGGAGTGATGCAACTTCGCAAAAAACAACAGCTATTGATATGGGTGACCATTATTTGGTAAACGGTACAAAAAACTGGATTACTAATGGAAATACGGCTTCTGTTTATTTGGTAATCGCACAAACGCATGCTGAACTGAAGCATAAAGGAATAAATGTCCTGATTATGACCAAAGATATGCCGGGCTTTTCTGTTGGGCCAAAAGAACAAAAAATGGGAATTCGCGGTTCTGATACACACTCATTAATGTTTAGTGATGTAAAAGTTCCGAAAGAAAACAGAATCGGGGAAGATGGTTTCGGATTTAAATTTGCTATGAAAACGCTTGCCGGAGGCCGAATCGGAATCGCTTCACAAGCATTAGGAATTGCATCCGGGGCGTATGAATTGGCTTTGAAATATTCAAAAGAACGTAAAGCTTTCGGAACCGAAATCTGTAACCATCAGGCCATTGCATTTAAATTAGCAGATATGGCCGTAAATATTGAAGCTGCCCGTCACTTATGCATGAAAGCTGCCTGGGATAAAGATCAGCATAAAAATTATGATGTAAGCGGTGCTATGGCAAAATTATTTGCTTCGCAGGTGGCTATGGATACTGCGATTGAAGCCGTTCAGATTCATGGAGGCAACGGATATGTAAAAGAATATCATGTAGAACGTATGATGCGTGATGCTAAAATTACGCAGATTTATGAAGGGACATCTGAAATTCAAAAAATTGTAATCTCGAGAGCAGTTATCGCCGAATAATTTTCTCTTTTTAGTATACTGAAACCCTTTCTGCTTTTTTAGCTTTGAAAGGG
Source organism: Flavobacterium chungangense LMG 26729 (assembly GCF_000735715.2). Lineage (NCBI taxonomy): Bacteria > Pseudomonadati > Bacteroidota > Flavobacteriia > Flavobacteriales > Flavobacteriaceae > Flavobacterium > Flavobacterium chungangense. Next base: position 137,723 of record NZ_JASY01000006.1, read on the forward strand.
TTTTTTTACGATTATTTTTTTTAATTTTCAGAAGTTTTGTTCATCAGCACACAAATTTAAATATTCTTTTTATGAAAAAAATGTACTTTCTTCTCTCATTAGTTTTATTGGGCTGCAAATCTAATATCCCAATAGTTGGTGAAAAAACTTCAAAGACAGTATCAGAATCTGTTGAAAACACTTATATAGTAGAACAAAATGAGGTTTCAGATTTTTTAAAATATCTTTCTTCAGATGAACTCGAAGGAAGAGAGACAGGAACACGGGGTATCGAAAAAGCAGCTGTTTTTTTAGAAGATTTTTTTAAGAAGAATAATGTAAAACCCTACTTCAGTACATATCGTGACACACTTACAAATTTTAAATCACCGGCCTATAATATTGTGGGGTATTTAGAAGGAACCGATCCGGAACTTAAAAAAGAATTCGTGGTTTTAAGTGCGCATTACGATCATATTGGTCTGCTAAAAAATAAGCAGAATGATATGATTAATAACGGTGCAAACGATGATGCTTCCGGAGTAACCGTTGTAGCAGAAATGGCTAAGTATTTTGCAAAGACAAAATCGAATAAAAGAAGCATCCTTTTTGTGTTTTTTGCAGGAGAAGAAAAGGGACTCTTAGGATCTAAAAGCTTGGTACAAAAACTTAAAGATAAAGACTTTAATTTGTATGCCCAGTTAAATATTGAAATGGTTGGTGTGCCAATGAAGCGTGATTACCTGGCCTATATTACAGGTTTTGACAAATCAAATATGGCAGAGCGAATTAATCAGTATACAGGAAAGAATACGATTGGCTTTCTTCCCAAAGAGGCAGAATATGAACTTTTTTACCGTTCTGATAATTATTCTTTTTATGAAGTTTTCAAAAAACCATGTCAGTCCATAAGTACTTTTGATTTTGAGAATTTTGAATTTTATCATCATCCATCAGATGAATTTGAGGTAATGGATATTCCGCATATAACTAAATTTACGCAGGAGTTTTTACCGGCTATAGGTATAATTGTATCATCTCCGACTCAGGAAATTACGATGACCAAATAAGAGTTGTATTCATAAGATTTGATTATTTTTGGTTTATGAAAAATATTATTATTACCGGAACGAGCAGAGGAATAGGTTATGAACTGGCTCTGCAGTTTGCAAATGCTGGTTATCAGGTTTTAGCCATTTCAAGAAAAATTCCACAAGCACTTTTAGAACACCAAAACGTTACTTGTCTTTCAGTTGATTTGGCAGATGAAACCCAACTTGATACTGTGAGCCATTTTCTTTCTTCAACGTGGAAAAAAATAGATGCTGTAGTACACAATGCAGGAGCTCTTTTACTAAAACCTTTTGAAGAAACTACTCAGGCAGATTTTGAAAGAATTTACAAAGTAAATGTTTTTGCTGTCGCCAATCTTACCCGGATTTGTTTGCCGTATCTTGAAAAAGGAAGCCATGTCGTAACCATCAGTTCAATAGGCGGGGTACGTGGTAGTCTTAAATTTGCAGGACTTGCGGCTTACAGTTCAAGCAAAGGAGCTGTTATTACTTTGACAGAATTATTGGCTGAAGAATATAAAGAAAAAGGTATTTCATTTAATGTTCTGGCGTTAGGATCTGTTCAGACCGAAATGCTGAATGAGGCTTTTCCAGGCTATCAGGCTCCAATTTCTGCAGAGGGAATGGCGACTTATATTTATGATTTTACACTTAATGGAAATAAATATTTTAACGGAAAAGTCCTGGAAGTTTCTTCGACTAATCCTTAACTAATTATAAATTATGAGTTCTGAATTATGAGTGAAAGTATTGTAAAAACTAAAAGTTTTGAATTAGCTGTAAGAGGGGTTAATTTTTATAAACATTTAGTTTCTGAAAAAAAGGAGTTTGTAATGAGCAAGCAATTTTTGCGTTCTATTACTTCCGTTGGCGCAAATGTTCGTGAAGCTGTCAATGCTCAGAGCAAAGCTGATTTCATTCATAAATTATCAATTGCCCAAAAAGAGTGTGATGAATCTATGTATTGGCTTGAAATCTTAAAAGAAGCGGATTATATTTCTCTAGCAGAGTTTGATTCCATACATCAACAATGCAATGACGTGCTAAAAATAATTAGAAGCATTATAATTACGTCCAAAAAAAAACTTATAACTCATAATTAATAATTTATAACTATTGTGAGCGAAACATTAGCTAAATATATTCCTGAGCATGCGGTAAAGCCCGTTTTCGATTTGATAGTGGCCAATCAGGTGCATCTGAAAATTGTAAATGAACGCCAAACGCGTCATGGAGATTATAGAAGAGGTTCAGGAGGTAAACATGAAATAACGGTAAATGCAAGTTTGAACAAGTACAGATTTTTAATTACACTGGTTCATGAAATTGCGCATTTGGTAGCTTTTGAAAAGTTTGGACGAAATATTAAGCCTCATGGTAGCGAATGGAAACTTACATTTCAACGTTTGATGGTACCGTTTATTCGTCCAGAGATATTTCCTAATCATATTCTTCCCTTATTGGCCAGACATTTTAAGAATCCATCTGCAAGCAGCGATACGGATACCACCTTATCTTTGGCTTTGAAGCAATATGATAAAGAAAATGATAAAAACTACGTTTTCGAAATTCCCTATGGCAGTGTTTTCAGAATCAAAAACGGAAAAATTTTCAAAAAGATTGCCGTTCGGACAAAACGTTTTGAGTGTCTGGAAATTAGTTCCGGAAAATTGTATCTTTTTAATCCGAATGCTGAAGTAGAGCTAATCAATATTCAATAAAAAGAAATTCCAAATTCCATTTTTTTAAGTTTGGAATTTGGAATTTTTATTTTGAACATTTAAAAGATTTTACCCTTTCAAATAAGCTTCTCTTACCTTTTTGAATAAATTTGAAGAATAAACAAATTTTACGATGTCTTTATTCTCTGTTCTAAAGATTTCTTCTTTAGTTCCCTGCCACGCTTTAAGCCCTTTCTTTAAAAAAACAATATTTTCTCCAATCTCCATAACCGAGTTCATATCGTGGGTATTAATCACGGTTGTAATATTGTATTCTTTGGTAATTTCCTGAATCAAATTATCAATCAATGTTGAAGTATTAGGATCCAGACCAGAATTTGGCTCATCACAAAATAAGTATTTTGGATTATTTACGATAGCACGTGCAATTGCCACACGTTTCTGCATACCTCCTGAAATTTCAGATGGCAGTTTTTTGTGAGCCTCAACTAAGTTTACCCTTTCCAGAACAAAGTCAACACGTTCTTTGATTTGGGCTTTGTTATTATTAGTGAACATTCTTAATGGAAACGCGACGTTTTCAGCAACAGTCATCGAATCGAATAAGGCACTTCCCTGAAAAACCATTCCAATTTCAGTTCTTAGTTCTCTTTTTTCATCAGGATCTAAATCAGAATAAATTCTTCCGTCGAACTCAATCGTTCCTGAATCAGGAGTATGAATTCCTAATAAGGTCTTTAGTAGTACCGTTTTTCCAGATCCACTCTGACCAATAATCAAATTGGTTTTTCCGGATTCAAAAACGGTCGAAACGCCTTTTAAAACCTTACTGTCACCAAATGATTTTTCTATATTTTTTACTTCTATCATTATCCTAATAATAATTGGGTTAATATATAATTAAAAAGAATGATACAAACTGATGTCCATACAAACGATACCGTACTCGCTTTACCAACTTCCAGTGCTCCGCCTTTCATGTAATATCCATGAAAGGATGGAATCGTGGCCAATAACATAGCAAAAATTAAAGTTTTGATAAAAGCGTAGGTAATATGAAAAGGTATAAACTCCCATTGAGCTCCGGAAATAAAATCCTGACTTGTCGAAAATCCACCATAAGCAGAAGCAAGCCAACCTCCAAAAATACCTAAAAACATACTGATTCCAATTACAAATGGATACATGAACAAAGCTATAATTTTTGGAAAAACAAGATAGTTTAAGGAGTTGACTCCCATAACTTCTAAAGCGTCAATTTGTTCTGTAACGCGCATCGTCCCAATGCTGGAAGTAATATATGACCCCATTTTTCCGGCCATAATTACCGAAATAAAAGTAGGAGCAAATTCCAGAATTACCGATTGACGTGTTGCAAAACCAATTAAATATTTAGGAATTAACGGATTGGTTAAATTTAAAGCAGTCTGAATGGCTACAACTCCTCCGATAAAGAACGATATAAAGCAGACAATTCCAAGAGAGTCAATAATAAGGTCGTCGATTTCTTTTAAGATTAAACTTTTCATTACAGGCCATTTGGTCTGTTTATTGAAAATTTCTTTCAGCATTAAAAAATATTTCCCTACCTGGGATAAATAACGAATTAACATCATAGTTTTACAAATATTGGCTAAGGTAAAAAGAAGTTATGAGTTTTGGGTTATGAGTTCCCGTTTTTCGGTTTCTTTGGCAATCAAATTAACTTTTGTTTCATTTTTTGAAAACGATACTTTCTAATAAATTTAGCCTGTTCAGGGGTAACCAATAATGGTGTTTTGGCTTTTTTTGCTTTCCAGAAACCTTTTATGTAATCTAAGAAAAGAAGTGGCTTTTTCTTCATCATCGCCAATTTTGCAGAAGCAATTGCAGTAATCCAAAATCCATATCCTAAAGTGTAAAAAGCTTCACCTTGTTTATAACGGGCTGTTTTATTGTAATTGGTACCGGTTGGTTTTAGGTGTTTTACATGTAAAGATTCGTCTGTGACAATTTTCCAGTCGTAATATTTACAAAGCAATTCATCTACCGTGTCCCAACCCATTGCAGGTCGTAATCCTCCAATTTGTTGATATGTTTCTTTTCTGTAAGCTTTTAAGGCTCCTCGAATATGATCTTTATCGGTTAGGTTTTCCAGGATCCAGTCGCCGTTTTTTTCGATATAGCAAAACCCGCCTGCCATTCCCACTTTTGGGTCAGATTCGAAATGTTTGATGATGGTTTCAAAATAATTAGCAGGAAAAATCAAATCGCCGTCTATTTTTACGATGATATCATATTCGGTATCTAAAGTTTCAAAACCTTTTTGAAAAGCCTGAATCACTTTGCTTCCCGGCATATGAATGGCGTCTGAAGTTTTGTTTACAACAGAAATAAACGGGTTTTCTTTTGCAAAACTTAATACAACTTCTTCTGTTTTATCGGTAGAATTGTCATTGACAACTACAACCTTTGAAGGTAAAACGGTTTGTGATACCAGAGATTGTAAAGTAAGGCCAATTAAATCCTGTTCGTTATGAGCCGGAATGACGATGTAATATTTCATAATTTTCAATTTAAATTCCAATCTTTTTAAATTCCAAATTCCAATTCAAATAGTTTTAAATTGGAATTTGGGATTTATTTTTTTGAAATTTGCTATTAGGCTTTTTCCGCGTATACAATATAATAACGATTGGTGAAACTGCGTAAAAAAGGTCTTAATCCAAACTTTTTTACTGGGTTTGTCCATTTTTGTCTGTCGATGATTTTCCAGCCTGTTTTTTCCAGAAGCCAGTCTAACTGCCAGTCTTCAAATTCGTGATAATGCCTGTCCCACATATCTGTTTTAGAACGATAAGCAGGTGAAAACCACAAACGCATCGGAATTGAAATCAAAAGTTTGTCTGATTTGATTTCGTTTAAAATTGTAAACGGATTCAATAAATGTTCGAATATTTCGAATGCGGTCACCACATCTGAATTGGCATTTTTCAATGAATCCTGATTTAAATCCAAATCTTCACCAGTTGTATTGTTTACTGAGTATCCAGCTTCTTTCATGATTTTTGAAAATGGATTTTCGACTCCCAGATCCAGGATCGTTTCAGAGGTTTTGATGTGTTTTTGTAAAAATTCTAAGGTAAGTTTGAATCTTTTATTCGGAAACGTTTTTTCGTACATAGTATGGATGTGAACGAAGCAGGGCCAGTTCTTAATTTTATGATTAGGTCGCAAATATACAAAGATATCTTCTGATTTTGGTGTTTTTTAGCCCGGATAGAAATGAAAAGCCCACGACTTAAAAAGTGTAGTTTTTGCAGGTTTAAAGAAGCGACTGGAAGAAGCTTTTTTAAGGCAATAAAAACACATTTTTTAAGTGTGGACTTGTAATGGATAGCCGGAATAGCTGCTAAAATTTAATATCGGTATACAAATGCATTAATGTTCATTCCTGCTCCAACCGAAGCGAAAATGACCACATCGCCTTTGTTGATTTGGTGATTTTCCAGTTTTCCCTGAATTAACAGGTCATATAGTGTGGGTACAGTTGCAACACTGCTGTTTCCTAAATCGTGTATACTCATAGGCATAATATCTTTAGGGGCTGTTTTGTCGTATAATTTATAAAAGCGATCAATTATCGCTTCATCCATTTTTTCGTTTGCCTGATGAATAAGGATTTTTTTTACCTCATCGATAGCAATTCCGCTTTTATCCAGACAGTCTTTCATGGCATTTGGAACATTGCTTAATGCAAATTCGTAAATTTTACGGCCATACATTTTGATGTATTTGATATCGGGATCCAGATCCGGATTGTATGATTTTCCGAAGAAAAGAAAGTTGGCTTCATCATTTGCAAAAGTGGCACTTTCGTAAGATAATAAACCGGCTTGATCTGTTGAAGCTTCTAAAATTGAAGCTCCGGCACCATCTGAGTAAATCATTGAATCACGGTCGTGTTCGTCAACCACTCTCGAAAGGGTTTCTGCTCCTATGACCAAAACTCTTTTTGCCATTCCGGATTTTATAAAAGCATTGGCCTGCAATACACCCTCAATCCATCCCGGACAGCCAAAAAGAATATCATAAGCAACACACTTAGGATTTTTAATATCTAATTTGTTTTTGACACGCGTAGCTAAACTAGGGATCATATCAGACTGATTGGTGCCGGTTTTTACGTCACCGAAGTTGTGCGCAAAAATGATATAATCTAAGGATTCTTTATCGATGTTGGCGTTTTCGATTGCTTTTTCAGCTGCGTAAAATGCCAGGTCAGATGTAGTGTGTTTGTCTTCGGCATAACGGCGGTTTTCAATACCCGTTATTCCTTTGAATTTTTTAATTACGACTTCATTTGGGTATCCAAAAGGTGTTCCATCTTCATTTAAAAAAACATGTTTATCAAAATCGGTATTCTTAACTTCTTTTTGCGGAATATAGCTTCCGATACCTATAATCTTTATTTTCATTCGTTCTTTTTCCAAAATTTTAAGCTAATTTATAAATAAATATATTATTTAAAGGATAAAAATTACTATGCATGCATATAATTATGAAATAGTAATTTTTTAAGTGATATAATGATTATTTTTTAATGATTTTTTAATTTTACAGAGATTTCAAACGATTGAAATGTTCGAGTCAGTTGAAGTTTTTTGCTAATGCAATTCGATTTTATTGTAAAAAATAAACCCGACAGTTTTTTAACGTGTCGGGTTTGTACAATATTGTGAAGAAACTAATTTTAGTTTTCCATGTAAGCTTCAATAGGAGCACAGCTGCAAACCAAGTTTCTGTCACCATAAGCGTCATCTACACGACGAACTGATGGCCAGAATTTATTGTCAGCAATGTAATCTAGCGGGTAAGCGGCTTTTTCTCTTGTGTATGGAAAGTCCCAAGTATCAGCAGTTAACATTGCTAAAGTGTGCGGTGCATTTTTCAAAACGTTGTTTTTATCTTCTGATGTAGCGGTTTCAATTTCTTTTCTGATCGCAATAAGCGCATCACAGAAACGGTCTAATTCGGCTAAATCTTCAGATTCAGTTGGTTCAATCATTAAAGTTCCGGCAACCGGGAAAGAAACTGTTGGAGCATGGAAACCGTAATCCATTAAACGTTTTGCGATATCCCCAACTTCGATTCCGTTTTCTTTGAATGAACGACAATCTAAAATCATTTCGTGAGCCGCTCTTCCACATTCTCCTGTGTAAAGAATTGGATAATGTCCTTCGAAACGGGATTTCATATAATTTGCATTCAAAATAGCATGTTCGGTAGCACTTTTTAATCCTTCAGCTCCCATCATGGTGATGTATCCGTAAGAAATCAAACAAACTAAAGCTGATCCGTAAGGTGCAGATGAAATGGCTGTAATCGCTTGTTCACCGCCTACATTAAGGATTGGGTTTGTTGGTAAAAACGGAACTAATTTTTCGTTCACACAGATTGGTCCAACTCCAGGTCCACCGCCACCGTGAGGAATAGCGAATGTTTTGTGTAAGTTTAAGTGACAAACGTCAGCACCAATTGTAGCAGGATTTGTTAAACCTACCTGAGCATTCATGTTAGCACCGTCCATATATACTAATCCGCCGTTTTCGTGGATTAATTTTGTAATATCAATAATAGTAGATTCATAAACTCCGTGAGTAGAAGGATACGTTACCATTAAACAAGACAAATCGTCTTTGTGTTCAATCGCTTTTTCTCTCAAATCTTCAACGTCGATGTTTCCTTCCGGAGTCGTTTTGGTAACGATGATTTTCATTCCCGCCATCGCTGCAGAAGCAGGATTTGTTCCGTGAGCAGATGATGGAATCAAACAGACATTACGGTGACCTTCGCCACGGGAAATATGGTAAGCACGAATCGCCATTAAACCAGCATATTCTCCCTGAGCTCCAGAATTTGGCTGTAATGTTGTTCCGGCAAATCCTGTGATTATATTTAATTGCTCCTCTAGTTTTTTAAGCATGATGATGTAACCTTCTGCCTGTTCAATTGGAGCGAATGGGTGAATGCTGTTCCAGTTTGGCATTGATAAAGGCAGCATTTCTGATGCAGCGTTTAATTTCATGGTACAAGAACCTAATGAAATCATCGAGTGGTTCAACGATAAATCTTTACGCTCTAATTTTTTGATGTAACGCATCAACTGACTTTCTGAATGATAATTGTTGAATACATCATGCGTTAAAAAAGAAGATGTTCTTTCTAATGAAGCAGGTAATTGAGTCGTCTCAGTTAACTCAGAAATCGTTAAAGTTTCTTTTCCTAATGCTTCAGCAAAAATGGCAACAATTTGATTGATGTCTGCTACTGAAGTTGTTTCGTTTAATGAAATAGAAATCGTATCAGTATCAACATAGAAAAAGTTTACTTCATTTTTCTCCGCAACTGCTTTTACTTTTTGAGCATCAGCTTTTACTAAAATAGTATCAAAGAAAGCTGTATTAGTTTGAAAAACTCCTAGTTTATTTAAAGCTTCAGCAGTAGTAACCGCCGATGCGTGAACTTTATTTGCGATGTATTTTAAACCTTTTGGTCCGTGGTAAACGGCGTACATTCCCGCCATAACTGCCAATAAAACCTGCGCTGTACAAATATTTGAAGTCGCTTTTTCACGTTTGATGTGCTGTTCACGGGTTCCCAAAGCCATACGTAAGGCACGGTTTCCGTTCACATCAATAGAAACTCCAATGATACGTCCTGGCATAGATCTTTTGTATTCATCTTTAGTTGCAAAAAATGCAGCGTGAGGTCCGCCATATCCCATTGGAACACCAAAACGTTGCGTAGTTCCAACCACAACAGCAGCTCCCATTTCTCCCGGAGAAGTTAAGGTAGCTAAAGATAAGATGTCAGCAGCAACAGCTACTTTAATTTCGTTTTCTTTTGCTTTAGTGATAAAAGCGGAATAATCGTTTACTTGTCCGTATTTTCCAGGGTATTGTAAAATAGCTCCGAAGAATTCATTAGAGAAATCAAATGTTTCATGGTTTCCAACAACCAATTCAATTCCAATTGGAGTCGAACGGGTTTGTAATACTGATAATGTCTGAGGTAAGATTTCTTCAGAAACGAAGAATTTGTTTACGTTGTTTTTCTTTTGATCACGGGTACGAACATCAAATAATAACGCCATAGCTTCAGCAGCTGCCGTTCCTTCGTCTAGTAAAGAAGCATTTGCAATCTCCATGCCTGTCAATTCGATAACCGTAGTTTGGAAATTTAAAATTGCTTCTAAACGTCCCTGAGCAATTTCAGCCTGGTACGGTGTGTAAGCTGTATACCATCCCGGGTTTTCGAAGATGTTTCTTTGAATTGGAGCCGGTACAATCGTGGGGTGGTATCCTAAACCAATATATGATTTGAAAACTTTATTTTTTTTGCCTAATTCCATGATATGAACAGCATACTCATATTCGGTCATTGCCGGATCAAGGATTAAATCATTTTTTAAACGAATTCCATCAGGAAATGTTTCATAAAGTAATTGGTCCATGTTGTTAACACCAATTGTTTTGAACATGTGTTCAAGGTCATTTTCTCCTGTCCCAATGTGTCTTAAAGCAAAAGCATCTGTTCTCATTTGTAACTTTCTGTATTTTTAAGAGAATGTAATTTACAAAGCATATTTTCCTGTTTAATGGTAAGCTACACAAGGTTTATTACATTTTATAGTAAATGTGTTGTTTTTTTGTGGCGCAAAATTAAGTATTATTAATAATTTAATGGGTATTTTTAACTTCAATTTTTATGAATTTTTCAACCAATAGGTGGGTTTGTTAACAATTGATTAGATTTGAGAGATGAAATTACTGAAACACATATTCGATTTTTACTTAAACAGCAGTATTCACGTGGCTTTGTCCTGTTATGCTCTGGTACGGATTACGTTTCATGTATTTCATATACAGTATGATGAGGCTATGGTGTTGTTTGTTTTTTTTGGAACTATTGTAGGATATAATTTCGTAAAATATGATGCGCTGGTCCGGGTTAAGAAAAAGCCAATTGGGACGCAGCTTAAAATTATTGCTGTTTTGAGTTTTGTTTCGGTGATTTTGGTAGGTTATTATTTCTTCCATTTGAAGCGTATTACCCAAATTGTTTCTGTCGGAATATTTGCCATTACGGCACTTTATACCCTTCCTTTTTTTCCGAATCGGAAAAACGCCAGAAACTGGGCAGGCGTAAAAATCTATATTGTGGCACTTTGCTGGGTAGGGGCTACGCTGGTTTTACCTTTAATAAATGCGGAACTTCCGTCAACATTGGATTTTTTTATTAAATGTCTGCAACGATTTGTATTGGTTTTTGTATTGATTTTGGTTTTCGAAATTATTGATTTGGCCAATGATGATCCGCATTTACAGACCGTTCCGCAAACCATAGGCGTAAAGCGGACAAAATATTTAGGGTTTTTATTGCTGGTTCCGTTTTGGTGGCTAGAGGTTTTGATCTCTACATTTAATTATCATGATGCCATTATTAATCTTTTAATGGTCATTATCTTAATGCTTTTTATTGCATTTGCAAATTCCAACCGCTCTAAATATTATACTTCTTTCTGGGTCGAAAGCGTGCCGATACTTTGGTGGCTGATGATTGTTTTTTTGTGATTCTAAGAGTATTCTGTCTGTCTTATGACAAGGAATCTTTTTCTTGTGGCATTTTTTCTTTTGTATTTAAGTTCCTGCTATAGCTTTGACTTTAGAAATAAAAAAATATTTAACTCCAAGACTGGAAGATTTTTCTTCGAAGTTGTTGATTCAAATATTTTGGTAATTGAAACCATAAAAGTAACTCAGGATAATTATGAGTCCAAACAACACTATTACTGTTGAGCTTTATCTGCTTTGTTTTAATGAGGAAAAGATGATTCGGCATACTTTAAATTATTATTCTAAATTCTGTAGTAAGATTACCATAATTGATAATCAGAGTACAGATGAATCAATGCGCTTAGCCAGTACTTATAAAAATTTAGTATTCAAATGTCTGGATTCGGGAAATGAATTCGTAGAAGATAAATTGACAGCATCAAAAAATAATTGTTGGAAAGGAAGTACCGCAGATTATGTCATTGTTTGTGATATGGATGAATTTTTATATGATGAAAATTTAGAGGAAAAGTTAGTACAGGCCAAACAGCAAAATATAATTCTGCCTGCTGTAATTGGATACAATATGATGAGTCATGAGTTTCCAGCCGACTATAAAAAAGGGATAACAGAGCAGGTTAAACATGGAGTGCGATCTGAAAGGTTTGATAAACAAATCATTTTTGACCCCAAAAAAATAAAAGAGATTAACTACAGACCCGGCGCACATTTGTGTAATCCTGTCTTTTATGAAAATTCAAATGTAGATTCAAGAATTGAATTAAAACTGTTGCATTATAAATATCTGGGTAAAGATTATGTATACAAAAAACATAAAGTATATGTCAATCGAATGAGTGAAATCAGTCGGAAAAAAAAGCATGGTTACGAGTATTTAGAAGGAGAAGCCCATGTTGATTATATGTTTGAATCGGCAAAATCAGTAAAGAGAATCATAAAATAAAATTTCATAAAAAATATAAAATGGACTTTACAATAGAATTTACTTCAGGAGGAAATCACGGTCATCAACTGAAAGATGCTTTAGGCGGTCTTACTATTGGTCGCTTATTTAATTTAAATTATGTGCATACTCCTTACGAATATTTGGATTATTTTGGACTTGGATTTAAATATCCGATTGTGGAAAGAGCAGATCGTAAATTGAAATATAAAAATATAGTAAGGGTTGAAGGACCTCTATGGTGCGGAATTGATGATTATGAAGAGTTATTACAATATTTTGAAAAAGCTTTACCTAAAAGGAGTAATGATACACTGGTAATCTTAGAAAATGCTTTGCGAATTCATCCGTTTCAAACGATACCCTGGTATCTGGAGGGAAGAACGACTCGAAATATTTTTGCCGAAATTCAACAAGAAGTATCTCAGAACTTCAATGAACTCCACTCTTTAAAAATAAATAAATTCAAATCGCCTGTAGAAGTTGCTGTTCATATTAATAGAGGGACAGATTATGACAGAGAAAAATTTCCGCAGCACTTTACAAGTCCATTTGCAGTAAGGTATATGTTTGATATGGATTATTACGAAAATATCATTTTGCATATCGAAAAGGCGTATGGTACTGGTAATGTTTGTTTTAATATCTACACCGAAAAACAAAATGCAGAAGATATTCTACAGCGGTTTGATAAGAGAAAGCATACCAGGGTAATAATTGGCTCTGATCGTGAAGAAAAAAATTACGATCAAATTCATTCTATTTTTAGATCTTTTGTTGAAGCCGATATTCTGGTCTGCTCCAATAGTAGCTTTTCGGTAATGTGTGCGTATTTCCGCAAAGGCAGAAAAACGGTGTATCATCCGCACCTTCAATTACGGTATTTGCCAGAACCAAATTACATAAAAACAGAGGATGATGGCAGCCTGGATATTGCATTACTGCAACAGGAAATAACTGTTGATATTTTCCCTTTTTATTCGCAGGGCAACATTGTTCAATAATAATGGGATTGTGTATATAGCGATGTTTTCCATTGTTATTTTTAATTTTATTCAAAAATAACGCAACTATTTTTTTGTTTTATTTTGATAATGAGTGTTTTATAAAAAAAACAGTCTCTTCTCAATTTTACGCTTTTCATGCGTAAAAATCCCCGTCTCATACCCTTTTTTTATTCAGCACTTTATTTCTCAAGTAATTTTAGTACAGAAAATAAAAGCCAGTATCATTTATCTTCAGGTTTTGTTTTAATTAATTTTTCGTGGCAATCTTAAATGAACTGACTTTATTCATAAAAATTTATTTTGTTAAGAAGTGTTTATCAGGAACGAAAAGATTTAAAGCAGGCTAAAAATCACTAAAAAAGGAACTGTTTCGCACAGTAAAATGCGAAGGTGGCATCTGAAAAACCTTATGTGTAAGACAACAAATAATTAAATCATTAAAAATATGAATTCATTTATCAGAAAGTGGGTAGATCAACAAAATGTGTTGATCACAATTACTGGATCTAAAGCCAGCATTAGTGTAACTTATAGTAACGGCCGTGGCCCTTTTCAAGGCACTGTAAACACTTCTAATCCATCGGTAATTACCGTAAACTTTACGGATGACGGGGGAAATAAAACCGGGACGCTGTCAAGTAACAATGCTGAGATAAATTGGGATAATGGTACTACTTGGAAGCAATTAGTTTATTTAAGAAAAAATGCATGGGATGACAACAATGGCGGGCAATTTATAGACAAGTCCGGTAATTATACCGATCTTTACTGGTATGCAAAAGCTGTTAAGGTAATGCAGTCCCGACCTGTAAGTGACCCTACAAGCTGGTGGTTTTATGCTGCAATTCACGGAGAATTATTATTGCCAAAATCTTTATACCCAAAGCCATACCAATATCTAAACTGGGTCAATATTAAATACATAGGAGCTGCTGCAAATTTAAATACACTTCCATCAGGTACATTAACAAGTATTTTTTGGGATCAATGTCAGCACGGTACCTGGTTTTTTCCTCCCTGGCACAGGGGGTATTTGGTAGCACTCGAAAATATTCTTCGTACCATTATATCTGAATTAAATGGTCCTTCGGATTGGTCATTGCCTTATTGGAATTATCTAAGCCAATCTACGATCTATACTGAATCTAATATTCCTCCAGCATTTACAGTTACTGTTTTACCAGATAACACACCAAATCCATTATATGTGCCTGAGCGTTATGGGTCTGATGTACAGGTAGGTAATGGAGAGAATTCTGCAAATGATCAATGCCAATGGGATACTATTTATAGTGAAGGATCTGCTCCTTCAACACTTGGACCAGGAGATTTAAATGGCTATTTTTATGGCGGGGGAGAAACGGGATTTTCGCATAGTGGTTCTGAAACCGGAGATCTTGAGCAGAATCCCCATAATTTCGTTCATGGTATGGTAGGCGGGCGAAATGCGGTAAGACAAATAGGTTTGATGGGAGTGCCGGCAACAGCAGGTCTAGACCCGATATTTTTCTTACATCATTCTAATATTGACCGTATGTGGGATGCCTGGAATGTAACCGGAAAAAATAGTAATCCAACACAAGCAGATTGGCTGGTTGGACCAACAGCCAATGGTAATTCACAATTTGCTATGCCATTGGATGCAAATGGTACTGCCTGGTATTATACACCAGCAGATGTTCAGTCTACAAATGATTTGAAGTATAACGGAACATATTATTCTTATACCTATAGTGATCTCTCTTTAACTTCTTATGACACTATTCAACCGAGTTCTTTAAAAGAGAATTTATCTCTTAGATTAAATAAACTTGGTGTAACAAATTTAGAAACAGGACTTAAGATGGCTAATAAACAAAATAAAGAGTTAGTAGGAGCAAGTAGTGGTTCAATTATTTTAAAGGATAAAGAAACCAAAACTACTGTTCAATTGGATAAAACGGCATTGAAATCAGTAAAAAACAGTTTTTTAAAAGCTTCTGTTTCTAATGCTCCTGATGAGGTGTATCTGCAGCTGGAAGGAGTAAAAGGGGGCGAAGACTCTAATTTTCTTTCCCTTTATGTAAATCAAAAATTTATCAAGTCTGTTTCTCTTTTTGGAGTTCTTAGTGCCTCGATGGAAAATACTGTTCATGGCGGTGCAGGACTTACTTTTAAGTTCAATATCACAAATGTTATTGACGAATTGCATCTTGATAGTGCCCTTGATATTAATTCACTAGATGTCCAAATAAAGAGTAAAGACGCTCCTCTTGATGGGAATGAAATTACAGTAGAACGGATAGGAATTTACCGTTCAGGACAATAAGTCAAAAAGGAATATGGAACTTTCACAAAATAAGCGTATTGCAATCAATATAGTAATTATCAGCATTTTTGTCTGGACACTCCTTTTGGTAAACCCAGGACATATTATGGCAATGAAATACTGTCATGTCTTTGCTTCTTGTCCTACTGCAACATCATTTCAGATGTTGCTTCAGATGAAGCTTTTTTCATCTCAATTAATTGGCTGGGCGCTTATGGTGATTGCAATGATGCTTCCTAAATTAATTCTGCCCATTCAGTTTATTTACAAGCATAGCTTCAAACGCTATCGTTTCTTGTGCTCTTTATTATTTGTGTTTACTTATCTGCTTGTATGGATGGTTATTGGTGTTTTTATGATAGAAATCATAATGGGAGTTAACCTTTTATTGCCCATATCCTATATTCCTGCATTAGTATTGTTTGTTATTGTAGTAATATGGGAGATTTCGCCAATTAAGCAACGGTTTTTAAACCTCGGTCATAATCATCGAATTCTGTCAGCATTTGGGTGGAAGGCTTTTCGTGATTCTTTCTTTTTTGGGTTTACACATGGTGTTTGGTGCATTGGTTCTGGTTGGGCATTGATGCTATTTCCTATGCTTTTACCCAAAGGGCACGATTTAGCAATGCTAATTGTAACTTTTGTTATGATTAGTGAGCATCTGGAATATCCAAGATTCCCTAAATGGCTTTTTGTTCCTCGAATGAAATTATTAAAAATCATCGTTGTGCAAACAAAAATCAGGCTGATGAACTTTTGATAGTATTAATAAACCTGTAATCAGCATTATAGATAGCAACTTCAATCAGAACTTCCTTCAAGAATTAATATTCCTTTGTTTAGTGGAATATTAGTTCATGAAGGATTTTCTTTATAAGTATTGTTCGTTTTCTCCTTCCAAAAACAGTACAGTTTTTATTTTTTAATAATTCAGATGTATCAGCTAAGGATATAAATGATGAAGAATTAATCAATAAAAAACAACACAATGAATTTGTAATCAGATACAATAAAAAAGGAATGGTCTCAAATAAATTAGAGTATAATAAGGGAGTAAAAAGGGAGGAGTTTACTGTAAAATTTAAATCCAGGAATAAATAACAAGTTTAATAGCTACAGCATTGCTTAAACAGTAAATTTTGCTGATTTTTCCTTTTTATAAGCGACTTTTTAGATTGTGTTTGATATGTTTTATGTTTTGATAATGAATTGTTTATGTGTAAAAAAAAAATCTCGTTATAATTTTCACAGTATTCATACGTCAAAATCTCCTTCCCATACCATTTTTTTATTTCTGATTTTATTTCTGGTGTAATTTTATTACAGAAAATTAAGTTGTCAGAATTTATTTTCAGCATTTGTTTCTGATGTATTTCTTTAAAATAAAAGTATATAATTCATTAAAACATGCTTGTTGAGAAATGTCTGTTTGCAACAAAAAATATGAAGTGGAGCAGAACCCACTATAAAAAACGAACTGTTTCGCACAGTATAAAAGCGAAGGCGAACCTGAAAAGCCTTATGAGTAGGATAAAACTAATTATTATGCAACCTATACCTGTAAAAGTTAAAAATGTAAATGTATATCCTTATGTAGATTGGCATGGTGGAGGTGTCGGGCCTGTTATTCTTCCGGTTATTGAAGGAGCTACGGGAACCTACGCAGTTGGTACACTTTTGATGTTTGTATTCTACAATCTTAATCTGGACTTACAAAGTCAAAACCCTAAACTTGGTATACACCAAAGATATGTAGCAACGGGAGAGACAGAAGATGGCACTCCTTTTACTACACCGTGGATGTATTGTACAAATGACAGCAGTCAGCCGGAGTTTGGAAGAACTATCACTATTAATAAAGAAGATTCTGAGCCTATTAATACGGGAGGTTTATCTGATTATATTACGTTGGGGCCACTTACAGATATTACGGTTTCTCAATTATTTCCTCCACCGGCAATAGGAGAGATACTGTTAATTAACAATGGTTCAGGGAATGTTATCGCCACCAGAACAGGTACTCCGCATGAAATGGGAATTGAAGTAACCAATGGTAATAGATTTGGGACATTAAAAGCAGGAATGAAAAATATTATGATTACTGCAAAAAACAAGGAAGGTAAAACTTTCACGATGGGCAATTTAACCTGTGTAAGTCCTAGCGAACCCGCACTTTTTTTACAAGAGTTTAGGTTCTAAAAATTAAACAGATACAGATAAAAGCGATTACTTATCTGTAAAAGTAAATACGAATAATTAATTAATAACTTAAAATATAAAATTATGGGAGTAATAATGCCTTATGGTGTAGCAATCAGAGAAGCTATAGCTTCAAACGACCTGGCTAAAATGGAAGCCATTGCAGAGCAAACAAAACAAATAGTAAAAGGGCAGGGTGATATGCATGTGGCTTTGCTGGAGTTACTAGAAGCGATAGAATCATTAAGAAAGAAAAAATAAAGGTAACAGCGATTCAAAAAATCATCTGACCTGAACAAAAAAACAAGGGTGTAACCGAAAAACCTCAAGAGTAGGACTAATTATAAAAACAGAATAGTTATGGGAGTAATGCCAATGTATGGAGTAGCAATTAGAGAAGCTATTGCCTCTAATGATCTAGTAAAAATGGAAGCTGTTGCAGAGCAAGCAAAGCAAACGGTAAAAGAGCAAGGAGACTTAAGTGCTGCTTTGCTAGAATTGTTAGAAGCGATTGATTCGCTTAAAGGCAAAAAATAAAAGGTGTCTAAACCAATCTAATTATCTAACTGACTTGTACAGAAAAACAAGGGTGTAACCGAAAAACCTCAAGAGTAGGAATAACTATAAACATCACTATTATGGGAGCAATTATGCTTTATGCAGCAGGAATTAGAGAAGCGATAGCTTCAAATGATTTAGAAAAAATGATTGCAGTAGCCACTCAGGCTAAACAAACTGTAAAAGAACAACAAGATTTAAGTGCAGCATTGCTTGAACTGCTTGACGCAATTGAAGCACTGAAAAAGTAATTTAAATTGGAAAGCGGTTTGTAAAGTAAGACTTTTTAAACCGCTTTTTTAATAATTAATTAGAACATTAAATAACGATGTAAGATGGAAAAAACTTCAACACGATATAGAGTAAGAGACGATTATGCAACGGCTACCCCGGTACATGTAGTTTGGGAAATTACTTTAGCATGTAATTTAAAATGCTCACATTGCGGATCCAGAGCCGGAAAAGTAAGACCTGGCGAACTGACTACAGAACAATGTTTTGGTGTTATTGACAGCCTTAAACGTCTTGGCACAAGAGAAATTACCATTATTGGCGGAGAAGCTTTTTTGAGAAAAGACTGGCTTGAAATTATCGAAAGAATAAATCAAAGCGGAATTGAATGTTCGATGCAGTCCGGTGCATATAATCTAACCGAAGAGCGAATTATTGATGCCAAAAAAGCAGGAATAAGAAATATTGGGGTTTCTATCGATGGAATGCCCGAAACACACAATAAAATTAGAGGCAGAAGAGATTCTTTTGAACATGTAATTAACTGCCTGCAATTACTAAAAAAACACAATATACCTTCCAGTGTAAATACAGTAATTACAAAAAGCAGTAAAAATGAATTAGATGAACTTCTGGATGTCCTTATAGAAAACAATGTAAAAAATTGGCAAATACAATTGGCTGTTGCAATGGGAAATGCGGTTGATAATTCGGAAGAATTAATACTGCAGCCTTATGAATTAATTGATTTTTATGACAACCTTATTTTGATATACAGAAAAGCTCTGGCTAATAATGTTTTAATTCAGGCAGGAAATAACATTGGCTATTTTGGACCCTACGAACATATCTGGAGACAAGGGAATGAGAAATATTACACAGGTTGTTCAGCAGGACATACCGGAATTGGCATTGAAGCCGACGGTAAAATTAAAGGCTGTCCATCATTACCAACATCTGAATATACAGGTGGCAATGTAAAAGATATGGATCTTGAAGATATCTGGAAATACAGCGAAGAGATGGTTTTTTCCAGATACAGAAATAAAGAAGAATTATGGGGAGGCTGTAAAGGCTGTTACTATGAATCTTCGTGTCTGGCTGGTTGTACCTGGACAAGTCATGTATTGTTTGGAAAGCGAGGTAATAATCCTTTTTGTCATCATCGTGCTTTAGAATTAAAAAAGAAAGGGCTTCACGAAAGAATAAGAAAAACACAAGAAGCACCTGGATTGTCTTTTGATATTGGTCTTTTTGAGATAATTGTCGAAAATGAAAAAGGAGAGATTGTAGAAATACAATCACCTAATGATGCGCATCAAATTCCAGTATCAGATAATACAAACAGAGTTCCGAGAATGCCAAAAGCACTTAAGTTATGTAACGGATGCGATAATTATGTTTATGAAGAGGAAGAGATCTGTAATTTTTGTAATGCTGATGTTCAAAAGGTAAATGACGAGTATGCTGTTAAAATGGAAAAAGCTATAGACTCCCTGAAAAAATTAGAATTATTAATGATGAAATGATATGGAGCTTCTGAAAAAAATCCAATCTGAAATTGATAAATATTCGGATGACATTGAAGAAAATTTAAGCCTTTCAGAAATCACAATTCGTAATGGTCTTAATTCGTACAGATACGGCTCTTCGAGTTTTTTATCTGATCTTTTTGATCCTGTTGAGATGACAAACGAGACCGTATTTTACGATTTAGGCTCAGGTTATGGAAACATAATTTTATACGGGGCTGTAAAATTTCCTTATGCAAAATTCAAAGGAATTGAAATCCTTAAAGAACGTAATGATGTTTGTGTTGATTTAATTGAAAAAGAGAAATTAACAAATGTCATTGCAGTATGTGATGATATTTTAAAAACAGATATTTCCGATGGTACCATTTTTTATCTCTACAATCCACTTTTTGATTTTCAATACGCTGAATTACTAAATACACTGTATAAAATTTCATTAAGCAAGCCCATTATTGTAATTGCAGAGTCCCGCTGCCTCTTTTTTGATGAGGCTGTCTGGTTAGAGCAATACCATCATAAAGATATTGATGTGATCAGAAAAATTAAATACTATCGCTCAAAATAGAACAATCATAATCAGGCAGAAATTTTCTTTTTTTTGTTGATTTCTCTGTATTTCGAATTTAATGATAGTGTTTTATACTTTTTATTGTGCAGTTAATTATAAAAGAATAGTTCCAGGATTATGTTGAGTTACACAGTGGTTATTCCATTATTTAATAAAGAAAAATATATTCAAAAAGCAATTACTTCTCTTGCTTTTCAAAGCAAAAAGCCCGACGAAATAATTATAGTTGACGATGCAAGCACGGATGCCAGTTTGATGGTTGCAAAAAATTGCTTTTTAACGTATAAAACAGCTTTTGCTAAGACTAAAATTAAATTCATTGCATTAAAAAATAATTCGGGACCTGGAAATGCCAGAAACAGAGGGATGGAAGAAGCTACTGGCGACCTTATCAGTTTTCTGGATGCAGATGATTATTATGAAAAAGAATTTATTACTACTGCTGCACACTATATGCATCAGGAACAAATCCATTTTCTGGTTGTAGGAATTAAACTTCATCCCTCTGGAATAAAGTATCCTGAAACCAAAAAAATAAAAGAACACCTTCGACCTGTAAACAACGAGTTGTATGTTTTGCCTAATCCTTTGTTTGCAGTTAGTTCACCTTATTTTTTTATGGGGCGTGGCAGTAATGTTGTTGTTTTTCGTAAATGTATAGGTGCACACCGTTATGAAATTGGCTCTTTGTTAAATGAAGGAGTCGATTTTTGGTATAGAGTTTTAAAATCAGTTGTTGAAAATAAAACCTCCAAAATAGGATTGTTAACTGGAAGTTATATCCGGGTTACAGAAGTCCAGGGAAGTCTTTCAAGAAAGAAATATACCCATTGGAATGAATTAAAGGTTCCTCCAACGGTAAATCGTTATGTAAAAAGCACCAATGAGTTTGATTTGCAATTAGCCGGAATGTTAAGTTTACGCTGGTTTACGCACGCCATGAATAACCTGAGCACTTTAAACCATAAAGTAGTATTTGTTTACAGGTATAAAAAAATTTGGCAACGGGCATTATTATATAAGTTGAAAAGAAATTTTATAAAAAAGAGCATTTTAAAGTAATACCAACTTTAGATTTTTAATAAACAAAGCAGTAAACTTTTATTTGGGAGGTTTCATTTTTCTTATTGCATTAAATGAACATTTCATACCCAAAATTAATGCATTTGTAACATTTTGTATTTATCGCTGATTTTTATACAGTAGGTTTACTAAAAGAACAATTACAAAACTTTCTTTTCCGGTGCTTTTGATCGTTTTTTTAAATAAAACCACTTCGTGCAATCAAAATTAACTTAATAAATTAACCTGTTAAAATCAAATAATTATGACCAATTTAAGCTCAATTATTCTTCCGGTTCTTGAAGGGATGGAAGAATCACATTTAAAGGATCAGCTATTAAAATTCTTGCCTAATCAACTGGAGGCATTTTCAAAAATCGAAAAAAGTTTTACTCAGTTGACATCGAAAGTTCAGGAAAAAGAACACTTACAACGTTTTTTTCATAGTTGGAGCCAAACTAATAACAGCGCCATGACCGTGGCTGGAATTAGCAACCGTATGACCATGCTGGTGCATAAAAAACAACCTGTTGCTGACGAAAAAGCACTATTGCAGGCAATCACAAGTTTAAACAGAATTGTAGATGAAGATCTGGCAGTAGTGGGCAGAATTTTACACTCTCAGATGTTTTATACTATGGCAACTACTATTTGTACAGATGATGATTGGCTTTTACGCAGGTATTTAAATCAAAGTGCTTGCGATTTTAAAGCATGGAAAGATCAAAATTCGTTGCGAAATAAAGATATCATGATTGCATTATTGACAACTTTGATACACGAAATTTATACGCATGGCGAAGTAGAGTATATACTTCCAAAATTCAAATCGTGGTTAATAAACGATTACAATTTCTCTGAAGAGGAATGCGAAAAAACATTGGCATGGATAAGTGTTCACTGTGGCCCAACTGAAAAAAATCATTTCTTTTTTGCCGTTAATGCTGTTTTTTATTATGCCAAAGCAATGAATATTGATGTTGAAGCATATGATCTTGAACCAATTATTAAAGATTATTTAGAAAAAAAATCAGCAGTAATGGAGGATATCATGGAAATGGAAGAACTTAGTTTTTAATTTATTATCCTGGCAATGACAATCACAAAGGAAGAAGCGAAATCTAAAATCATTATTCCAAAGATTCGGTTGCAGCAAAATCATGCTGAAAACCAGAAAAAATGGAACGAGCTGTTTTCTGAATACTTTCAACAGGAGAGCGGGTTAAGCAGAAGCTCTTTTGCCAACTCTTCGGTGTTATTATCTTCAGATTACTGCCAGAAAATGAATCGCTTGTGTTCTATTTTAAATAAAGCCTGCAAGGTAATTGTTCTTAATTATTTTGAGGATGATAGAATTAGAAACTATTATCAATTGGATAAAGACTTAGAGGCCTTATTAAAAAAAAGCAGTCACAAACAATACAATCAGGGTTTTTATCGCCCTGATTTTTTATATGACACCAATGAACAGGCAAAAATTTGTGAGATTGGTGCACGATATCCTCTAAACGGCTGGATGATTAGTTATTATTTAAAATTAATGGGTGATCAGATAAATTTAGATAAAGAGGCGGCGACCGCTATAAATAAAGATTTAAAGAATATTGTTGACGATTTGTACCATCAATTCGCTCCTCATAAAAAAGTAGCTGTCGTTCATGATGATGAAAAAGGAACAGAGATTTTTTATCTTAAAGCCGAATTAGCAAAGTTAGGAATCGAATTAATATCTGTGAAACCTCAGGATTTAAACGTCTCAAATGATTCGATTATTGTCAATGGAGCGCCAGTTTCGCAATTCATTTTAGAAATGGATCGGGAAGAATTAAAAAAAATAAACCCGGAGGTACTCGACAAATTAATAGAAGAAAACACTTATTTTAACGATATCCGTACCTTAATTTTAATTCATGATAAACGGGTTTTGGCGGTAATGTATAATGATCAGATAATGAACGATTACCTGAACGAGGAAGAATATGCTTTCTTGAAAAAATATCTTATTCCCAGTTTTGTTATTCATGATTCTGCTGGTTGTGACTCTTTTATATATGGTAAAGAGAATTTGATCTTGAAATTGAATAGTGGCGGAAGAGGGATTGGTGCGTATGTTAAAAAGGAGTGTACAGAGGAGGAGTGGGAAGTCATTATACGGGAAAACTGGAGTAAATATGTTGTACAGCACTTTGTCGACCAAAAAGAATTTACTGACACCGAAAACCATCGCCAGATTCATCTGGTGGGGATGTTGTTGTGCAAAGAGGATAAAATGTATGGAACAGGGGTGTTTCGTGGTTCAGATGAATCGGTGGTAAATGTGCATCAGGAGAGAGCCTTAATTTATCCATTATTAGAGTAGAAAAATATGAAACATACAGTTATTATACCCCTTTACAACAAACAAAACTATATTTATGACACCATACGCTCATTGGCTTTACAGGAAAAAAAACCATCACAAATTATAATTGTAGATGATGCCAGTACAGATAAAAGCCTGGTTAATCTAAAAGATTCAGTATCGTTTTTTGCACCGCAGTTTTTGCAAACCGAGATTCAAATTATTGAATTGAATGAAAATAAGGGGCCGGGCAATGCAAGAAATTTAGGAATCGAAAAAGCCACAGGAGAGTTAATCAGTTTTTTGGATGCAGATGATTGTTACACACTTTCCGGTTTAAGGGAGGCAGGGTCGATCATGGAGCAAAAAAACATAGATGTTTTAATAATAGGGATTTTATTGTTTCCCTCTAACTATTATTTGCCCAATATCAAATCTTTTGCAAAAGAATTGATTTTACTTTCCGATCAATTGTATTTAATACCAAATGTGCTGCATACAATCAGTGCACCAGATTTTATAATGGGGGTAGGTAGTAATGTCATCATACGAAAAAAACACTTAGATAGCATTCGTTACAATGAGAATGCTACTTTAAATGAAGGAATTGATTTTTGGTATCGTGTCCTCAAAAACATGAAAAAAGAAGCTCTTGTAGGATTGCTCAATAAAGCCTGCATTGAAGTAAGGGAAATTGAAGGAAGTCTATCCCGAATTAGTTATGGAAGCTGGAGAGAACTGGAAATTCCGGTTTCGATAAAGCGATATCAGAAAAGTTCTAATCTGTACGATCAATATTTAATAGGAATGTTGTCGCAACGATGGTTAGAACATGCCATGGAGCGTTTACCGTCCAGGAAACAAAAAGTGTTGTTTGTCTTCCATCATGCTCTTCTTTTAATCAAAAACTATTATTATTTCAAAAAAAGGAAATAAACAAAACGACCGACTATGCATTCATCCTGTATCGCTACAAAAACACAGAACCCCACCATATTGCAGGATTATTTTCTATTAGCCAAAAACAATCATTTGTATAGTGAATTCTATAAAGGATATGATTATGCTGCAGTAGCCCCAATGTTAAGCAAAAAAGAATTGATCCCAATTTTAAAAACAAAGTTTAAGCTTCACGAAGAAAAGACTGGAGTTTATTTGGTGCGCTCCGGCGGAAGCACTCAAAATCCTTTGGTATTTCCGGTAGACATACAAGAAAATCAAAATCAACGCTTTACCCTGGCTACAGAACTGAGTGCCAACAATTTTTTTACTCCTAAAACAATTGCTTTAAATATTTTTGGGTATTCAGATATGTACCGGACAGCCGCGATTATGGATGATATTTTAGAAAAATGTCAAGCTACTACATTAGCATTGAGCGCACATGCAGGTTACCCGGATATGGAGCAGGCTGCACAATATTTTCAGCCAGATTTTATATTAGGCACTCCTTCAAAATTGTTATGTTTTGCTCAGTTTTTAGAAGAAAACAACAAAAAACTGCAGATACAAAATTTGTTTTATGCAGGTGAATTTCTACGACCTAATATTGAACAATTTCTGAAGAAAGCATTCGGTTTTAAACAAATTTATTCGATGTATGGTTCTGCCGAAACAGGGATTTGGGCATGGTCGGATTTTACTAAAAATCCATCATTATTCTCAGTAATTAACGGAATTATAGTCGAAATTTTGAATCCGGATACAAACGGATATGGTACCATTGCCGTAACGAATACTTTTCGCAAAAGATTTCCTGTTTTTCGATATGCAATTGGTGATTTAGGGCGATGGGTTGATGTGGAGGGAAAATCTTTTTTGGAGTTAAAATCCAGGGAAACTAAATCTTTTATAATAGGGGAGCAACATTATGATGTAGATGAATTCATTTTCCTTACCGAGGGAGCTACAACTTTTCAGATTCAATTATCTGCTAATGATAATTTTAAGGAAGTTCTTCGGATGTTAATTGTACAAAATATATCCCAAAGTCAAAGAGCAGATTTTCTTCAGGAAAAATGTACAGCATTAAAACGGCTGTTAAATTATAATGAACGTTTTATGAAAGTTGAGGTGTTACTAGTCACAGCAGCTGATTTATATATAGATCCCAATACTACAAAAACACCTGTGTTGTTGGACTTGAGGTAATGTTTTTTCAAATGTAAATATTGCTTAGTGGTTTCAAAAAATTTCATACCAATAATTAAAAACTAATTTTCTTATGCTGCGTAAAACCCTAAAATGGTTTTTCAAAAATAATTATTTCTATATATGTTTAATGATTTGTGTTAAAATGAATCAAATCTGTAAATGGCTCTGTGTCAGTATTTATCTTACTTGTGACGAAGAATCTTCATCCTGTAACATTTTTTTATTTAAGCCTATACATATAGTATAGTTTTGAGAAGTAAATAAGAAAAAACAGATGTGTTTAGTGAATATTAAAGTAAAAAAATAAATAATAAAGTGGAGCAGATCCCACTAAAAAAACGAGGCGGTTCTGAAAAGCCTTATGAGTAAGAAAACATATAAATTAAAAGTTATGTCAGATTTATTAGCAGGTGCTTATTTAGCAAAAGGCACAATCGGAAATGTTGGGACGCCAGGTGCTCCAGTTGCGTCATTTAGTTTAGTTGTTGTACCATCTCAGCATTCTGTGTCAGGTACAGTAGTAATTACTCAGGCGATACAAGGTCCTGATAGTTATATCGTAGTTCCGGTAACAGGAAAAATATTTTCAACCGGAATAGGAAAAGTGACACAAGTTGTTGGTTTAAAAGGGCAGTATGTGCATTCAGTTCCTCCACCGGCATTTGGTTCTTTCCTTGCTGACTTTGAGGCTAATTTAGCAATCGACAACGAATGGAACGGTACTGGGGGGTTCTCATATTATGGACATAATGTAGAAAACGTTCCGGTTAAAGCTGTAAATCAGGTTGAGTTAGTATAAAAATTAAGTAATGCAATTATAATGTATACTTAAGAGGCTCGTATAATGACAAGCTCTTTTGTTAAAGATTTAATTTTAAAAATACTTAAAGGCTGTATGTTTTTTGCGTGATCCTATTCTGAATGCTAATTATTTAAAAACAAAGTGTTTCGAGAAAATAGAAAACGAAAATAAACAGTATCAAGAGTTTGTTCGTACCAAACAATAATAACACTGGCAGATTACGCTTTTTTGGGGGAAAGTTAATTCGTTTTGGGGAATTAAAGTTGTGATTTTTAAAATTAAATCTCTTTGTTTTCTGCTATTTTTTTGAGGTTTTTATTTCTTTCCAATAGAAAATGAATCAGATGATTTTTTAAAAACAGGGTATCGAATAATTTTCCGATAATGCCAAACGGAGTTTCATATTGCAGTTTATCTGTCATTATGGTAACTCCGTTTTTTTCTTCAAAAAAATGCTCATGTTTGAAGGTTTTGAATTTTCCTTCCTCCATTTCATCCACAAAATAGTCATAGAAATTCATTGCGGTAATCCGGCTTTTGTGAGTCAGGTAAAATCCGAAATGTTTGCCCCGCCAGGTCACAGTTTCATTTAAACTGATTAAACCTGAAGTTACACCGTCAATTGCTTTTTCTTTTGAAGGGGCTGCAGATTGTTGGTGAATATCGATATTTCGTGATACTTCAAAAACGGTTTTTAACGGAGCATTTATTTTTGTTGTTAGGTGTATGGTTGTCATTGAATTTATGTTTTTTTTTGCACAAACTTGTCATTCCGAGGAACGAGGAATCTCCGTTAGAAGCTCTACAAAGATTGAGGATTTTGATTGCGGAGATTCCTCGTTCCTCGGAATGACAATATTGTGTGAATTGGAGGAGTAAGAAGTTCTTTACGGCAATAAATTTTTAAAAGCTTCATCAATATCTCCAAACTTAAATTGAAACCCATTTTCTAAAAGTCGTTTCGGAATCACATTTCGACTTTTTAAAACCAATTCGGTTTCTGTTCGAATAAAAAAAGAGCCGATTTCCAATAAAAATTTACTCATCGCAATACCAAAAGGAAAACCAACCGTTTTTCGAAGTTTCTGCATGAAATCAGCATTTCTAATGGGTTTAGGAGCAACAACATTTACAGCTCCTGTCATTTCTTTTTCAATTATAAAATCAACCGCATTCGCAAAATCCTCTTCGTGAATCCAGCTGACAAACTGATTACCTTTTCCCTGTTTCCCTCCAAAACCAATTTTTGCCAAAGTTTTTAACGGAATAAATGCACCTCCTTTTTTTCCTAACACTATTGAAGTTCGCAAAGCGGTTTTTAATGTATTTGGAGTTTCTGTTTTAAAGAATGCTTTTTCCCATGAAAGCGCCACATTGATAGAAAAATCGTTTCCAATTTCGCCATCAGTTTCATCCATTTGTTTGTCTAATGAGAAACGATAAATGGTTGCGGTTGAAGAATTCAGCCAGTGCTTCGGTGGGTTTTGGCAATTTAAAACTGCCTTGTTCAGGATTTTGGTACTTTCAATTCTGGAGAGCAAAATTTCTTTTTTATTTTTTTGAGTATAGCGGCAATCGACAGATTTACCCGCCATATTAATTAAGACAGCAGCGTTTTCCAGTTCTTTTTCCCAGCCGGAGAAAGTTCTGGCATTCCAGTTTACATATTTAATTCCGTCAATTGTTTTTGAGTTTCCTCTGGTCAGAATTACGATTTCATCAAATTGATCTTTAAAATGATTTACCAAAACCTGTCCTAAAAAACCTGTTCCGGCTGCGATAATGAGTTTTTTCATCATTAGAAATTTAAAATTAAAAACAGGGCAATAATTCTATAGAGAACCCAGGTGTAAGATAGATAAAACGGAAGTTTTAAAATTTTAATTCTTCTAAAATGTTCCAAAAACATAATGAATACCGTTACTCCAAACCAACCTAAAATTATCATTTGCGGAAGTTGAATAAAAGGACTCAAAATTAAAACCGGACTTAAAATCAAAGATCCCAACAAAGAAACCGTCATCAAATTTCCTGCATAATTGAGAATCGTTTTACTGTCAAACTTTAAAAGAAACAAACTTTGAAAAATAATTTGTCCAAGGGCTAAAATGAGTTCTCTTGTAATAGTACTTTTCGGAAAATTCAAAATCAAATTAGAATATCCAAATAATATAAAAGTTGTTACTGTTACAGCAAATCCGATAAACAGAAATCTGTATTTATAATTGAAATCAGGAATGCATTGCAGTTTGTTTTCTTCTTTTATGTTTCCCGGAATAATTACTTTTCGGTTATAAGAAACAAAAGAATATAGTTTCTTAAGAATGAAATGAATAGGTTTTCTGGTTGCAATTTTTTCAATTACAGGAAAAGAAAAACCAACAACTTTAATTAAACTGTCAATTCCGTAAACTACCGTTTGTGCCTTGTTGTCAATCAAAGCAATTTCGTTTGGAGCACGTTTTAAGTCTACAAAATTTTGCTCCTCTTCAGATAATTGACAATAAGATTTTCTTCCGTTTTGATCTAACATTCCGCTTTTTAAAAACCCGGTTGTGTACAAATTGCAAAGCGGACAATCTTCGTCATAAAGCAAGGTTTGGTTTTCGAGCGTTTTCATGAGATAAATGTTTAAGCTTTATAAACCAGTCTTTCTTCTTCCTGAGCTTCTTTCGCTTTTCTTTTTCCTCTAAAAAAGAAATACAAATTAAAGAATAACATAATACCCAAATAAATAGAAAATCCTCCTATTTTGTAGCTTAATCTTTCAATCAGTTCCTGATAGCTGTTTTCGCTGATATTCATTTGAAGAATCATAAGGGCAAAACCAATATTTAAAAGATAAAAACCGGTTTCAAAAAGTCTGTTCGTTGCATCGGCTATATCTTCGCGGCCTTTAAAAATATCCAGCATAAAGATTTTACCATTTTTGAAAAGTGTTTTAGAAACATAATAAGTAAGGAATAATGCAATTGGTAAATAAATACTGTAACCGATTAAAATTTTTGTAGTTTCCATGATATTTGATTTTAGTTGTTATTTAATAAGTTTATGAATGTACTTTGTTATAATTATAATGTTTAAGTAATGCAATACTGATATAATAAAAATAATGACAGCCGTTTTGAAACAGATGATTTCGGTTAATTGCGTGAGCGATATTATTTTTTGCCAGGAAATCAATGTCATTGCACAATAACCAATATTTAAAAGATAGTAGCCCAAAAGCAAAACCTGATTGATTTTTTGACAGATATCAGCGTGATTTGGAATCAGTTCTGCGACATAGATGTTACCGTTTTTGTAGCAGATTTTTCCAACTCTCAGGATAATAAAAATTGTAATGCTGAGATAAATGAAGTAGGCGATGATGTTGAGGTTCATAATGATTTCAGATTAACATTTCGTGTTCTAATACATTTAAAAATTCCAGTTTTCGTTTATTCTTTACCGTGATTTTTGAACCTTTTGCCAAAAATACAGAAGTTGGTTTTTGAGTCTGAAGAAGTCTAAAATCGATTCCGTATGTGTTTTCAAAATCAATATCAACATGATGCTTTAAAACGTCAAGCTGTTCCCATCTGGGATGTGTTACTTCATATTCGAAAGAGGTTTTTTCATTGATTTTTGTATATCCGAAGTAATGTTCTGTAATAAACTCAGCTTCAGAATCTACCTCAATTTCTTTAAAATATTTTCTAGTTTCTAAGTGAATTGTATTCCAGTTTTTATCATTTTTCCATTGATAAATAAAAGTTTTTGTCTCCACATTTTCTACAACTTCATGTCTCATTTCTTGAGTTTCATAATGTTCCTGATACAAAGTATTGGCAATAAAAGTGATCGCTTTTTTCGGAACAATTTCCTTGATAAAAACAACACCTCGTTTCCATTCCTCATTCTCCAAACGTTTTACATAGAATCTCAAATTAACTTCTTCAAAATTGATATGAAACGGAACTTTCAATCCTAAAACTTTGGTGTTTTTAAACATAAAGCCAACTAAGCTGACATAACATTTGTTATTCCAAAGATCAATTTCAGTTCCTGCCGGAACATATTTTTCTAAAACTTCACGATTAACCTCATAATTGAATAAGGCTAAATTTTTCCATTCTGCTTTTAAGAAGTTCATTTTGTTTTTTCGTATTTAATTAAAATTCTAAAAAAATAAATTGCAGTGATATTTGGAATTAGAGTTACAAAAACTATCTGTAAAAAGTCATTCCATATGATGAGACTAAAAAAACAAAACAATATTCCTATGTTAAGAATTGTACTAATCCAATATGTTTTTACTTGTTTTTTGATTTCGAGTAACCCTTGTTGTGAAAAGACTTCGAAGGTTAGAAAAATTGCTGAAATTATTTGAATGACAGAAAGAATTGCCTGTCCGGCGAATCTAAAATAACATGTTAGATAAAGCAAAAAGCAGATTATAAAAGCGAAAAAAATTATTTGTTTTGCAGTGATCATGGTTTATGGTTCTTTTAATTTTCTATTCTTTTTTGGAAATTTATTGGTATGCTTTTTCATAAATTATTAGAGATAGATAGATTGCAATTACTGGTGGGATTCCAAATAGTATATAATTTAATAAATCATATAATCCCATTTTACAGATGATAATAAGTGAGACAAAAAATAGTAATACACTTGCAAAATATGTTTGAAGATTTTTATCATGAGGTTCATGAACATACATTTTTAAACCAATAACAATTTGAAATATTCCTGTAAGAATTGTTGAAAGCATTGCATATGATAAAAATCCGATGTTAATTATTGCCATTAAACAAAAGAAGATTGGAATACTAACAAAAAAATAATTGAAATAATTAATAGTTTTCATAGATTGATTTTTTTAAACTTTCTTAGAAAAAACAAGTTTTAGTTTGGTAGGTTGAGCTTTATTTTATGTTTTTTAATGTATTCATATTCCTCTACAATTTTTTTCATTATGATATAAAAATAAATTGCAATTGAAATAGGAAAAATTAATATGACTGACCAAACAATAGCATCGTTACTTGTTTGAAAGTGATAATATTGCAAATAGCATAAACCAAGTTCTGCAATTGTTACTATCCAATAATTAGACAAATGTCTTTTAGCATAATCTGATTTATAATACATTTTTATGGTTAAACAAATAGCCGAAATTACTTGGATGATTCCCAAAACTATTTGAGCTAACAATCCAAAATAAATGATTATTAATAATGTTAAAGTTGTGAACAATGCAATTTTGTTTATCATTAATAGCAGTTTCATAATTATATTTATTTTTAAACTTTCAGAAAAAAATGAAAGTTTTAATTAAATTTTTTTAAGTTGTAGAATTATTTCATGATTTTCATAACCAATTTCCCTAACCAGTTATCATTAAATTCAGTCATTTTGTCCAGCATGTTATCTGCTTTTAGAACAAAATCATACAATTTTGTGGTTTGATCTACAAAGTGTTTTTCTTCTGCTGAATCTTTGGCTTCGATTGTCGAAACTTCTTTTAAAATTTTAAGAGCAGGTTTGATTTCTCTTTTGCTTCTCTCTCTCGAAATTTTCACAGCTAATTCGTCTAAATCTTTTTCGGCTGTAAAGAACTCTTTTCTTTCTCCTGCTTTATATTCTTTATACACAATTCCCCAATCCATTAAAGCACGAAGGTTCATACTGGCATTTCCTCTGGAAATCTGCAATTCCTCCATAATATCTTCCATAGAAACAGCTTCGTTGGAGACCATTAACAAAGCATGAATCTGTGCCATAGTTTTATTGATTCCCCATTGGGAACCTAATGCTCCCCAGGTTTGTACAAACTTATTTTTTGCTTCTTTGAATTCCATGAAGCAAATGTAATTAAAAGTTTTTAAACTTTCAAAAATAAATGAAACTTATTTTGTGAATTATAAAGTTGTGTTAATTCAACCCTCGAAATTTTAGATTAAATAATGAGAAGGATATTTTTGTAAAAATCACTTTTTATGGAATTATACTACACCTTTTCAGTACTTATTGTACTGGCTTCTTTCTTCGCCTATTTAAACCTAAGATTTTTAAAACTTCCGGGAACAATCGGAATAATGATTATTGCCATGTTGGTTTCTGTCGGAATTCGTCTTCTGGGAGATTCTTATTTTCCGGCTACAACCAAACACTTTTTTGAGTTAATAAAACAATTTGATTTCAACGAAATCCTAATGGGTGCTATGTTGAATTTTCTTTTGTTCGCAGGAGCATTGCACGTAAATATGGCTGATCTCAAAGAACAAAAAGTGCCAATAATGATATATTCGACAGTAAGTGTCGTATTGTCGGCATTAATTATTTCGATGCTGCTGTATTATATCGCGCCGCTATTAGGAATTAATATTCCTTATGTATTTTGTCTTGTTTTCGGAACTTTAATTTCGCCGACTGATCCAATTGTAGTGTTGGGAGTTTTGAAACAAGCAAGAGTTCCTAAAAGAATCGAAACTAAAATTGTGGGAGAATCGTTGTTTAATGATGGAGTAGCAGTGGTTATGTTTGCGGTTGTTTTAAAAATGGCTACAGATCCAACATTTGATATGAGTTTTGGCTCAATTGCCTGGCTTTTCGCAAAAGAAGGAATTGGTGGGCTTTTATTAGGAGCTGTTTTAGGCTTTACTGCTTCAAAAGTTATCAAAAAAATTGACGATTATAACGTTTCTGTTTTAATAACCTTATCTATAGTAATGGGGGGATTTTTGATTGCCAAAAGTTTACACGTTTCAAGTCCGCTGGCGATGGTTGTTGCCGGTTTGATTATCGGAAATTATGGTAAAAAAGTAGCGATGAGCGAAATAACAAAAGATTATCTGGAGAAATTTTGGGAACTTATAGATGAAATATTAAATGCGATTTTATTCTTGTTTATCGGATTTGAATTATTGCTTTTGCCAAATCTGGACAAACAATTAGTAATTGGTTTGGTAACTATTTTAATTGTACTGTTTGCCAGAGTTTCATCAATCGTTTTACCATGGAAATTCTTCGATATCTTCAAGTTCTTCGGAATAAAATCTGCCTATAATAAAGGTTCTTTAACTGTATTGGTGTGGGGTGGAATCCGTGGTGGAGTTTCTATCGCTTTGGTACTTTCACTTCCGGATGGAGAATATAAAAACCTGCTTTTGGAAATTACCTATATTGTTGTTTTATTTTCAATTGTAGTACAAGGATTAACCGTTGGAAAAGTTGCCAATAAAGTTTTAGAGAAAGAATAAAACCATCTAAATTATTCAAAAAAAATATTTTGACACGGATTTGACTGATTCGTTATCACGAAGACGCAGATTTACACGGATTTTAAATACATCTAAAAATCTGTGTAAATCTCCGTTTTTGCGGTAGCAATTCTGTTTTATCAGCGTTCTAAATTTTTTATCGTTTGTCTTCTTTGGAATAATTTGAAGGACCGTTAATATTTATTGCATTGCCTAAAAAATGTGGCTCACGATTTCTCAAAACATCAAAAAAGGACTTGAATGTAGAAATATATTCCCTGAATTTAACATATTGATAACCGTGGTATTCTCCTTTGTTAGCCGAATAACCTGCCGATTTTATTCCAAGACTTCTTCCGATATAAATGGCGCGGTTCAAATGATACTCCTGTGAGATTAAAGTTGCCTTTTTAATTTTAAAGATATATTTTGCTCGGTACATCGTAGAGTAAGTATCAAAACCCGCGTAATCAATAAATATTTTTGTAGTATCAACTCCGTGTCGGTAACAATAGTTTTTCATCACTGTTAATTCATCGTATTCTTCACGTCCGTTATCTCCTGAAAGCAGAATTTTGTTGATTCTTTTTGCTTTGTATAAAAGAATTCCGGCATCAAGCCTGTCCTTAAGATATTTGCTTGGCTGATCTCCGTTGATTCCTGCACCAAAAATAATCCCAACATCATTTTTTGGAAATTTTCTCAAAGAATAATGAATATATTTTTTGGCAGATGATTTTACGTGATAGTTTACAGAAACAATGGCAATCAATCCAATAATGGCAAGATAGAGCGCTATTTTAAAATATTTTTTCAAAATGTATAGTGTAATGTTAGGTTCAATGACGAAGATAACTAAAATTATTTTTAGATAAAATCAAATAAAAAAACCGAAGCTGCAAAGCCTCGATTTCTAAAATATCTAATTTCTAAAAATCTAAGAAAGTTTACAACAGTCCCGCTCTTTTCAACAAAGCTTCAGGTTTTGGTTCCTGACCTCTGAAACGTTTGTATAAAGTCATCGGGTGTTCTGTTCCTCCTTTAGAAAGCACATTCTCTTTAAATTTTTTCGCTATTTCTGTGTTGAAGATTCCATTTTCCTGAAAATATTCAAAAGCATCAGCATCCAGAACTTCAGCCCATTTGTAGCTGTAATATCCGGAAGAATAACCGCCCTGAAAAATATGTGAAAAAGCTGTACTCATGGCGTTTTCTTTTACATCAGGATACAATTGTGTATTGGCAAATTGTTCTGTTTCGAAAGTTTTAAGATCCGTAATGCTGGTTGGATCCTGTCCGTGCCACGCCATATCTAATAATCCGAAACTTAATTGGCGCAATGTTGCCAAACCTTCCTGAAAACTGGCACTTTCTTTAATTTTCTGAACATATTCAATCGGAATAATTTCTCCCGTTTCATAGTGGTTTGCAAACAAAGCCAAAGCTTCCGGTTCGTAACACCAATTTTCCATAATCTGACTTGGTAATTCTACAAAATCCCAGAAAACAGAAGTTCCGGACAAACTTGGATATGTTGTGTTCGCGAGCATTCCGTGTAAACCGTGACCGAATTCGTGGAATAAGGTCGTTACTTCATTAAAAGTCAATAATGAAGGTTTTGTTTCGGTTGGTTTTGTAAAGTTACAAACATTCGAAACGTGTGGCCTTTCGTTAACGCCATCTTTTACATATTGCGATTTGAACGAAGTCATCCACGCGCCGTTCCTTTTTCCTTTTCTTGGGAAGAAATCAGCGTAGAAAATTGAAACCAAATTGTTCTCAGCATCTCTTACTTCATAAGTCGTAACTTCTTCGTGATATTTATCGATGTCAAAAACTTCAGTAAAAGTCAATCCGAAAAGTTTATTGGCAACTGTAAATGCACCTTCTAAAACTTTTTCCAATTGAAAATACGGTTTTAGTTTTTCGTCATCTAAATTAAAAAGCTGTTGTTTTAATTTTTCAGAATAATAAGCACCGTCCCATTTCTCTAGTTGTTCGATTCCGTCCAGTTCTTTCGCAAAAGCAGTCAGTTTTGCAAATTCTTTTTGAGCTGCAGGTTTCGCTTTTGCCAGTAAATCATTTAAAAAAGAAAAAACTTTATCCGGGTTTTGTGCCATTCTTTCTTCCAGAACAAAATGAGCGTGTGTTTTATATCCTAATAAATTGGCTCTTTCAAAACGCAGTTTAGCAATCTTTAAAACATTTTCCTGATTGTCGAATTCATTATTCTGAAAAGATCTTGCTCCAAAAGCAATTGCCATTTTTTTACGAAGTTCGCGA
This sequence comes from Flavobacterium chungangense LMG 26729, assembly GCF_000735715.2. NCBI lineage: Bacteria > Pseudomonadati > Bacteroidota > Flavobacteriia > Flavobacteriales > Flavobacteriaceae > Flavobacterium > Flavobacterium chungangense. The sequence continues at coordinate 174,316 of NZ_JASY01000006.1, forward strand.
TTGTCAGCATAAGTCAAAAACGGAATATAACTCGGATGGTCTAAAGTAAAAATCCAGCCTTCTTTTTCTTTCTCTTTGGCTAATAAGCGGGCAGCTTCAATAGTTCCTTCCGGTAATCCGGCTAAGTCACTTTCGTTGGTTAAATGCAATTCAAAGGCATTCGTTTCTGCCAGAACATTTTCGCCAAATTGTAAGCTTAGTTTAGATAATTCTTTGTCAATTTCGCGTAAGCGGTCTTTTTTATCTTCGGCAAGATTAGCTCCGTTTCTGGAGAAACTTTTATACTTTTTATCTAAAAGTGTGGTCTGCTCAGGAGTTAGATTTAGACTATTTTTTTGGTCGTAAACTGTTTTTATTTTCGAAAACAATTCGGCATTCAGTGTAATGTCATTCCCGAATTCAGCTAATAAAGGTGAAACTTCCTGAGCGATTTTCTGCATTTCGTCATTCGTTTCCGCCGAATTCAAATTGAAGAAAATGCTCGAAAGACGATCTAAAACATCTCCTGCAAAATCCATCGACACAACGGTATTTTCAAAAGTCGGCGCTTCCGGATTGTTTACGATCGCATCGATTTCGGCTTTAGCCAAAGCAATTCCTTCCTGAAAAGCCGGAAAATAATCTTCGATTTTAATTTGCGAAAAAGGGGCTGTATTATGTTTGGTTATAAATTTTGAAAGTAAAACACTCATTATAATATACTGTTTTTTATTAATTGAAGTCAAAAATTTTGAATTCCAAAGATAACAATTTATAAAAATCTAATCCTCCTATATGAAATTGATCTTGGCATAAAATCCTCTTAAAATGTGTTATAGATATGTTATTTGTTTCTCAAGGCGGTTTTAAAAGCGTAAATTGAGAAAATAGGTTAGCATTATAAAAATACTAATCGTAATTATAAAAATAGAAATGATGAATTATCAAGTTGTAATTAAGAATATTGATACGGTGAATGAAGTAGAAGGATATTGGTCTGGTGAAGATTTAATTCGGTTATTAGAAAAATTCAACTATCCGGATGGAGCAGCGGCCGAGAAAAGCAGTTTGCCGGAATTATTAGAAATGGCCATTTCGGATTACGAGCCTAATGAAGCTGCCGCAATAGTTTTGGAATATAAATTGGGAGATCAATTAAGCGAAGGACAGATTGAGCAAATTTCGAACAACATGTTAATCGATAAGGTTTGCGAGGAATATCCGGAAATACACATGCAAGGTACTTTATTCAATGTCAATCAATTGCTTTTTAAAGCATACAATGGAAAATTTCCAAATGCAAAAGCTTCTGTAGTTCATTTTTCAATGACGCCAACGGATGGAGAAATACAAAAATTGACTGAAGAAAATGTACTGAAATTGTTGAATAATGGTTTGTCAGACAGAAATCTTATCAAAAGATTGTTTGAAAACCAAATTTCTCAGAACATTCCATTTCCTGAAGCAGAAAGTATTATTTGGGAATTGACAACAGAAGATAATGTAAATTATAATCTGGTTACATCAGAAAATTGGATAAATAAAGAAGATATAGAGGATTATGAATTTGAATCTGTTCTTGAAACAATTGAAGATGAAATGTAATTTCTAAAACGCTATAAAAGCAAAAAAGGCTTCCGTAATTGGAAGCCTTTTTAATGTATTTTTATTTTTCAACTTTCAGCCTCTTTGTTAAGTATAAATTTTGTTTCACAATGACTCGCTAAGAAAGACACAGAGATTCGCAAAGTTTTCTTCAATAATAACTTTAAAAAATCTTAGTGAATCTCTGCTTTTTATCTTTGCGTATCTCCGTGGAATAATCTTATTTTTTCAATCCTTCTGCAGCTTTATTAACCGCAGCTTTCAATTCTTCTTTATAAGAAATAATAGTATCAAGGACTTTTTTATCATGGCTTCCAATGATTTGTGCTGCCAAAATTCCGGCATTTTTTGCACCGTTTAGCGCCACTGTTGCTACAGGAACGCCACCCGGCATTTGCAGAATCGACAATACCGAATCCCAGCCATCAATTGAATTACTTGATTTTACAGGAACTCCAATTACAGGAAGTGGAGACATCGAAGCCACCATTCCTGGTAAATGTGCCGCACCGCCCGCTCCGGCAATAATTACTGAAATCCCGCGATTATGTGCATTTTTGCTGAAATCAAATAATTTCTCCGGCGTTCTGTGTGCCGAAACAATATCTACTTCAACTTCAATATTAAATTGTTTTAATATGTCGATTGCATCCTGCATTACTGGCATGTCGGAGATGCTTCCCATTATAATAGCTACTTTGCTCATGTTTTATTTTTGTTGTGTTTTGTTTCAGGTTTAAAGTTTCAGGTTGTTGGAAACTGAAAACTGTTTGTTTTACTCTATTTCTGGAATCATATTCCAAATGTCAATTTTGAATTCTTCATGAATTGCTCGCAGATATGATATTTGTTTTATATCATCTTCAATTAGTATTTTAAAGAAATCTTCTGGAGAAACACCATATATAGAAAGTTCTTTAGCTTTTCTTTGGATATATTTTTTTCTTTCGTCTGCTAAAATAATATCATCGAGTTTTAATAATTTGATTAAATTAGTAGCTTCCTGATCATCTAGTTCAGAAACTCGATAATCTCCACTATCATAAACTATTCTTTGATCGAAATCATTTGCAGTTGGATGTAAAACAGGTTGATAATCTTCCCATTTAGATGATTTCTCTTTATTCCATTGATGTTTGACTAAAAACCAATTCAAATATGAATCATCTTTTGTTCCTTTTAAAGTTGGATCAAAATGTTCAATATCTCTTGCATCCGCTCTTCCTAAATATTCTTCTGTATAAATGCAAAAGCCTTTTTGCTCTTTATATAAAATCTTCGAAATTTTTAAATTATTATTTGAATTGCCTTCGATGTAACCCAAATTACTTTTTTTAACTTCGGAATCGTCATTTTTAATAACTCTTCTCATATTAGAAATTATAAGTGTCTCCGAGTTTAACGGTTTCTAATAACAACTCTTTTTTTCTTTTTGGATCAGTTTCGTTCGCTACTTCCTGTTTTAAAGAAATATATTTTTGATAGGCTTCTTCACCATGTTTGTTATAATAATTCACTCCAAAATCATTTTTCAGCATATCATTTGGATCATCGCCAATTGGAGAACTTCCTCTACGTACAGCTACTTTACCTTCTTCATCAAAATACAAAATAAAACGTTCGTCTGGTTCAAATGAAGCTGCAATAAAAGGAGAATGCGTAGCAACAATAAATTGTGCATCAGGAGCAAGATTTTTGTAATGATCCATCAAATCCATTTGCATATCTGGATATAAGGATCGTTCAGGTTCGTCAATTAAGATGATGGAGTTATTAGTATTTAGTTCATACAATGGGAGCGATGTTAGTAAAAGCTGTTTGGTTCCTGTACTTAAGTCGCTTATTTGGATTACTTCATCTTTTCGAACATTCTTAATTGGAATAGAAAAACGTGTGTCTATTTTATCTATTTCTAACCCAATTTTACTTAAAAGAGGATTGAATTTTTCCGCAAACTCTAATAATTTTTTTGGATTTTGTTTTTCCCAAATTTTATATTCTTTCTCTAGTTTTTTCGTGTCTGAAAGCAATCCTAGATGAATTAGTTCAGACATTTTTTGAGTGAAATTCTTAAGATAAATTATATAGTCATTGAGTATATTTAACCAAATTTTTTCATCAATTACACTATCAAAAATATAACGATTTTCTTGAGGGAATATAGTGTTGAGAGAAATTGTATTTAGCGAGTCTAGATACTCCTTGTTTTTTTCGTACAAATCATTCGGGTGAGTACTTATTAATTTTAAATTTCCTTCTGATAAAATATTTGCTTTAAAATAATATAAAGGTTCATTTTCTTCTAAAGGAATAAGTTTACTAACCATTCCACCACCAGATCCTTTATATGAATAAATGTGATTATCAATGACGACAGTATCATATTCTATTTTAATACTTTTTTTATTGTTTAAATTGAACTCTAAAATTCCATCAAGTTTTTTTATATTAAAACGAGATCCGCTAAATGAATTGTTAATCAATTCACAATTAAAAGTATAATTGATGTAATCATAAATCAACTCCAACAGTCCCGTCTTCCCAGTAGCACTTTGCCCAATAAAACATATTTTATCCAAAGGTTCGCCTTTGCGCTCACCACTTTGATAAGTAAAATCAAAATCCAGATTTTCTAAATGTCTAAACTTATCGATATGTAATTTTGAAATTTTCATGAATTGAATTTTTACAAAGCTAATTAAAAAATCATAGGTAAAATTGACAACCAGACTAAGGACTAATTACTAATCACTCTAATAGTATTCTTAACTTCCTGTGCAATTCTTCTTGCCTCGGCCATATCTTCATTTACAATTGTCACGTGGCCCATTTTTCTGAACGGGCGTGTTTGTTTTTTGCCGTAAATATGTGGTGTAACACCATTCCATCCTAAAATGGTTTCGATGTTTTCATACACAACATTTCCGGAAAAACCTTCGGCACCGACTAAATTTACCATAATTCCGGCTACTTTGCTGTCTGTGTTTCCTAAGGGAAGGTCTAAAATAGCGCGTAAATGATTTTCGAATTGTGAAGTATAACTTGCTTCAATAGAATAATGACCGGAATTGTGCGGACGTGGAGCAACTTCGTTTACCAAAATTTCATCGTCCTGAGTCTGGAACATTTCAACAGCCAAAAGGCCAACGTGATTGAATTTCTCCGAAACATTCAACGCGATTGCTCTGGCTTTTTCGGCAACTTTTTCGTCGATTCTTGCCGGGCAGATCACATATTCAACCTGATTGGCTTCCGGGTGGAATTCCATTTCGACAACCGGATACGTTTTAATTTCTCCTGATGGATTTCTTACCACAATTACCGCCAGTTCGTTTTGGAACGGAACCATCGTTTCGGCAATACATTCCACATTTGGAAGCGAATCTAAATCTGAAATCTGACGAATCACTTTTACGCCATTTCCATCATAACCAAACTCCGTACATTTCCATACGAAAGGTAAATTGATTTTAGATTGTTGATTAACGATTGTTGATTTTAGATTTTCAAGATTCTCAAATCGTTCAAAAGGAGCAGTTGGGATATTATTAGCTGCGTAAAATTGCTTTTGAATTCCTTTATTCTGAATTCCTTTTAAGGTTTTAGGAGAGGGATATACTTTTAAGCCTTCGTTTTCTAATTGCGTTAAAGCTTCCAGATTTACCAATTCGATTTCGAAAGTCAAAACATCAACTTGTTTTCCGAAGTTGTAAACCGTATCATAATCCATTAAATCGCCCTGAAAGAATTTGTTGCAGGCAATTTTACTCGGTGCTTCTTCACTTGGATCTAAAACGTAAGTTTGTATATCAAATTTTCTGGTGTCGAACAAAAGCATTTTACCCAATTGTCCGCCGCCTAATATTCCTAATTTAAAATCAGAAGAAAAATAATTCATTTTGCGTTATGTTTTTGCAAAGATACTTTAAAGGATTGAATTGCGAAAAAACACTATTTTATTTTCTTCAAAACTTCTTTAGCAACGGCCTTGTATGCTGCGGAATGATCTCCAAAATCTTTATCAAGAATAATTTTCAGTTCAGGATGAATCCACTCATAATGTTTTCCTAAGAGGTATAAAGTTCTTATCGAATACGCTTTTGTGGCAACTTTTACATCATTAATCAGCCAGTCAAAACTCGCTTCTATGCAATCCTGAAGATTTTCTTCGGATAAACAGATTTTGTTTTCGTCTTTTTGATAATGCGACTTGATTAAAAGCTGAACGACTTTTGCAATGGGGCGAAGTGAACTTTCATCTTTTAAAACTTTCAAATTAGAACAGAAAAAATCAAGATGAGGCTGCAGCCAAAGTAATTCTTCGTAAGAAACAAATTCTAAAATCCAGCAGGCTTTATGATTGTTTTTATCTGAAGGCGTAAAACAGATTGAGACTAATTCACTGAAAAGTGCAGGATTTTCTAGAATATCCTGTGCAGCTATTAGCCGATTTTCCCTGTAAGCATTTACATAATCCAGTTTTTCCTGTAGTTCAGAAAGCATTTTTTAAGTTTAATTTGATTCAGCTCCTAAAATAAATAATTTAAGGATACAGTTCCATAGTAATTTACAGGAAGTCCGGGATAATAATATCTTGCAGATGAAGTCCCGACCGGAAGTGCATTTGGTAAAATTAAAGAAGCATATTTTTCGTTCGTCACATTATTGATTCCAAAAGCTAAATTGGAAGTTAGATTGTGTAAAATTTCAAAACGATAACCGGTTTTTAAATTGATAATTGCATACGAATCAGAGTAAGCTGAATTGGCATCATTCATCGGAATTTCATCTACAAATTGATAATCTGCATTCAGATAAATTCCTAATCTCGTATTTAAAAACAAACCTGCATTGACTTTATTTGCAGGCACTCCGGTTAATTTGTTCTCTGAATAATCATTTTCTTTATCAATAAATTTCTTAAACTTATATTTCCCGACTGAAGCCGCAACATAAGAGTTCAGATTCAAAAATGGATTGATTTGCCAATTATGTTTCAATGTAATTTCAATTCCTTCATGAAGTGTTTTTCCGACATTAACGCCTTCGTATTGATCATCGCCAATTCTTTTGGCAACCAGTAAATCTTTTATTTCCATTCGGTAAACCGCAACTTCACTATAAAGTCTTTTGTTGAAAAAATAGAATTTTCCACCCACTTCAAAATTATAACCATTTTCAGGTTGTATATCAGGATTGATTAAACCGGTACTTGTAAGTGTTTCTTCTGTAGCAGGCATAGAAAATCCACGGCTTGCTGAAAAATACAAGGTTTGCTCGTTAGTAGGTTTAAACAGAAAGGAAAGTTGAGGTGAAAAAATACCGTCATAATTATATTTCTGATCTGAATTGACAGTATAATTATTTAGTTCAAATTGGGTTTTGTTATAATTCAGTCCCGCCTGAATTTCAAATTTTTCAGAAAGCAAAGTCCGTAATTGAGAGAAGACATTGTAGAAATTTCTCTTCTGATCGTTTTCTGTAAGCTGATTTCCTTGTACACTTCCCAGGCCATTGTTCTGTTGGTATAAATTCTCAAATGTATTTCCGTTATAATTGTCCCTAAAATGTTCAACGCCGGCAATAAATTGAGTTGTAGATGCTTTGATTTTAAAGTTTCCTGAAAATTGTGTCCGCGCTCCAGTTGTAAAAGTATATTGACGTAAAATATCAAAAGGACGTGGTTCGTTGCTGTCTTTATAATTGATAAAAACAGAAGTCGAATTATTCAAATGTTCATTGATTTTGAAATCATAAGCCAGTCTGGTCAAAGTCGATTTGTATTCTTTAAATCCTTTTGAAGCAACCCAGGTTGGAGCTCCGGACTGCGGATTATTGCCGTAAGCCTCTTTATTAATTGAACTCGGAATATAACCTTTCAGATAGGTATAATTGGAGAAATAAGTAAGTTTGCTGTTTTGTTTTCTGAATAATTCTCCGGCAAGCGTAATTCCTTCACGTTTATAAGCACTGTTTTCTCTCCATCCATCAGATTTTAGATTGTGATAACTTAAATTCAAACTTGATTTTTTTTCGTCCAGACTATAATTCAAACTATTTTTTAATAATCCAAAAGAACCAAATACAGAACTCACTCCGGCAGTTTGTCCATTATTTTTTGAAAGCTGTGGCGAAATCAAAATTGCTCCGCCCAATCCCGAACCATATATGCTTGAAAGCGGTCCTTTAATAATCTCAATCTGGTTTAGGTTTTCTAAATCTATATCATCAATTACCGTTTCGCTGTTTCCTGAAGTCAGCGGAATACTGCCATAAAACGCCCTGATCTTATTTGTTCCATAAGGCGTTCTGGCTCCAATCCCGCGAATCGAAATTCGGGTTGTGGTAAAATTGGAAGACTGCATAAAAACACCCGGAATTGTATTCACAACATTGGTAATATCAGTAGCGTTATTTTGTATCAGCTCTTTTTTAGATAAAATGCCAATAGAAGCCGGCGCATTTTGCAAGCTGTCATTAATATGTAAGGAACTGATGATAACTTCTTCGAGTTTTTCTGTTTTGAGAGAATCAATAGATTTGCTTTTTTCTTGTTGAGCAAAAGTATTTTGGAAAACAATTGCGGAAAGAAAAAAAAAGAGACATTTTTTTAAAAGCATAAAAGGATAGTTTAGTTTTTGAGCGTAATTTTTAAACACATAGAGGCATAGCTTTTGTTTGTGTGTAAAAGGCGTTTCACTTGTTTTAAAACACATAGCTATGTGTCTTTTTGCAAGTGAAACGCCTTTTTTATGTTCCAAGAAACACTATGTCTCTATGTGTTTAAAAAATTAGCGTAAAGTTTGGAATTTGGAATTTAAATTTTGGAATTTAATTTTACTTATTAGCCGTTACTTTCCAAATCGTATTCCCGCTGTCATTATTTACCAAAATCGATCCGTCATTCATAACCGTCACAGCAACCGGACGGCCATAAACTTCCGCTTTATCATTGTCGGAAATGAAACCGGTTAAAAAATCTTCCGGTTTTCCGGATGGTTTTCCGTCTTTAAAAGGAACAAACAGCACTTTATAGCCTGAAATTACAGAACGATTCCATGAACCATGCTGTCCTACGAAAGCTCCATTTTTATATTTCGCCGGAAATTTATCTTTCGTATAAAAAGCCAATCCCAAAGAAGCAGTGTGTGCACCAACCGGAACGTCAGGAACAATTGCTTTTGCGACTAAATCTTTACGTTCGCCTTTTAATCTCGGATCAGGAATGTTTCCAAAATAAGAATACGGCCATCCGTAAAAACCGCCTCTTTTTACACTTGTAATATAATCCGGAACTAGATCATCGCCCAGCTCATCACGCTCATTGACTGCGGTCCAGAGTTCTTTTTTATTGGCAGGATTCCAGTCCATTCCCATTGGGTTCCTAAGACCTTCAGCATAAATTTTTTCGCCGGTTCCGTCAGGATTGATTTCTAAAATGGCAGCGCGTCGAATTTCTTTATCCATACCATTTTCTCCAACATTACTTCCTGAGCCTACGCCTATATAAATTTTTGTTCCTTCAGGATTGGCAAGCAGACTTCTGGTCCAGTGATTGTTGTATCCGCCAGCCGGAAGTTCAACAATTTTGACTCCCTTGGTTTCTAATTTCAATGGAGCGTTTGTATAAGGATAACGATAAAGTCCGTCCGTATTTGCAACATAAAAAAAGTCTTTTAAAATAAGCATTCCCAAAGGCCTGTCCAGGCCTGTCAAAAAAACTTCTCGGGTTTCAAAAACGCCGTCTTTGTCTTTGTCACGCAAAATTATAATTTGGTTTTTGCTTGTTCTTGTGCCGCTTTCAACAACAAAAATGTCATTGTTTGGACCGATGTAAGACCAACGCGGGTTCTCAAATCCGTCGGCAAATTTTGTAACCGTAAAACCTTCAGGTGCTTTTGGTGTTTTTCCTTCCGGCCAGCCTATAACTTTACTGTTTTTGGATTTAGATTCTGTTGCATAGGGCGGAGGAAGTGTAATATTTCCAATAGCAGTTTTTACAACATTGCCCGGCTGTTTTGCCAGAGCTTCTTTTTCTTCTTTTTTAACCTGGCCATTGCAGGCTGTTATTATAGTTAATAAGGATATGGATAATAATTGTAGGGCAGTTTTCATGGTATTTTAGATTAAATATTTGTCAGACAACAATTTAATGAATTCTGAAATAGTTGCTGGAAACCGTTTGTAAATATTAACTGATATTTAACATTCTCAAAAAAGTACCGTTACTATAAAATTTAGATACTTACAGTTTGGTTGTAATTCTGTATCTTTGTCCATTATTTTAAAGAACAAAAATAATGATACAACTTCACGATAAACAATTTGTTCCGTTTATTTCGGCTAAAGAAATTGATTTCGCTTTATCTAAAATAGTGGCGCAGGTAGAAGATGATTTTGGAGATGATACGCCCATTTTTGTTGGTGTTTTGAATGGCGCATTTATGGTTGTCGCTGATTTTCTGAAAAAATATAAAAGTCCCTGCGAAGTTTCATTCATAAAAATGGCGTCGTATGAAGGAACAGAAAGTACAAATTCGGTTAAGGAATTAATCGGAATCAATCAGGATCTTTCAGGAAGAACGGTTGTCATTATCGAAGATATTATCGACACAGGAAACACAATCGAAGAATTAAAACATAAGTTTAAGGAGCAAAATGTAAAGCATTTTAAAATTGCAACTTTGTTCTTTAAGCCGGAAGCTTATAAAAAAGACATCAAAATTGATTATGTCGGAATCAGAATTCCAAACAAATTCATTGTGGGCTATGGTCTTGACTATGATGGTTTAGGAAGAAATTTACCCGAAATCTATAAGTTAGCAGAATAATTTTTAAACAAACACAACTATATATTCATTTTAAACTTCTTAAAAATCAAGGAGTCACAACAATTACATTCATTATGATTAACATCGTTTTATTTGGAAAGCCGGGAGCAGGAAAAGGAACTCAGGCAGAATTTTTAAAAGAAAAATACAATTTAACACACCTTTCAACAGGAGATATTTTTCGTTTCAATTTAAAAAATGATACTGAACTAGGTAAAAAAGCAAGAGTTTTTATGGACAATGGAGAATTGGTTCCTTGCGAAGTAACAACAGCAATGTTAATTGATGAAGTAAAGAAACACCCTGATACAGCAGGATTTTTGTTCGATGGTTATCCAAGAACAATCAATCAGGCAGAGGCTTTAGATAAATTTTTGCCAACAATTGGGTCTAGTGTGACAGCAACAATCGCTTTAGAAGCTGATGACGAAATTTTGGTAGCACGTTTGCTTGAAAGAGGAAAAACAAGCGGAAGAGCTGATGATCAGGACGAAGAAAAAATTCGTGTAAGATATCAGGAATACAACGAAAAAACAGCTCCGCTAATTGGATATTATAAAGAGCAAAATAAATTTCATGCCGTAAACGGTATCGGAACAATTGAAGAAATTACAGAAAGATTAACGTCAGTTATAAATAATTTGTAGAAGCTTTTCCAGCTGTACGTGAAATCCCGATAGCTATCGGGACGCTAAAAAAACTATTTTTCCAAACCATAAAACGAGCTTCCGCCGGTCGCTGTTTTCTGGCAGGAAAAATTAGTTTTTTTAGCTCCGGGCTTTTCTCTTCCATCTGGGCTATAACACGATCAGGGTTACAAATTACATTAACGACTATTATATAACGAACAAGCCACAAATTGGAAATACTAATAATATTTTTTCTAATACTACTAAACGGAGTTTTCTCGATGTCAGAAATTGCATTGATTTCGGCTAGAAAAAACAGACTTGAAACTGCTGCAAAAAAAGGAAATAAAAGCGCTAAAACAGCACTCGACTTAGCCAATTCTCCAAACAAATTTTTATCAACCGTACAAATCGGGATCACCTTAATCGGAATTTTGACGGGTATTTATTCAGGGGATAAAATCACAATGGATGTCGAAACCTTTGTTAGCGGATTTGAAGTTTTAAAACCTTACGCGCATTCAGTTGCAGTTGGAATTGTGGTTGTTGTTTTAACTTTTTTCTCATTGGTTTTAGGGGAATTACTGCCAAAACGAATTGGTTTAAATTATCCGGAATCTATTGCCAAAATGGTAGCCATGCCAATGAAAGTGATTTCGATTATCACGGCACCGTTTATCTGGCTGCTTACCTCTTCAACAGATTTTTTATTGAATGTTTTTCAGATAAAACCAACTGCTGACGGAAAAGTTACCGAGGAAGAAATCAAGGCAATCATCAAAGAAGGAACAGAAGTTGGCGAAGTACAGGAAATCGAGCAGGATATTGTGGAGCGTGTTTTTCACATTGGAGACCGTAAAGTAAGCTCGTTAATGACACACCGTAAGTCAGTAGACATGCTCCCTTTGAAAGAAGACAAAGCTAAAGTTAAAGAATTGGTAGTTCAGGATTTGCATGCAGTTTATCCGGTTTACAATGATAATTATGATGATATTGTTGGGGTTGTAACCTTAAAAAATATTTTTGCCAATATCGAAAAAGATAATTTTGATCTGGCTACTATAATGACGGATGCACCTTATTTAATGGAACAAACCACTGCTTACAAGGCCTTGGAAAATTTCAAAAAAACAGGCGTTCATTACGCCTTAGTTTCTGATGAATATGGCATTTTTCAGGGAATGATTACGCTGAACGATATTCTTGAAGCGCTGGTTGGTGACGCATCTGAATTTTACAAAGACGAATTTCAGCTTATAGAAAGAGAAGACGGTTCATGGCTAGTAGACGGACATTATTCATTACACGATTTCTTAACGTATTTCGAATTAGACGAATTAACAAACGATTACGAAGTAAATACCGTAAGCGGTATGATCATGACAGAGCTTTCGCATATTCCAAAAGAAGGTGAAAAGTTAATTTGGCAAAAATTCGTCTTAGAAGTTGTCGATATGGACGGCGTGAAGATTGATAAAGTGTTAGTAAAAGCTTTAAAAGAGTAGAAATTGAGTTATGAGTTATAAATTATGAGTTAGGAGTGTTCTCGGACTTATAATTATAGCTTTCAATTAAATATAGATAATAATAAGAGGATAGAGAGTCGTTTTAGTTTGAGTTCAATCTAAAATCTAAAAATCTAAAATCTGAAATTCAAAACAATGACAGAAGGAAATTTTGTAGATTACGTTAAGATATATGTTTCATCCGGAAAAGGAGGAAAAGGATCTACGCATTTACATAGGGAGAAATTTATTGAAAAAGGAGGTCCTGACGGAGGTGACGGAGGACGTGGAGGACACGTTTATTTAGTGGGGAATAAAGGTCTTTGGACACTATTTCATTTAAAATTTGCCCGTCACATTAAAGCCGGACACGGTGGAGATGGAGGTGGAGACCGTAGTACGGGTGCTGATGGAGATGATAAAATTATAGAAGTGCCGTTGGGAACTGTTGTAAAAGACAAAGAAACCGGAGAAACACTTTTTGAAGTTACTGAACACGGCGAAAAAAGAATTCTTGCAAAAGGAGGAAAAGGAGGTTTAGGAAACTGGCATTTTAGAAGTTCTACAAACCAAACGCCCCGTTATGCTCAGCCTGGTTTACCTGGTTTAGAAATGGACGTTATTCTGGAACTTAAAGTTTTGGCTGATGTTGGATTGGTTGGTTTTCCAAATGCAGGAAAATCCACTTTATTGTCTGTTCTGACTTCAGCAAAACCAAAAATAGCGGATTATCCATTTACAACTTTAAAACCAAATCTTGGAATTGTTGCTTACAGAGATTTTCAGTCTTTTGTAATTGCAGATATTCCGGGAATTATTGAAGGTGCAGCAGAAGGTAAAGGCTTAGGTCATTATTTCCTGCGTCATATTGAGCGTAACTCGACTTTACTGTTTTTAGTTCCTGTAGATACGCCGGATATTAAAGCAGAATATGATATTCTGGTGAACGAATTAACCAAATACAATCCTGAAATGCTGGACAAAGAACGTCTTTTGGTCATCTCAAAATGCGATATGCTGGATGATGAACTAAAAGCTGAACTAAAAGCTGAATTGGATGTATCCTTCAAAGATGTTCCGTATATGTTTATTTCATCTGTCGCACAACAAGGTTTGACAGAGTTGAAAGACAAGCTTTGGAAGATGCTGAATGAATAATAAAATACTGAAATTTTTCAAAAGGTGTTCTGTACTGCAGGACACCTTTTGTTTTTAATAAAATGTTAAATCCGCAAAAAAGTAGTAAAAAGAGAAGGTTGAATTTAATTTTCAATGTAAATTGAGTGTTATGATTGTGAAAATGAATTATCTTCGCAAGACTTAAACAAAATAACATGAAAAAAATAATTTTATTCTTGACGATGTGTCTTATGGCTTTTCCCGTAAGAGCTGACGAAGGAATGTGGTTCTTAATGTTTATTGAAAGACTGAACCACAGGGATATGCAGAAAATGGGCTTGCAATTGACAGCCGAAGAAATTTACAGCATTAATCACCACAGTTTAAAAGATGCTATTGTGCAGTTTAACGGAGGATGTACTGCTGAAATCGTTTCTAAAAACGGTTTGGTTTTAACCAATCACCACTGTGGTTATGACGCGATTGCCGAGCTTTCAACTGCTGAGCAAAACTATTTAAAAGATGGTTTTTGGGCAAAAGAAAAAAGTGCCGAGATGAAACCAAAATCGCTGTACGTTCGTTTCTTTGTGCGTATGGACGATGTTTCAAAAAGAATTTTGTCAAAAGTGAATGCTACAATGACAGAGACCGAAAGAAATAAAATCATTCAGCAGGAAATCGCTTTGATCGAAAAGGAAAATAACGAAGGCGGAAAATATACGGTTTCTGTTCGTCCTTTCTTCCAGGGAAATGAATATTATTATTTCGTTTATCAGGATTATACAGATGTTCGTTTAGTAGGAACACCTCCTGAAAGTGTGGGTAAATTTGGAGGAGACACTGACAACTGGGAATGGCCTCGTCAGACAGGAGATTTCTCAATGTTCAGAGTATATGCTGACAAAGACGGAAATCCTGCAGAATATTCTAAAGACAATGTGCCTTTGCAGCCAAAACACTATCTGCCAGTAAGCATTAAAGGAGTAAAAGAAAATGATTTTGCCATGATTTTAGGGTATCCGGGAAGAACGAACCGTTGGATGCCTGCAGGCGGAATCGAACAAAACATAAAATATGCTTATCCTGCCTGGGTTGAAGGTGCAAAAACCGGAATGGACCAAATGAAAAAGTATATGGATAAAGATGCAACTGTTCGTTTACAATATGCTTCAAAATATGCTTCGACTGCCAATTACTGGAAAAACCGTCAAGGTATGATCGATGCCTTGACAAAAGCAGGAACAGTAGACATAAAAGCAGCACAGGAAGATAAATTCTATGAGTGGGCAAGTAAACCTGCAAATAAGGAAAAGTATGAAAATGTTATTCCAACAATTAATGATTATTACAGAGAAACAAATTTAAAAGCGACTCACGATAATTACCTGATTCAGCTTTTGCGTACTTCAGCGTATGCAACCGGGCCTGCCAATTTAGGAAATGCATTAATAGCATACTCTAAAGAAAATGATGCTAAAAAAGCAGAAATGCTGCCGAAAATCAACGCGATGGTTGAAGATATCTACGGTGAATTTTATGCTCCGCTAGAAAAAGATGTATTAACGGCACAATTAAATTTATATGCTGCAAAAGGAGCTGAATATGGTTTGGCACCACAAATTGCTAAAATGAAAGCGGCTAACAACGGTGACTTTACTGCTGATATAGCAAAAGCAACTGAAACAAGTTTTTTTACTTCTAAAGAAAAAATTTTACAATACTTAGCAAGTCCAAAACCGGCTGCTCTTCCACTTGATCCTTTGTATATTATCTCTACTGATTTACTAACAAAATATCGTACTAAAACAGATGATCAGGCAAAAGCTGACGACGGATTTGCAACTGCTTACCGTGTATTAGTTGAAGGTTTAAGAGAATCAAAACTGAATACAGTAAAATATCCTGATGCAAATTCAACTTTAAGACTGACTTACGGAAAAGTTCGTGCTTTGCCTGCAGATCCTCGTAATGATGCTAAAATCAACAATTATACTACCATGGAGAGTATGGTGAAAAAGTATAAAGCAGGAGATCAGGAATTTGACTTACCGGCTCGTTTGTTAGAATTAAACAAAGCAAAAGATTACGGACAATATGCTGATAAAGCTGGTTACATGCCAATCAATTTCCTTACGGATAATGATATCACCGGAGGAAATTCTGGTTCACCCGTTCTTAATGGAAAAGGAGAATTAATCGGAATCGCTTTTGACGGTAACATCGAAGCCATGGCTGGAGACGTAATTTTTGACTCTAAATTACAAAGAACAATCAACGTAGATATTCGTTATGTACTTTGGATTATTGACAAATACGCCGGAGCTAAAAACATTATCGACGAATTGACGATTACAAAATAACCTTAGTTTATTATAAAATTAAGCCCGATAGATTCCTAAAATCTATCGGGCTTTTTGATTTTTTTTCCGCCACGAATTCACGAATTAATTAAATAAAATTCGTGGGGGGAAAATCTTTACTGCATTCTTTTGAAATTTGGAATTTCTTCTTAGAATTTTAACTAATTTACTTTCACTCGAATTCCTTTAGTATGACTTGCAAATTTAGGAGCATACATACTTTGAATTGTTGTAATTCCATTTGAGAATTCACCACTGTTATTGACACGGATGTCGTATTCAATAACATAAGTTCCTTTATTAATATGATCAAAGAAGAGGTGAGTCGCAGCATCTTTTGTACTCATATAATAACCAAGTCTGTCTTTGTATTGGTATTCCGAAAGTACATTTACAGGTTCAAAGCAGGAAGCACGCATATCTTTTAAATGAATGTATTCAGTGTCTTCTTTTGCAGAAATAATTAATCGTACGGTAACCAGATCACCGGTTTTTAATTGATTTTTAGTTGTTATTTTTTCTAATTCATCACCTTTCAAAGTATTTTTCTTCAGATACAATTCTTTTGAAACTGATAAAACCGGACCTGAATTATTTTTGATTTTATCCAAATCTTCAAAATACTGCCAGTAGAGACCTCCAAATCCTGCAACTTTAGATTTATTCTCAATTTTTACTGAAGCCATTTCTTTTTTTACTTCTTCAGCTTTCCAGTTCATTTTAATATAACCGGTTGCAGCTTCTTTTTCGTTTTCAGCTAATTTTTTGGTTAAGATTTTTTCATCCCCAATTTTAATAAATGTATTGTCCTTTACAGAAAGCCAGTCGGTTCCCTGCATCAATAGAGCATAAATCGCTTCAGTTGTTGATTTTGTCGTTGGCCAGTTTTTAGTTTGTTTGTTTTTTAATAACCAGACTTTCATGGCATCAACAGATTTTGTGTCGTTCGTCACTTCGGCGAAAGCCTCAATCAATAATGCCTGAGTTTCAATTGGAGCCTGATACCAGTACCAGCCTGCTTTGTTGGCAATCCAGTACATACCCCAGTCTTCGTTATTGGAGGCAGTTTCTTTCAGACTTTCGATAATTGTTTTGGCCATTTCTTTTTCTCCAAAACGATTTAAAGTCAATGTAGCCAGACCTTTTTCGTAAATGGAATAATTCAGCCACTCTTTTTTAGCAGTTTCCAGATATAATTTCGTTGCTTTTTTTAAAGTATCTGAAAGCGGATATTTCTCTAAATAAAAACTTCTGGTGTAGAGATAATGCAAATCAGAATACGGATTGAACCATAATAATTTGTCCCCTTTTTTTAAGTTACGGGTTCTCGTTTTATAGTATTCTAAAAACTTTTGATCTAAATACGGAATTCCGGTTTTAGCAATCTCATCCATTTTAGAAACATTGCTTTCATCTTTACTCAGTTTTGATAAATGTCCTAAACCTGCCAAAATATGTCTGGTAATATATTCGCTTTCATCGCCACCTTCAAACCATGGAAAACCTCCGGAGCTGTTTTGTTTCTTTTTTAGTTTTTCAAAAGTAGCTTCCTGCGATGTTTTCATTTTTTCTAAATCAAACAAAAGAGCCAGATTCTTTTTCTTTTCCTCTTCGCTTTGTGCAGCATCATTCAGCCATGGTGTTTCTGCCAGAATAATCGATTTTAATTCTTCGTTTTCTTCTAACTTGGAATTCAGTTTTCCATTTTTTCTCCAGTCTTCAAAAACAGTTGCGATTTTAGGATTGCTCGAAATGATTTCAGAAGCGAGTGCATTTGCATAAAAACGGGCAAAAGTCTGTTCGGCACATTCGTGTTCATATTCCATCAAATAAGGTAATGACTGAATGGCAATCCAGGTTGGGTTTGACGTATATTCCAGTGTGAATTGGTGATTTCTTAAAGTGCTTGAAGTATTATTTTTTAAATTTTCAAAAGTGTATTCTTTTACTGAGTTTTCACGTACCCAAACCGGAATACTTTCGGTAACAAGCATATTGTTAGTTAGGACTGGAAGGATGTTTTCTTCTCCATCAGAGAAATTACCTGATTTGGCTACAATTCGATATTGAACGCCTTGTAAACCTTCAGGAATTGTAATGGTCCAGTTTGCTGTTGTGTTACCATAAGCTGAAATGGTAAAGTTTTTAATGTTATTCGTATTCAGCATTTTGGCATCAATTTGTTGCATGGTTACAGCGTCAAAGAATTGTAAACTGGCTATTCCGGTTTTTGCTTCGGTGGTAACATTTGAAATTTTGGCACTGATTACAATCGTATCTTTTTCTCTAAGGAAACGAGGGAAATTCGGCAAAACCATCAATTCTTTTTGTGTAATGACGCTTTTCTCTAAATAACCGGAAACCGCATCTTTATTATGTGCCAATAAACGCAATTTCCAGGCGGTGAGAGCTTCAGGAGAAGTAAAGTTGAAACTTACATTTCCCTTAGCATCGGTTTTCAAATGAGGTAAAAAGAAAGCGGTTTCAGAAAGATTTTTTCTGGCTTTTACTTGTGTTAATTCTTCTAAGGCTTTTTTTGTTGTGATAATAACGACTCCGTGTTCGCCTTTAACTCCGTAACTGGCTTTTGCCTCTTCATCTTTTACAACTGCCATATCTAAAATATCTGTTGGATTTAGTTTTTTAAATTCTTCAACAGTTACTATTTTTCCATCGATGATATATAATATGGATTCATCAATAACCATATTAGTAAGTCCGCTGATAATTTTTTTGCCTGGGATAAATTTTATTTTACTTGTTCTAAAATAATATTCCGGATTGTTTTCATCATTTGATACAATTTCTACTCCTGCAGCCACTCCGGAAAGCATCGTTAACGTGTCAGCATTAGCGGAAGTAATTTCTGCTTTGACTTGCATTATAGCGCCCGTAAGAGATTGTTTTTTCTGGGTGCCATAGCCAACAACTACAACTTCCTTGAGTTCACTTGAGTCATTTTCAAAAGTTTGATTTATAGTTTTTGTATTTGTCACAATTGCAGAAATTGTTTTAAAGCCAAGGAAGGAGAAAATTAGTTCTTCGCCAATTACGGCTTCAATTTCATAATAGCCATCAAAATCTGAAGCAGATGTTCGTTTTGTTCCTTTTATAGTTATTGAAGCACCAGGAATTGGTAAACCGGTTTCGTCAGTGAGAATTCCTGAAATCATTTTAGCATTTGCCGGTTTTTCTATTTTTTTATCCAGTTGTTTTAAATATTGGGTTTGAAGATAAGTAGCATTTGGAGTATTAAAATCGAATCCAAACCAAATTAAATTTGTTGATTCACTGCTATACTGAATTTTAGGGAAGTAAGCATTTAGATTTGGTATTGTTTTATAGATTCGATCAAAACCGAATGTCGTTTTTCTGTTAGCCGAATTGTAATTGTATTCATAAAATTCAGGACTGCTCCAGTCTTGTGTCGTAAATTTATCTAAAGAACTGTCATACATAGAAGCTAAAATTTCGGCCTCTTTTTTTGTGTTGCTGGCTTTTAATTGAAAAGACCACTTTTCGTTGCTTCCCGGTTCGATTTTACTTCTAAAAGTTTCTGCTTTCCATTCTAATTTTGGCGTTTCAGTTTTTAGCATAACTTCTAATTCATCATTGAAAACCTGATTTTCAAAAATGCTTTCCAATCTTATTTTTAATTTTTTTTCAAATTCTGATTTAAGTGGAATTTTAACAATAGTTTCATGGTTTTGAAGGTGATTTGTTTCTTCAAAATATAATTCATTTTTATAATTTCCTGCAGTTGTAATATAAAGTTCTGAAATTGGCGAAGTAATTTTCAGCTGAACAAAACCATCTTTTTTTGGATCGGTATTCATTTGTTGCGCCGAAAATAATTTGCCTGGATTAAACTTGTCTTTGTTTTGCGTAAGCTCAAAATCGGTAGTTGTTTCAATTGGATTGTTGAAACTGTCCCGGGCACTAAAAACGACTTTATATAATCCGGATTTATAATTTGAAATAAAGTCAAGTGGAATAGTTTTGTCTTTTTCAGTATCCACTTTTTTGGAATAGAGTAAAATTTCTTTTGGAGTCGTTAATAATTCTTTTCCCGTAATTTCGTAAGCAAATAGTCTTTCAAAATCCTGATCTGATATTGTTTCGATTTCTGGATTCTCGAAATCCCTTGTTTTAAATTTGTTTAAAAACGGACGGACATAGTATATTTTCACTTCACCTTTTGCAACTTTAAATTCCTCATTTAGGTTTGTGCTGGTCAGTATAATTTCATTTTTATCTTTGGTCTGAATTTTATTAGGAAGCGCGGCTTCTAAAATCAAATCGTGATAACCTACTTTTACAGTAGTTTTAGAATCGTGCGTTTCGCCATTAATGTCAGTTACCGTAACTTCAATTTCATAAGTGAAAATTGGTAAATTTTCTTTTGGTGTATCTTCGTCAGGCAAAGCTGTAAAATCAATCACAAATTTACCTGAAGCATCGGTCTTTGTTTCGCCATCAGCAATTTCTTCCTCATCTTCTCTACCGTAATAATTTCGGGCATAACTCGTATAACGTGTAACGATATAACTTACTTCAGCATCGGAAATAGTACTTCCTGCAAAAGCTTTGGCAGAACCTTTTATTTTTACAGATTGATTAACCTGGAAAGTCTCTTTTTTAGGATCAAATTTGATTTCAAATTTTGGACGTTTGTATTCTTCAACTTTAAAATCGGTTTGTGAATATTCAAAATCTACTTTATTCCAAAATGAATTTTCTGTTCGCTCTTTGTTATAACGTTCGTCCTTATCATAATTTATAGGTTTTATAGCCTTAATTTTAAAAGAGCCGGTTAATCCGGTTTTAGGCAGAATAAATTCTCCCGAAAAGGAGCCAAATTCATTTGTCGTCATTTCCAGGTTTTTGATTTCATTGTAATCTGCATCTTCCACAATAACTCTAAAACCGGTATTTGTAACTACGTTTGTTTTTTCGTTGTTTTTCTGAATTGCAATTCCTTTAAAATATACAGTCTGACCCGGACGATAAATGGCGCGATCCAGAATGAAACATACTTTTCCTTTTAAATTATCCGCTTTTTTTTCCTTATAAATATCGCTTCTTGAGAGGTAATTGCTGTTGAATGAAATAGTATCATTTTCTAAAGAGAATTGAATCGTTTCGTAATTACGGTTGTTGTTTGATTTTTTATAGGAAGCTATTCCGTTTTGATTCGTTTTAGCAGAAAATCTTGGCGAATTTATCACTACATTTTCCAATGGTTTTCCTGTTTTTCGATCTAAAACCTGATAGATTTCTGTCAAATTACTTTCTGATGCCGTAATCGAAAGATTTGATACGGTAATAGTTTCATATGCAAACGCTTTCTGATTTTTTGCATCACTTTCACTTTCAAAACTAACAAGATAAGAACCTGTTTTTAAATGTGGCAGCAATACTTCTGTAGAATGCTCAAAATAATCTTTTTTATTTTTTAATTGATAAGTTTCCGAAACTTCAGGCTGTTTACTATTTGTAATTTCTTCTGCCTCAGTATCTTTTGATTTTTCATATTTGCTGAAAAATTGTGCTTTTTTCTGGTCGATTTTATAGAAAGAAATCTTAAGTTCCTCTACATTTTTGTATTGAATAAAAACACGCGTATTTTCATTGCTGTAAGTGTACTTTTGAGCCTGAACATTTATCGATTTTGAAAGCAGGATTTGTTTTTGATTTATTGCAGTTTTGTAGGCGTTGGATCTATTGCTGACTGCTATAATGCTGTCCAATATCGCTACAGCTTTGGTGTTATAATCTGGATTTACATTTTTCGATGCCGACGACAACAAACGTTGTATTTTTTCAAGTTGAATTTTTTGAATTAATATTTTGTCTTCCGCTTGTTTTTGAAGTTTGTTAAGCGCGTTCAAATAATCATTGTCAAAACCAAATAAAAACATTTTGCAGAAAAGTAAGCGTTCAAATTGATTCTCCGAAGTTGGATTGTTGCTTTCTTTTTTTTGATATAAAGAAATTACAAGATGAAGGTTTTCATTTGTTATAAAATCTAAATTTAGTTTTGTAAAACTCTCAGAATTGCCAAGGAAATCTTTTTTATGTGGTATAAAGGCACTTTTCGAAATTTCCCAATTACGTAATTTTTGAGTATAAATGCCAATGCTTTCGTTTACTATATAATTAAGCAAATTTTCAGTTTTGAATTCTGCGGAAGAAGGATAATCAAATATCAATTCATATTTTGTCAGAGGCGTATTTTTTAGAGCACTTTCATTTTCTAGCGTTCTTTTGACAGCTTGGTTTATTTGGGAAATAAAGTTTTTTTCTGTCCAGGTTAGAAAGTCTTCATCAAGAATTTCAATATTAGTTCTTTGCCTGATTTTATATTCGTTTCTTTTAAAATAATCATTTAGACATTTTGCATAAATTAAGTTCAAAATTGCTTTTGATGGAATTGAAACCCGGCCAATATCCGTTTTAAGATTATTAAGAATTTTGTTTTGGGCATTTTCATCAATAACCAATAGGTATTTTGAATGATAAAAAAAACATTTTATCATTTGCACTTCATCTTTTTCTGAAACTGCTTTTTTATAAATTCCTGAAACTATTTCACTGGCCGATTTGACCTTACCTTCTTTTTCAAAAGCAATAACTTTGTCCCATTTTTTATTATTTTGTTGTGCAAAAATGACTGTTGAAAATAAAAGGAAGGCAAATAGTATATTTTTCATAAGTGGGTTTTCTTATATAGAGTATCTTTTTCTAAAAAAGGTTGGGAGAGTAGTAAATAATTTTCGTACAAATTACTAATTTATATCTAAAAGCAAAATATACATTTTATAATTCCTTATTTTTGAGTTATGAAAAAACTTCTGCAGCTTCTTTTTTTGCTAGTACCAATTTTGATTTGGTCACAATCAAATTTTGAAAAAGCTGAAAAATTATTTCATGCTAAAAAATACGACGAAGCCCAAATTCTTTTTGAAGGAATTTTAAAAACCAGACCCTCAGATATAAAAACTCTTGAATACTTGGGTGAAATTGCAGCTTATCAGAAATCATGGATGAAGGGAGCCGAATATTTCAAAAAACTGAAAGAGTTAAAACCTGCTGAGGCTGATTATTTTTATAAATTTGGAGGCTGCCTGGCGATGAGAGCCAATGAAGTTAATAAAATAAAGGCTTTTGGAATGGTAGATGATATGATAGAAGCTTTTGAAAAAGCGATTAGTCTCAATCAAAAACACATTCCTGCCCGATGGGCTTTGATTGAAATTTATCTACAGCTGCCCGGAATTTTAGGCGGAAGCGAATCAAAGGCAATATCCTATTCAAATGAACTGGCGAAAATTTCGCCTGTTGACGGCTATTTGTCCAAAGGAAGAATCGAAGAATATTTTAAAAGATACGATTCGGCCGAAAAAAATTATAAAAAAGCACATGAAATTGGCAATTCAAAAGTTACATTTCAAAAATTATATAATTTATATTTGAACAAATTAAAAGAGCCTAAAAAAGCTCATGAATTAAAACGAAAATTTGACTCGAAATAATCAAATCTCAAATACTGAATTCTGAAAACAATTAGGATTTAGAACTTAAAAATTGAAATTTTAAATGAAAACACATTTCATCGCCATAGGCGGAAGTGCGATGCACAATTTAGC
The DNA here is from genome assembly GCF_000735715.2 of Flavobacterium chungangense LMG 26729. Classification (NCBI taxonomy): domain Bacteria; kingdom Pseudomonadati; phylum Bacteroidota; class Flavobacteriia; order Flavobacteriales; family Flavobacteriaceae; genus Flavobacterium; species Flavobacterium chungangense. The sequence continues at coordinate 197,993 of NZ_JASY01000006.1, forward strand.
ATTAGCGTTGCATAACAAAGGATATCAGGTTACAGGAAGCGATGATGCAATTTTTGAACCTTCAAAATCAAGATTAGAAAAAAAAGGAATTCTTCCTGCAGAAATGGGATGGTTTCCTGAAAAAATTACTGCCGATATTGAAGCAGTAATTTTAGGAATGCATGCCAAAGCAGACAATCCTGAGTTATTAATAGCACAGGAATTAGGTTTGAAGATTTATTCGTATCCAGAATTTTTATACGAACAGTCTAAAAATAAAACCCGTGTTGTAATTGGTGGTTCTCATGGAAAAACGACAATTACTTCGATGATTTTGCACGTAATGCATTATCATAATATTGAGGTTGATTATATGGTGGGAGCACAGTTAGAAGGTTTTGATACCATGGTGCATTTAACAGAAGAAAATGATTTTATGGTTTTAGAAGGAGATGAATATTTGTCTTCTCCAATTGACCGTCGCCCTAAATTTCATTTATATCAGCCTAATATTGCTTTAATTTCAGGGATTGCCTGGGATCATATCAATGTGTTTCCAACCTATGAAAATTATGTAGAACAGTTTGAAATTTTTATTTCTAAAATTACAAATGGCGGAATTTTGGTTTACAACGAAAATGACTCTGAAGTAAAACGTGTTTCTGAGGCCGCAACAAATCCAATTCGTAAACTTCCTTATCATACGCCGGAATATTCGGTAAGCGATGGTGTAACGTTATTAAAAACCCCTGAAGGTAATATGCCAATCGAAGTTTTCGGAGCACATAACTTAAATAATCTTGCCGGAGCAAAATGGATTTGTCAGAATATGGGTGTTGACGAAGCCGATTTTTACGAAGCAATTGCAAGTTTTAAAGGAGCTTCAAAACGTTTAGAAAAAATCGCTGAAGGAAAAGGAAAAGTCGCCTATAAAGATTTTGCTCATTCACCAAGTAAAGTAGCTGCAACTACAAAAGCAGTAAAAGAGCAATATCCAAACAGAACTTTAGTAGCTTGTTTAGAACTTCATACTTACAGCAGTTTAAATGCCGAATTTCTGAAAGAATATGAGGGTGCACTAGAGTATGCTGATGTTGCTGTTGTGTTTTACTCACCTGATGCTGTAAAAATTAAACAATTAGAAGAAGTGACTTACGAACAAATCGCAAGTTCTTTCAATAGGGAAGATTTGATTATTTATACCAATCCAGCGGAATTCAAAGAATATCTATTCAATTTAAATCTGGACAATTCAGCCTTGCTTTTGATGAGTTCAGGTAATTATGGAGGTTTGAATTTCGATGAAGTTAAGACCTTGATTGAGTAAATTAATTCGTTAATCAGATAATTTGATAATGTGCCAATTGCTATGCAGTTGGCATTTTTTTTAAAATTATCTAATTGACACATTCTCTAATTTGAAGCCCCTTCGTATTTAAAGTGTCCCACAATCTTATACTCAAACAAACAGTCTTCCAAAACCTGACCGCCACCAACATTATGAACAATAAGATTTCGTTTACCGTCTTCTGATTTTTTATTTGTGATAATTCCAATATGAGGTAACTTTCCATTAATCATCCAGGTTACAATTTCTCCTGTTTTATAATCTCTTGCATCTTCAGAAACAGGTAGTTTTGTTCCTTTTCTTTCAAAGAAAACTTCTAGATTAGGAACTCTGCGATGATCTATGTTGGTATCGGTCTGGGTCATTCCCCACTTTTTTAAGTTTGGATATTTAGAGAAATTTTCGATCATGTCTTCATGTACTTCTTTTTGTAAATCAATATCTAATTTTCGATAGCTACGAATAACAACATCGGTGCAAACACCTTTATTTACCGGGATGTCTCCATTTGGGTATTCTATTGCAAAATAAGTTGGATCATAATCTATCGAAGGGTCAATTATAGATATTGCCGCTTCTGAAAGTTTTTCTTCGAAAGTTTTTACGACAGGGTTGTTGTTTTTAATAGCTAAATTGCTGTTTTCTTTTTGATTACAAGAAAAAAGGCAAATCATGATTAAAAAGATATAGTTGAATTTCATTTTTTTGTTTTAAAATTAAGGATTATCAGAATAGCAAATGCATTTTAATGAATGATTTTTCTTATTTTTGAAAATATTGATAAAACTATATGCCTGAAAAAATTAAAGTTGTTCATACAACAAGCGAAAATCCTGATTTCATATTTTTATACAACACCTTTGATACTTTTTTGTGGGAACGCTATCCTGAATTAAAAACGGATTATTGGGGTAATAACGTAATTGAATTCAATCCAAATGTGGTTATCGTTTATTTAGATGATAAAGCGGTGGGTTGTGGCTGTTTTAAAAAGTATCATGAAACTGCTGCCGAATTGAAAAGAATGTTTGTTTTACCAGAAGGAAGAGGGTTAGGAATAGCTCAGCGCATTATTAAGGAGGTTGAAAGTAAAGCAATTGAACAAGGTTTTAAGATGTTGATTTTAGAAACTTTGTATAAGCAACTGGAAGCAATTAATCTGTATCAAAAAATGGGTTTCGAAATAATTGAAAATTATGAACCTTATGTAGGCCTTACAAATAGTATTTGTATGAGCAAGAACATTATTTAATATATAGCCCTGAATGGAAGTAGCACATTTTCCTATTACAAACTGGTCAGAAGACGACCGTCCACGTGAAAAACTAATGCTGAAAGGCAAAAATGCTTTGAGTGATGCCGAATTAATTGCCATTTTGATTGGCTCCGGTAGCCGGAATGAATCAGCAGTAGATCTTAGTAAAAGAATTTTGGCAAGTGTGGATACCCTGAATTCGTTAGGCAAAATGTCTATTCCCCAATTGATAGATTTTAAAGGAATAGGTGAGGCTAAAGCTATTACTATTATTGCAGCATTAGAATTGGGCAGAAGACGTAGGGCAGAGGATTCAGTTGAATTAACAAAAATCACATCCAGTAAGTTGGTTTTTGAAATCATGCAGCCTGTCATTGGTGAACTTCCTCATGAGGAATTTTGGGTGCTTTTTCTGAATAATTCAAATAAAGTTATTTTAAAATCTCAATTAAGTAAGGGAGGTATTTCCGGAACTATTGTTGATGTTCGTCTGGTCTTTAAATTAGCACTAGAATCGGGTGCTACAGGGTTAATTTTATGCCATAATCATCCTTCTGGCACTTTGATTCCAAGTGATGCAGATAAACACATTACCAAAAAATTAAAAATGGCAGGAGATAGTTTAGATGTTAAAGTTTTGGATCATGTGATTATTACTGAAACAAAATATTATAGTTTTGTAGATGAAGGAATTTTATAAACCATGCATACAAATATTACTGATATATTTTTTGACTTAGACCATACACTTTGGGATTTTGACCGAAATTCAGAAATGGCTTTTGACCGAATTTTTAAAAGCAAATTTCCTGAAATCAAATGTCAGGATTTTATCCAAAAATATATTCCGATAAATCAGGCCTGTTGGAAATTATATCAAAATGATGCAATTACTCATTTAGAATTGCGTTACAACAGATTAAAGTTTTCTTTCGATGCCTTAAATATTGTTATTTCTGATGCAGATATTGATCAGATTGCGAATGATTATATAGAATTTCTGACAGAAAATAATCATCTTTTTGATGGGACGATTGAGATTTTAGACTATTTAAAATCAAAGTATAAATTACACATCATAACAAATGGATTTGCTACTGTTCAGGAAAAAAAAATAAACAATGCAGCTTTGCGTGATTATTTTAGTACAATTACAAATTCAGAACTGGCAGGTGTAAAAAAGCCAAATAGTATTATCTTTGATTATGCAATTAATTCGGCCAATGCTTCGAAAGAAAATTGTATTATGATAGGTGATTGTCTTGATGCTGATGTTAACGGTGCCCTGAATGCAGGATTAGATGCTATCTTTTTTAATGATAAAAGAATTCAAGCTCCGGATAATATTAAACAAGTTAATCATTTATTAGAACTCAAAAAGTATTTATAATTACGAAAATCGCCATTATAACAAGTTGTCGTAAACCTTAATAAATATAGGTGATACGATATGTGACCGCTAACAAATAAATTTTACATATATGAAAATTAAACTTATTTTAATAACACTTTTTATTTCTGCTTTAGGTTTTTCTCAATCAATTAATGATTATAAAGCTGTTATTGTGCCTATTAAATTTGATTTTGCAAAAGGGATCAACCCATACAGGCTGTCAACTATGACAAAGGCAAATTTAATAAAAGCAGGTTTTCAGGCTTTTTATGAAAATGAACAGATTCCAGCTGAATATGGTAATCGCTGTGATTTGTTGTATGCTGATGTAAAAAGAGACAATGCATTTTTAGTAACAAAACTTTTTGTAGAATTTAAAGATTGTTACGGAAAAGTAGTTCATACTTCTGAAACCGGCAAAAGCAAAGAGAAAGAATATGAAACAGCCTATCGTGAATCATTAGATATGGCGTTTATATCTGTATATGGTTTGAATTACAAGTATAGTGGAAAAACTGCAATAATAACTTCTGGAGTTGCTTCAAATGTTGCTGTGAATGCCCAGACAGTTACTGCAAGTTCAGTTTCTACGCAAGTTGCTACACCAATTGCAGATGTTTCTGATCCAAATTTATTGTATGCACAACCAACTGAAAATGGATATCAATTAATTGATAAAACACCAAAAGTGGTTATGAAATTACTTAAAACCTCCCGTCCGGATTCATACATAGCAATAAAAGATGGTGTTCAGGGAACTTTGAATTCAAAAGATAATCAGTGGTTTTTTGAATATTATCAAAATGATAAATTAGTTTCTGAAAAAGTTTCAGTTAAATTTTAAATATAATTTGGTTTAATAACCATATTTATCTTTCCAACGGTTCTTTAAAAATTCACGGTTACTATTCTCTCTTGAGTTATGACCTGGATTATAAAGAACCGTTTCTTTTATAGCATCAGGCAAAAATTCCTGTTCGGCAAAGTTATTGGCATAATCATGCGAATATTTATAGTCTTCACCATAACCTAATTCTTTCATTAGTTTTGTTGGAGCATTGCGCAAATGAATCGGAACAGGCAGGTCACCGGTTTGTTTTACCAATTGCTGTGCATTTCCAATAGCCATGTAAGATGCGTTACTTTTAGGTGAGGTGGCCAGATAAATAGCGCATTGGCTTAATATAATCCTGCTTTCAGGATAACCAATTGTAGAAACTGCCTGAAAGGTATTGTTTGCCATAATGAAGGCAGTAGGATTGGCGTTTCCAATATCTTCACTTGATAAAATCAACATTCTTCGGGCAATAAATTTAACATCTTCACCGCCTTCGATCATTCGGGCGAGCCAGTAAACAGCGCCATTTGGATCGCTTCCACGAATTGATTTTATAAAGGCAGAAACAATGTCATAATGCTGTTCTCCGGTTTTGTCATACAAAACAGTGTTTTGCTGAACAAGTTTAAAAACCCTATCGTTTGTAATAATGATTTCATTGCTGTCAGAAGCGTTAACTACCAACTCAAAAATATTTAATAGTTTTCGGCCATCTCCGCCAGATAATCTTAGAAGTCCTTCGGTTTCTTTTAGAGTAATATTTTTGGTAACCAATTCGGTATCCGTTTTCATGGCACGATGCAGTAAAGCTTCTAAGTCGGTTTTTGTAAAAGCATTTAAAATATAAACCTGACAACGTGATAATAAGGCAGGAATCACTTCAAAACTGGGGTTTTCTGTCGTTGCACCAATTAATGTAATCCAGCCTTTTTCGACAGCAGCCAAAAGTGAATCTTGTTGCGATTTACTGAATCGATGAATCTCATCAATAAACAAAATTGGATTTTTAGCTGTGAATAAGCCACCGCTTTGTTTTGCTTTTTCAATAACATCCCGAATGTCTTTCACTCCTGAATTTATTGCACTCAAAATATAAAAAGGGCGTTTGGATTCTTGTGCGATAATTTGAGCAAGAGTAGTTTTTCCGGTTCCCGGTGGCCCCCAGAATATTAACGACGGAATAATTCCCTTCGAAATTTGTTGTGTTAAAGATCCGTTTGGCCCAACCAAATGATTTTGACTAATGTAGTCTTCTAATTTCTGTGGACGAATGCGTTCTGCTAAAGGTGCTTCCATTTTACAAAATTACGAGTTTCAATTTAAATTCAATTTTTTCAGGAGCTATTTCCTGCTGTCAGCTATATCTTTTTTGGCAGAAAAAGCCAAAAAAGGATGCCGCTTCCATCCTTTAGATTTGTTAGGAAGATTTAAAGTAATTTTAATCAACAACCAAACTGACAAAGTGAACCTTCTCTTCTATCAAAGTTTGCTACTTATGCCCTGATTAGGACTTTGTCAGTTTTATTGAATAAGCTTCAGAATAGTAATTAAGGATTTAATGCCTATTATCAAG